>NZ_BAAAFZ010000019.1:0-94160 GCF_039523795.1 Craurococcus roseus | reverse complement strand
GCGGCGAGCCGGTCGGGCCGCCGCCCCCGCCGGTCGGCTCGTCCTCGTTCAGGATGCGCCGGATGGAGGCCAGGATGTCCTCCATGCTGGGGTCGCCCGCCGCACCCGACTGCGGCTGCATCCCCGCCTGTTGCGGCGGCGGCGTGGTCGCCGGCGGCCGGTCCGGCGCGGGCTGTTCCGCCATCAGCGGCGCTCCGACGCCTGCGCGGCGCCGCCGCGGTTGGAGGACGACACGGGCTGGGCCGCCGCGTCCCGCGGCTCGGCGACGTTGGAATAGTCGCCGAGGCCCGCCCAGCGGTTGCGTACGGCGTTGTAGTAGGCGCGCATATCGTAGGGTTCCACGTCCAAGCCGAGGTCCTGCGCCGTGAGCCGGCCGACGGCAGCGGCCAGGGTGTAGGATTGCAACACGGCGGTGGCCAGCGCCTGCACCAGGTTTGTGCGGTTTTGGAGCAGCTCCTGCTCCTGGTTCAGCACCTCCAGCGTCGTGCGGCTGCCCACGATCGCTTCCCGTTGCACGCCGTCGAGCGCGATCTCGGACGCCCGGATGGCGGCGCGCTGCGAGTCCACCTGGGCGCGCGAGCTCTGGTACTGCTCCCAGGCCTGCACGGCCTGCTGGGTGGCGGCGCGGCGCTGCTCGTCCACCGTTTGGCGGAATTGCTGCGCCTGCTGCCGCGCTTGCCGCACCAGCGCGTACTCGGCCCCGCCCTGGTAGAGCGGGACGGTGAGGTTGGCGGTGAGCTGCCCGCCGGTGATGCGGGTGTGCGGGCCGAACTGGTTGTCGTTGCGGAAAGCCTGGCCTTGCACGGAGAGCTGGGGCAGGAGCGCGGAGAGCTGGATGTCGACGTTGTCGCGGGCGCCGGCTTCGTCGAACAGCGCCGCCACGACGTTGGGGTTGTTGGAAGAAGCGATCTGCCCGGCTTCCTGCGCGGTGCGGACGGGCACCCGCAGCGGCTGCGGCGCCACCAAACGCTGCGGCGCGAAGCCGACCAAGCGTTGGAAGGCCGCCCGGCTGATCTGCAGGTTGCCTTCCGATTGGGTGCGGGCCGCGCGCGCGGCCGCCAAGCGGCTTTCCGCCTGGGCCACGTCCGTGCGCGTGATCTCGCCCACGCGGAATCGCTCGCTGGTGGCGCGGAGCTGCTCGGTGAGCACCTGCTCGTTGTTGATGTTGAGCCGCAGCAGTTCCTGGTCGCGGATGACGTTGACGTAGGCCTCGATCGTCTGCTGCAGGACCTGCTGCTCGGTTTGCAGCAGGCGCGCGCGCTGGGCCAGCACCTGGTTCTCGGCGCGCCGCGTCCCGGCGACGGTGCGGCCGCCCCGGAACACCGGCTGGGTGATGACGATGCTGTTCTGCGCCGTGCTGCGCTCGATGTGGGTGGTGTTGGGCGCGACCGGGGGCTGCCGGAAGAAGGTACGCCGCTCGACGAGGTCGTAGTCGCCCTGGAGCGCCCGGGAACGGGAGTCCGTGACGCCGACGGCGGACGTGATCGACACGGTGGGCCGCCAACCGGCGAGTGCCTGGGGCACGTTCTCGTCCACCGAGCGGAGCTGGGCGCGCGCCGCCAGCAGCGTGGGGTTGTTGGAATAGGCTTGCGCGAGCGCTTCGGACAGGGACTGCGCGCACGCGGGCTGCTGCGCCACGGCGACGAGGCCGGGAACCGCCAGCGCGAGCGCGAGGGTTCGGGGCGTGGCGTGGCGGCGGAGAGTCATAGTGGCCCGGTCCTTCCATCGCGGCATGGCCGCCGCGTCCCGAAATCGGACGCCGCCTGCGTCACGGCGTCGGCCTGGCCGGGGACCGACACGCCCCCCGGCGCGCCCGTCCGCCCCGTCCCGCGGCGCCCCCCATGCGCGGGCGCGCGGCGGACACCAGGGCGCCCGGCGCGGCGCTGGCACCATAGCCGGATTCGGCCCCGTGCCAATGCGGCACTTCGCGCTCCGTGCGCACCGAACCGGACCGTGTTCCCGGCAACACTGCCCGGCGGCGAACGGGCCCCCACCCGCGCGGAGGAGCCCCGTTCCGCCCCGGCGGCCCTCAGAACACGAAGCGCGCCGGCGCCGCGAAGCCCGGCAAGGCGGACACCGCGCAATCGAAGACCGGCGACACGGTGAAGGCGCCGCCGATGCGCCGCCCCAGCACCGCCACCCCGTTCCGCCGCCCCGCCCCGACCACCGTGGCGAGCCTGCCGCCTTCGGCGAGCAGGCCGGAAACGGCTTCCGGCACGGCGGGGACCTCGCCCTCGACCAGCACAGCGTCGAAGGCCGCGCCGTCGGACGGGAGGCGGTCCGTCAGGTGGATCGCGGCGGGCGGCAGGCATTCCGCGAACGCCTCGCGGGCGATGGCCGCGAGCGCCCCGTCCTCCTCCACCGCCGTCACGGCGGCCCCAATGCGGGCCAGCACGGCCGCGCCGTACCCGGTGCCGGCGCCCACCACCAGCACGCGCTCGCCGGGCCGGGCTTCGAGGAGCTGCACCAGCCGCGCGATCACCATGGGCTCCATCATCGCCCGCCCGCCGGGCAACGCCACGTCCTCGTCCACGTAGGCCCGCGCGCGCAGCGCCGGCGGCAGGAAACGCTCGCGGGGAAGGTCGCGCACCGCTTCCAGCAGGCGGGGGTCGTTCACCTTGTTGGGGCGGAGCTGCCCGTCGACCATGCGCCTGCGCGCATCCGCGTAATCCATCAAGCAGAGCCCATCGGCAGACACCTTCGCAAGCCGCGGGCTTAATAGGCGCCGCGTCCGGCGCGCGCCAGCCGGCGCCGGGCCGGCTTGACCGGGCCTGTGCCCCGCCCGATACAGTGCCCCGCCGCCGCCGCGCGGTCCGGTGGCCGAGTGGTCAGGCTAGGGACTGCAAATCCCTCCACGGCGGTTCGATTCCGCCCCGGACCTCCAGCGCGGGAGCGGCGGGGCTTCCGCCCGTGGCCGGGCCTTGCTATAGGCGCGTCCTCCGTGGCTGATCCGGCGTGGCGCAGCGGTAGCGCAGCGGACTGTTAATCCGTTGGTCGTTGGTTCGAATCCAACCGCCGGAGCCATCGTTGCCAAGCACGCGCCGCCAAGCACGCGCCGGCCGCTCCCCACACGTCCGAAGCATGCCTCGAAGGGTGCGGCCTCCGTCCTCGTCCCCCCGGCCGTTGCAGCTCTGGTTTCGACGGCATTGCTGATCGCCCAAGGCGATATTATGTTTGCAAAATAGATACGGTTTGGGGTTAGTTGTTCCGGACGCGCCCCGTTCCCCCCCAGGCGCGTCGCCCCGAGGATCGTGATGAGCGCCACTGTTCCCGACACCACCGCGGACGGACCCGTGGTACGCACGTCGGCGCGCCGCCGCCCCTGGCCGTGCTTGGCCCTCAGCTTTGGCGCTGCCGCGCTCGAGGTCCGAGGGAAGACGCTGTTCCTGCGCCTGGCGGGGGCGGAGATCTACGTTTGCACCGCCGAACTGTCCGACTGGTGGACGTTGCGCGAGCCAGGTTGCTTCGAGGCCGCGGCGGGGAGGCTGCGCCTGAGCGCGGCCAAGGCAACGGCAGCGCACGACCCTTGAAAGCCGCCCGGCCGGGCCGGACCGGTGCCTCGGCGTCGCTTCGTTCCCCTCGGCGATTCCCGCCCCCACCGGGAGCGCGAGGCGCGCACGACCTGCCTGCCGCCCGGGCGCACTCGCCGGGCTCACCCCGGCAAGGCCGAGCGCTTTGCCCCCAATCCGCGCATGAAGCGGTCTCGGATCTGCGCGGGATCGCGCTCGGTTTGCCCGGCCGGCGGCCGGTCGTCGAGTTTGAGGCCGACGACGTGCGGACCGTCCGCGGCGAGGCAATGGTTTAGCATGCGCTCGAATTCCGCCTCGTCGGCCGCCCAGGCCGCGCCGGCGAGGCCGCAGCCGCGGGCCACTGCCATGAAGTCCGCGCCGGCCGCTACCGCCGGCGTGGGCTGGCCGCCGGTGATCTGGTAGGCGCCGTTGTCGAACACCAGGATCGCCAGGTTGCGCGGCGCCTGGCTCGCCACCGTGGCCAAGCAGCCGAGTTGCATGAGCAACGACCCGTCGCCCTCCAGCGCGAACACCCGGCGCCCGGGCTGCGCCAGCGCCACGCCGAGCGCTATCGGCACGGCCAAGCCCATGCTGCCGAGCATGTAGAAGTTCTGCGGCCTGTGCCCGGCCGCCCAAAGGTCGAAATTCGTGTTGCCGATGCCGCCGACGACGGCCTCGCCCCGGGTGAGCCGGGCGGAAAGGCGGCGCATCAGGTCGGCGCGGTGCATGCGCCGCGCGTTGTGGGCGCCGGTGGCGGTGCCGCCGGTCCCGGGCACGGCCGTGCTCACGCTCACGCGTCAGCCTGCCGCGCGGGCGCCTTCCCGCCGGTGAGCAGCGGCGACAGGATCAGCGCCGCCGGCTGCTGCGTCGCCACGGCTTGCTTGATCGCGCGGTCGCAAACGAAGCCGCATTCGTCGAGGCGGGTGATGGTGTGGTGCTCCATGCCGAGCGCCTCCAGGACCGGGCGCATGGTGCGCCACACCATGGCTTGGCCGAGGTTGAACTCGCCGAGCGTCCCCCGCTCGCTGACCACGAGCAGCACCGGGATCTGGAAGGCGCACGGCAGGGAGGCGAGCACGTTGGCCAGGGTGGCGAAGCCGCTGGTCTGCATCAGCACGGCGCCCCGCACCCCCGCCATGCAGCCGCCGGCGACGATGCCCACCGCCTCCTCCTCCCGCGCCGCGGGGAAGGCCGTGAAGAAGGGATCGGCGTGGACGGCCGCGATCAACGGCTTGAGCACGTTGTCCGGGACGTAAGGGATCAGGCGGACCTCGTTCGCCTTGAAGGCTTCGACGACGGTTTCGTGCCACGCGGCACGCGGCGGCGCGTCCGCGCTCCCGGCACTGGGCGTCATGGGGTGCCTTCCTCCGGTTGCGGCCCGTTGCCGCAGGGCCTCCGGCCCGAGGATAGCCGGGCAAGTCCGCGCGGCAAGCGCAGCGGCCGGGGGCGGCGGCCCGCCGCCCCCGGCCGCGGAATGCGGTGGGCACCCGCGCGGGCATCTGTTACTTCCGGAGGGACAGGGACGGCGCGTCGGCAGGGCCGCGCTTGGCCAGGCCGGCGTGAACGGTTGGGGAGTCGTGCGGCGATGGGTTGGCGTGCGGTCCCGGGGCGGATGGGACGTGGAGGAGAACGCGCCTGCGCGGCACGCCGGCCGGGGTTTGGCCGGGCGTGAGCCCGCAGGACGTCCCCGGGCGGGGCGCCGCCGCGCCGGCCGAGGGCACGGCCGGCAACGACCCGCGGTTCCGCCGGATCGCGGACCAAGCGCCGATCGTCCTGTGGACGACGGACCCCACGGGTGCCTGCACCTACCTCAACCGTGCTTGGTACGCTTACACCGGCCAGAGCGAAGCCGAGGCGCTGGGCTTCGGTTGGCTCGACGCCGTCCACCCGGACGACCGGGACGAGGCGGAACGGGTGTTCCGCGCGGCGAACGCCGCCCGCGGCCCGTTCCGGACGGAGTACCGGCTGCGGCGCGCGGACGGCGTGTACCGTTGGGCGATCGACCTCGCCCGGCCGCGCTTCGGCGCGGACGGCGAATTCCTGGGCTTGGTCGGTTCGGTGATCGACATCCACGTCCGGCGTCAGGCGGAGGAGCGGCTGCGGCACAGCGAAGCGCGGCTCATGGCCGTGTTCGAGACCGTCCCGGTCGGAATCCTGATCTCCGAAGCGCCCTCGGGCCGCATCGTCGCCGGCAATCCCCAGATCGAGCGCATCCTGGGCCACCCGGTCATCAACTCGCCCGACGTCGCGTCCTACGGGGAGTGGGTGGCGTTCCACGCGGACGGGCGGCGGGTGGAAGGGCACGAGTACCCGCTCGCGCGCATCCTGGCTTCGGGCGAGCCCGCGGAAGGCGAGTACCACTACCAGCGCGGCGACGGCGCCAGGATCTGGATACGGGCCATCGGGACCCCGATCCGCGACGCGGAAACCGGCGGCGTGGCCGGGAGCGTCGTCGCGGTGCTCGACGTCGAGCGGGAGAAGCTCGCCGAACAGGAGCTCCGGCGGTTCACCGGCAAGCTGGAGGTGGAGGTCGGGGAGCGCACGCGCGAACGCGACCGGATTTGGCGCAACTCGCGCGACCTGCTGCTGGTCGTGGCGCTGAACGGCGTCATCCGCGCGGTCAACCCGGCCTGGAAGGCGACGCTCGGCTACGCCGAGGAGGAGCTGGTCGGGCAAGGCTTCGAACGCTTCATCGTCCAGGAGGACCTGGAGCCGAGCCGTTCGGCGATGGAGCGGGCCCTGCGCGAGGGGCTGCCGCACTTTGAGAACCGCTACGTCCACCGCGACGGCTCCATCCGCTGGCTGTCGTGGACGGCGGCCCGGGAGGGCGACAGCCTTTACTGCATCGCCCGCGACGTCACCGCGGACAAGGCGCGCGAGGCCGAGCTGGAAGCGGCGCAGGAGCAGCTCCGGCAGTCGCAGAAGATGGAGGCGGTGGGCCAGCTCACCGGGGGCATCGCGCACGACTTCAACAACCTTCTCCAGGTGGTGCTCGGCAATCTGGAGATCCTCCGCCGGAACCTGCCGGAGGACGCCGCCAAGCTGCGGCGTTCGGCCGAGAACGCCATGAACGGCGCGCGGCGCGCGGCGGCGCTGACGGCCCGGCTGCTGGCCTTTTCGCGCCGCCAGCCGCTCGCGCCGCGGCCGGTGGACGTGAACGGGCTGGTGGCCGGGATGTCGGAGCTCCTCGGGCGCACCTTGGGCGAGACGATCCGGCTGGAGACTTTGCTGTCGGAAGACCTTTGGCGGGCCGAGGCCGACCCCAACCAGCTCGAAAACGCCATGCTCAACCTCGCGGTGAACGCGCGCGACGCGATGCCGGGCGGCGGCCGCCTCACGATCGAGACCGCCAACGCCCGGCTCGACCGCGCCTACGCGGCGCGCAACGACGGCGTGAAGCCGGGCCAGTACGTCTCCATAGCGGTGTCCGACACCGGGAGCGGCATGGACAAGTCGATCGCGGACCGGGTGTTCGAGCCGTTCTTCACCACCAAGGAAGTCGGCAAGGGCACCGGCCTGGGGCTCAGCCAGGTCTACGGCTTCGTCACGCAGTCGGGCGGGCACGTGACGCTCTACTCGGAGCCCGGCCTGGGCACGAGCGTGAGGCTCTACCTGCCGCGTTCCGTGGACGACGCGGCGGAGGGCGAGCAGGGCGGCGAGGCGCCGGCGGCGCCGACGGCGTCCCGCGCCGAAACCGTGCTCGTGGTGGAGGACAGCGCCGAGGTGCGCGCCTACTCCGCCGAGGTGCTGCGCGAGCTCGGCTACCGCGTGCTGGAGGCCGCCGACGGGCCGGCGGCACTCGCCCTGCTGGAGCGCCCGGGCCGTACGCTGCGCGTGGACCTGCTGTTCACCGACGTGATCCTGCCGGGCGGCATGACGGGTCCACACCTCGCGGAGCGGGCGCGGGCGCTGCGGCCCGGGCTCAAGGTGCTCTTCACCACGGGCTACGCGCAGGGCGCGGCGCAGCGCGCGGGGTGGCTCCCGGCCGGCTCGGAGGTGATCACCAAGCCCTTCACCTACGCCGACCTGGCGGCCCGGACCCGCGCCGTGCTCGACGGTTGATCGCCCACCCTGCGGACCCGCCTGAGGACCATGACTCGCACCTCGCCCCCGGCAGGGGCTGGAGGGCGCGCGAGGGTGGCCATCCTCGCCCGCGGGCGTAGTCTCGCCGGACAGGGAGGAGAAAGGCATCCATGGACTTCAAGGGCAAGGTCGCGGTCGTGACCGGCGGGGCCGGCGGCATCGGGCGCGCCGCATGCGTCGCCTTCGCGCGGCATGGCGCGCGAGTCGTCGTGGTGGACCGCGAGGCGCCCGGCGGCGAGGAAACGGCGAGGCTCGCGCGGGAAGCCGGCGGCGAAGCGCGCTTCGTCCGGGCCGACGTGACGAAATCGGCCGAGGTCCGGGGCTACGTGGAGACGGCGCTCGACGCCTACGGTGGCATCCATTGCTTCTTCAACAACGCCGGCATCGAGGGGAAGCTCCGCCCCACCGCCGAGTACGACGAGGAGATGTTCGACGCCGTGGTCGCGGTGAACCTGAAAGGGGTGTTCCTCGGCCTCCGCCACGTGTTGCCGGTGATGGTGCGCCAAGGCGGCGGTTCGGTCGTCAACACCGCATCCACCGCCGGCCTCGCCGGGTCGCAAGGCCTCTGCGCCTACGTGGCCTCCAAGCACGGCGTCGTCGGGCTCACCCGGACCGCCGCCAGCGAGTACGGCCGTGCCGGCATCCGGGTGAACGCGGTGTGCCCGGGCCCCACCGACACGCGGATGATCCGCTCGTTGGAGGAGCAGTCGGCGCCCGGCGGCAGCAACAGCGTGCGGGAGCGGTACCTTTCCGGCATCCCGGTCGGCCGTTACGCCACGCCCGAGGAAATCGCCAGCCTCGTCCTGTTCCTCAGCTCCGACCTCGCCGGCAGCATCACCGGCGGGCAGTACCTGATCGACGGCGGGCGTTTGGCGAGCCCGGTGGCGCTGGGCAGCCTCGCCGCCGCCGGCGGTTAGCGGCCCGGCCCGGGAGCGCCTATAAGCGACGGAAACGGGAGAGAACGAGGGCGATGGACGGTTTCGCATCGCAACCAAAGGCCGCGGCCGGGCGGTCCGGCGTGTACGACGCGCTGATCGTCGGCGCCGGCTTTTCCGGCCTGTACCAGCTCCTCCGCCTGCGCGACCGGCTCGGCCTGGCGGCGCTGGTGCTGGAGGCGGGCGACGGGGTCGGGGGCACCTGGTACTGGAACCGCTACCCCGGGGCGCGCTGCGACTCCGAGAGCCACTCCTACTCATACTACTTCTCGGAAGAATTGCTGCGCGACTGGGAGTGGTCGGAGCGCTACCCGGAACAGCCGGAGATCCTGCGCTACCTCAACCACGTCGCCGACCGCTTCGACCTCCGGCGCGACATCCGGTTCGGGACGCGCGTTTCCGCGGCGCGCCACGACGAGGCGGAGAACCTCTGGCGCGTGACGACGGAAGCCGGGGAGAGCTTCGCGGCGCGGTTCCTGATCACCGCCGTCGGCTGCCTGTCCACGGCGAACGTGCCGAACATCCCCGGCCTCGATGAATTCAAGGGCGAGTGGTACCACACCGGGCAGTGGCCGCACGGCGGCGTCGACTTCACCGGAAAGCGCGTCGGGCAGATCGGCACCGGCTCCACGGGCATCCAGGCGGCGCCGGTGATCGCGGCGCAGGCCGCGCACCTCACCGTGTTCCAGCGGACGGCCAACTACAGCGTGCCCGCCCGCAACGCGCCTTTGTCGCCGGACTTCCTGCGCTGGTCCAAGGAGAACCACGCCGAGATCCGGCGGGTGATGCACTCGACCACCAACGGCCACCCTTTCACCATCTCGGAGCGTTCGGCGCTGGACGCCACGCCGGAGGAGCGTTTGTCGGCCTACGAGGCGGCCTGGGAGAAGGGAGGGCTGCAATTCCGCGCGGCGTTCCGGGACATCCTGACCGACAAGGCGGCGAACGACACGGCCGCCGAGTTCATCCGCGCGAAGATCCGCGAGATCGTCAAGGACCCGGAAACGGCGGCCAAGCTGACCGCCTTCGACCACCCCTTCGCGGCCAAGCGCCCGCCGATCGACACCGAGTACTTCGAGACCTTCAACCGCCCGAACGTCTCGCTGGTGGACGTGCGCGCCTCGCCGATCGAGCGGATCACGCCGCGCGGGATCGAGACGCGTGACGCGGAGCACGAGCTGGACGTCATCGTCTTCGCCACCGGCTTCGACGCCATGACCGGCCCCCTCCTGAACATCGACATCCGCGGGCGCGGCGGCCTCCGGCTCAAGGACGCCTGGGCAGCGGGGCCGCGCACCTACCTCGGCCTGGGCGTCCCGGGCTTCCCGAACCTCTTCACCGTCACCGGGCCGGGCAGCCCTTCCGTGCTGTGCAACATGCCGGTGGCGATCGAGCAGCACGTGGAGTGGATCACGGGCTGCATCGAGCATATGCGGAAGCGCGGCCTGGGACTCATCGAAGCCGAAGCCGACGCGGCGGACAGGTGGGTGGAGCACGTCAACGAGGCCGCCGACGCCACCCTGCTGCCGCAGGCGTCGAGTTCGTGGTACCTCGGCGCGAACGTGCCGGGGAAGCCGCGCGTCTTCATGCCCTACGCGGGCGGCATGGCGTGGTACCGCGGCATCTGCGAGGACGTGGCGGCGAAGGGCTACGAAGGCTTCGCGCTCGCCGACTGACCTGTTGTGCGCGGCGGCTCCTGCCGCCCGCTTCAGCGGGCGCCGAGGGCGGCGGCAGCGGGACGGGCGGCCTGGCCGCGGTTGAAGGCCATGGCGACCAGGACGGCGCCGGCCCAGACCACGGCTGCCAGCCACCAGGCGTTCACGCCGCCCTTGATCAACGCGGTGCCGATGAGGCCGGCCTGGACGACGTAGTAGGCCATCGGGATCAAGGTCCTGCGGATGATCTCGCCCTCGCGGTCCACCAGCCCGACGGTGGCCGAGGCGGCCACGACATTGTGGACGCAGATCATGTTGCCGGCGGCGCCGCCGACCGCCTGGAGCGCCACGACCAAGCCAGCGCCCGCGGCGCCCAGCCCGATCTGCTCCGCGGTCGAGAACTGGAACAGCGAGAACATCATGTTGCTGATCGTGTTGGAGCCCGCGATGAAGGCGCCCATCGCGCCGATCAGCGGGGCGAACAGCGGCCAGGAGGCGCCGGCGACGGCGGAAACGCCCTGGGCGAGCACGATCGGCATGCTGGCGTAGCTGCCCGAGGCCGAGTTGAGGAACACCTGCACCATCGGCACGGCCAGCATAAGCGCCGGCGCGGCCGCCAGCATCGTCGTGCCCGACGCGCGCACCGCGTTCGCGTACTCCCGCGCCGACATGCGGTGGTAGAAGTAGGTGATCGCCGACGCGAGGATCAGGATCGTGCCCGGCAGGTAGAGGGGCTGGACGCTGGCGTTGATCCCGGAGCCGAACAGGTCGCGGAAGGCGAGGGTCATGCCGGGCGAGGTCAGCCAAGCCTTGAGCGGGTCGACCGTCCGCGTGGCGATCAGCAGCAGGACGACGATCACGTAGGGCGCCCAGGCCTTCAAAAGCGGCATGGCGGGGGCGTCGGTCCGGTCGTCCTCGAGGTCGTCGAGCTTGCCGACCCAGGCCTGGTCCCAAGCCGCCCGGGGCGGGAAGTCGAACCGGTCGGCGGGGACGAACCAGCCGCGCTGCGCCGCGGGCACGACGATCAGCAGGCCGAGGATGCCGCCGACCAGCGACGGGAATTCCGGGCCGAGCAGCGACGCGATCGCGTAGTAGGGGACGGTGAAGGCGAGGCCGGCGAACAGCGCGAACTGCCAACTGCGGAAGCCGTCGGCGAAGGAGCGGTTGGCGCCGAAGAACCGGGTCAGCATGCCGACCATGATCAACGGGATCAGGAAGCCGATCAGCGCGTGGATGAACGCGACGCTCGTCGCCACGCCGAGCAGGTACTCGTGAAACGGCACCGGCGCGATGGTGGCCTCGACCACCTGCTGGTTGGCGAGGCCCGTGCGCACCCCGACGAGTATCGGCGTGCCCACCGCGCCGAACGAGACCGGCGTGCTCTGGATGATCAGCGTGACCATCACCGCCGCCATGGCCGGGAATCCCACGGCGACCAGGAGCGGCGCCGCGATCGCCGCCGGCGTGCCGAAGCCGGACGCGCCCTCGATCAGCGAACCGAACAGCCACGCGATGATGATCACCTGGACGCGCCGGTCGGGCGAGACGCTGGTGAAGCCCCTCCTGATGGCCCGGATCGCCCCGCTTTCCTCGAGCGTGTAGAGGACGAGGATGGCGCCGAACACGATGTAGAGCAGGCTCACCGCCGTCACGAGGCCGTTGACGGAGGCGCCCAGGACCTTGGCGAGATCGGTCCCCCAGAGCAGGAGCGCGGTCAGCGCGGTCACGACGTAGGCCACCAGCATCGAGAACTTGGCCGACCGTTCGAGCACGACCAGCAGCACGAACACGGTTGCGATGGGGAGCAGCGCCAAGGCGAACTGCAGGACCGGGTTCATGCTCGTTCCTCTCCCTGTGTCGCTTCGCCGCTGACCGCGCGTCCCCAGCCCGCCGGTGGCGGCGTGGATGTAGATCAGCGGCAAATCCGACGGTCGAATGCGCCGGCGTAGCGTCCGCCGGCGCGGCCGGGTTCCGGGATGGGCGGGCGCGGCGGCACGGGCGCCTCGCGCCCCACTGGGCCGGGCGGCGCAGCATCTCTGGCGGATGTGGGGAGTCGGCGGCTCACGTCGGGGGCGTGCCGAAGGGGAAAGGGCCGCGGGCGGCGCTGGCGCGCCCTGTTGGATTCGAACCAACGACCTACGGATTAGAAATCCGTTGCTCTATCCTGCTGAGCTAAGGGCGCTGCCGGCCGCCATTGTCTGCCCGGCGGCGGTCAGTGCGTCCAGTTTTCCGTGCGGCCGTAGCGGAAATTCTCCGCGTAGGACTTGGGCCGGAAAACGACGGGTTTGGGCTGCTCCACCTCGTAGGCGATGCCGTTCGCTTCGGCGTAGGCCACGGCTTCTTCGCGAGAGTCGAAATGGAGGCGCACCTGGTTGTCGGTGTCGCCGGAGCCGACCCAGCCCATGAGCGGGTCGGGCTGTTGGCGCTCGGCGGGCACGAACTCCAGCACCCAGCCGCGGGCGCGGCCCTTGCCGGAGGTCATGGTGGAGCGGGGCGGGACGAAGATGCGGGCCGGCGGCCTGTCGGCGTTCATGCTGCTGTTCGGTGCCTCAGGTGGATGGCGTGCGGACCGTGGCATCGGGGCGGCGGGATTCGAACCCACGACCTCCTGTACCCAAAACAGGCGCGCTGCCAGGCTGCGCCACGCCCCGAACGGCAGGGAACCTATGGTTTCGGCAGCGCCGCGGCAAGGCTCGCCGGAGTCACGCCCGCCGGCGTCAGGGCGCGGTGCCGAAAATGCGGTGGAGCACGCGGTCGCCGACGCGGAGGTTCAGGCGCTCCGCCGTGCCGCCGGCCAGTTCCAGGGTGGCCCGCACCGGCCCGCGGCTGTCCACCGGGGCCAAGGAGTGCGGCACAGTCCGCTCGGCGATGCGGTGGACGCGGCCGTCGGCGGCGATGAACAGCATGTCGAGCGGCACCAGGGTGTTGCGCATCCACATGCTCGACTCGCGCGGGGCGCCCCAGTCGAACAGCATCCCCTCGTCCGGCCCGACCGCCTCGCGGAACATCAGCCCGACCGTCTGGTGCTCGGGGCTGACGGCCATCTCCACCTGGAACTCGTGCCGCGCGCCGTCGCGCGAAACGATGACGAGGCGCTCCTGCGGCAATTTGGGCTGGGGCCCGGTTTGGGCGCGGGCCTCGCCGCCCCCGGCGAGCAGGGCGGCGGCGGGCAAGGACGCTAGCGATCGGCGCATCATGCCGCGCACGATGCCACCCGCGGCCGCCGCGACCAAGCCGCCCCCTCCCCGATCGCGGCGCACGGGCGCATGATCGACGGCATGACCGCCGCCATCCGCACCGCCCGCACCCCGGTCCTCGACATCGCCTACGAGGAGGCCGGGCCGCCGGACGGGCCGCCGGTCGTGCTCCTGCACGGCTTCCCCTACGCGCCCCGGGCCTACGACGCGGTGGTGCCGATCCTGGCGACGGCCGGGCGGCGCTGCGTCGTGCCGTACCTGCGCGGCTACGGGCCGACGCGCTTCCTGTCCGCCGGCACGCCCCGCAGCGGCGAGCAGGCGGCGCTGGGCCAGGACCTGCTGCACCTGCTGGACGCCTTGTCCATCGGCCGCGCGGTGCTGGCCGGCTACGATTGGGGCGGGCGGGCCGCTTGTGTCGTGGCGGCGCTCTGGCCGGAGCGCTGCGCCGGCCTCGTGACCTGCACCGGCTACAACATCCAGGACATCGCCGCCGCCGCGCGCCCGCTCGACCCCGAGCAGGAACACCGGCTCTGGTACCAGTACTACTTCAACACCGAGCGCGGCCGGGCCGGGCTGGAGGCGGACCGGCGCGGCATCGCGCGGCTGCTCTGGCGGCTGTGGTCGCCGAACTGGGGCTTCGGCGAGGCCACATTCGAGGAAAGCGCGCGGGCCTTCGACAACCCGGATTTCGTGGACGTCGTCATCCACTCCTACCGCCACCGCTTCGGCTACGCCCCCGGCGACCCGGCGCTGGCGCAGGTAGAGGCGCGCTTGGCGGCGCAGCCCCGCGTCGGCGTGCCGACGATCGCGCCGCACGGCGCCGGCGACGGCGTCGGGCCGCTGGCGGCGTCCGAGCGCCACGCGCGGCACTTCTCCGGTCCCTACGAGCGCCGCGTCATTCCGCTGGCGGGGCACAACCTTCCGCAGGAAGCGCCGGAGGCCTTCGCGCGGGCCGTGCTGGACCTGTCTCCGGCGTGACGGCGCCCGGCGGCGGCGGCAGGTCGCGCACGGCGCCGGCGGCGAGGCGCTGCACCTCCGTCCGCACCACGCCCGGCCGCGGCGGGTCGCGCAAGGTGGTGAACCAGTGCTCCGGCGGGCTGCGGCCGGCGGAGCGGTCCCAGGACAGGCCGCGCTGCACCGCCTCGGCCGTCGGCGGCAGGCGCTCCGGGATCGCGTGGCCGTTGAGCGTGCCCCACACGCCCGCCCAGCAGCGCCCGACCGCCCACGGATTGTAGCCGCCGCCGCCCAGCACGACGAAGCGCGGCGACATCCCCATCAGCGCCCGCACCACGCCCCAATGGGCGTTGTTGGAAAGCGACAAGCGGGACAGCGGATCCTCCTCCAGCGCGTCGGCGCCGCACTGGAGCATGACCGCCTGCGGGTGCAGGTGGCGCGCGATGGGCAGCACCGCTTGATGCAGCAGCCACAGCATCTCGCTGTCGTTGAAGCCGGGCGGCACCGGCAGGTTGCGGGCGTGCCCGCCGGCGCGGTCCTCCACCCGGCCGGTGTGCGGCCAGCGTTCCTTCTCGTGGATGCTGAGCGTGAACACCCGCGGGTCGTCGCGGAAGGCGTCCTCGACGCCGTCGCCGTGGTGCGCGTCGATGTCCACGTACAGGAGGTTGTCGAGCCCGCCGTCCAGCCACGCGAGCAGGCCCAGCACGGCGTCGTTCAGGTAACAAAAGCCGCTGGCCCGCGCCGGTTGGCCGTGGTGGGTGCCGCCGCCGGGCACGTGGACGGTGCCGCCGCCGGCGAGCGTCAGCCGCGCCGCGAACGTGGTTCCGCCGGCGCCGGTGGCGGGCCGGGAGAAAACCTCGCGGAACACCGGATTGCCGTGCGCGCCGATGCCGAAGCGCTCGCGGTCGGCCGGGTCCGCCCGCCGCGTTTCCTCCGCGCGCCGGAGGGCGGCGATGTACTCGGGGTGGTGGAAGCGGGCGAGCGCGTCCGGCGTCGCGCGCGGGCTGTCGATGTACCGCGCCGGGTCGAGCCAGCCGAGCGCCCGGATCAGGTCGAGCGTGGTGGACACGCGCGGAATGGCGAGCGGGTGCTTCGGGCCGTAGGTGGAGCCGCGGTAGATCTCCGAGCCGATCAGCAGCGGCGCGGCGGCGGCAGGACCGCGCACCTCAGGCGGCAGCCGCCGCGGCGATGGCCAGGAAGTCGGCCGCGACCAGGCTCGCCCCGCCCACCAGGGCGCCGTCCACGTTCTCCAGCGCCAGGATCGCCTTGGCGTTGGCGGGCTTCACGGAGCCGCCGTAAAGGATGCGGAGCGTCCCGCCCGCCTCGCCGAACCGGGCGCGGAGCTTGGCCCGGATCGCGGCGTGGATGGCGGCGATGTCGGACTCGGTCGGCGTGCGGCCGGTGCCGATGGCCCAGACCGGCTCGTAGGCCACCACGCCGCCCGCCCCGGCGAATCCGTCGGGCAGGCTGCCGTCGAGCTGCCGCGTCACCACCGCCTCCGCCTCGCCGGCCAGCCGTTCCGCCTCGCTCTCGCCGACGCAGACTATCGGCACGAGGCCCGCCGCCATCGAGGCCTCCGCCTTGGCCAGCACCGCGGCGTCCCCTTCGCCGTGGTCGGCGCGGCGCTCGGAATGGCCGAGGATGACGAAGCGCGCCCCGGCGTCGCGCAGCATCGGCGCGGACACGTCGCCGGTGTGCGCGCCCTTGGCCGCCGCGTGGCAGTCCTGCCCCCCAACAGCGACCGCGCCGCCCTCCAGCGCCGCCGCGACCTCGCGGACCAGCGTCGCCGGCGGGCAGACCAGCAACTCGGCGCCCTTGGCAGCCCCAGCGCCACCGGCCACCGCGCGGGCCAGCGCCAAGCCGTCGTCGCGGAGGCCGTGCATCTTCCAGTTGCCGGCGATGAGCGGGCGGACTCCGGGGGTCATGGGCGGCGCTTTCTCCGAACCTTGCAGGCGTGCTCGCCCGCCGATAATCGCGGCGCGGCGGTTTGGCAACCATCGCCCCGTCGGCTAGAGACCGCGCCGGAAATCGCCCGGATCGCTATGCTCACCGCCCTCCGCCGCCTCTCCTCCACCTGGGTCGCCAAGGCGCTCTTCGTGCTGCTGGTCCTGTCCTTCGGCATCTGGGGGATCGGCGACACCGTGCGAAACCTCGGCCGGGACACGGCCCTCGCGCGAGTCAACGGCGAGCCCATTGAGACGGAGGAGGCGCAAGCGGCGCTGCGGCGCGAGATGCAGCGGCTGTCGCGCACCGTCGGCTCGCAATTCGAGAACGACCCGCGGGTGCGCCGTGCGCTGGCCGAACAGGCGGTGGACCAGCTCGTGCTCGACCGCGTGCTGCGGGCGGAAACGGCGCGGCTCGGCATCGCGGTGCCGGACCAAGCCCTGCGGGAATTCGTCTTCTCCCTGCCCGGCTTCCGCGGCCCGGCCGGCGGCGGCTTCTCCCGCGCCGCCTTCGACAACTTCCTGCGGTCCAACGGCCTGACGGAAGGGGAATTCCTGAACCTGGTCCGTGCCGACCTGGCGCGGCAACAGGTCTCGACCGCCGTGCGCGCTGGCGCGGCGGCGCCTTCCGTCCTGGCGCGGCGCCTTTACCAATGGCGGGACCAGCAGCGGGCGGCGACGGTGGTGTCCCTGCCCGCTTCGGCCGCGCCGGAGCCGCCCGCGCCGACCGAGGCGGCGCTGCGCCGATTCCACGAGAACAACCCGCAAATGTTCTCCTCGCCCGAACACCGCGAGGCCGCCGTCGCCGTGCTGACGGCCGAGATCATGGGCCGCGAGGTCGAGGTGTCCGACGCGGACATCGCCGCCGCCTACGAGCAGCGCCGCGCCTCCTTCGAAACGCCGGAGCGGCGGACGGTGGAGCAGGCGCTGTTCCAGGAGGAAGGGGCGGCGCGCCGCCTCTTCGAGGAGTGGTCGGCCGACCCGGAAACGCCGTTCTCCGTGGTCGCCTCCCGGACGGAGGCCGCCGGCGGGCAAGCGACCCAGCTCGGCACGGTGGAACGGGCCGTGCTGCCCCTGCCCGAGCTGGCCGAAGCGGCCTTTTCCCTCGCGCCCGGAAGCGTGTCCGCGCCGGTGAAGAGCCCGTTCGGGTGGCACGTCTTCAGGGTGACAGGCGTGGAGCCCGGGACCAGCCGCCCGCTGGAAGCCGTGCGAGACGAACTCCGGAACGCGCTGGCGCAGGAGCGCGCCGCCGACCTCGCCTTCGAACGGGCGAACCAAGTGGAGGACGCCTTGGCCGGCGGGGCGACGCTGGAAGAGGCCGCCAAGCGCTTCGGCCTCGGCTACGCCACGGTCCGCACCGACGCTTCGGGCAACGGCCCGGACGGCAAGCCGGTGGAGCTGCCGGTGATCCGGGACGCGCGCGAGCCTTTGCTGCGCGCAATCTTCGAGGCCGAGTCCGGCACAGCCCCGCGCCTCAAGGAGACCGAAGCCGGCTTCGTCGCGGTGGAATTGCGCGAGGTGTCGCCGCCCGCGCTCCGCCCCTTCGACGCCGTGGAGGACGAGGTCCGCCAAGCCTTCCTCGCCGACGCCCGCCGCCGCGCCCAGGAGGAACGGGCCGCCGCGCTGCTCGCCGCCACGCGCTCCGGCAAAAGCTTGGCCGAAGCGGCGCAGGAAGCGGGCCTCGGCTCGCGCGAGGTGGGCGCGATCACGCGGGCGGCGGCGCAGGGGCAAGACGCCCCGGGCGGCGGGGCCGTGCCGCCCGAGCTGCTGGCGCCGCTGTTCGAGCTCAAGCCCAAGGAAGCGACCATGGTGCCCACCCGCGACGGCTTCGTGGTGGCGCAGCTCCTCGAGGTGACGGAGCCCGACCCGGACGCCAACCCGGACGCCCTCGCCCGCCTCCGCGCCGAAGCCGGCCAAGCGGTCGCCGCCGACCTCGAAGCCCAGTACGTGGCCGCGCTCCGCAACCGCGCCGACGTGCGGATCAATCCGCGCCTAATGGACAGCCTTGCCCAACCCTGATCCCGGCGGCCGCCGCCGCGCCGCCGCGAGGACGCCGTGCCCATGACGACGCCACCTGCCCCCGACTACGCCGCCTTCGCCGAGAACTTCGCCGCCGGGCGCGGCCAGGTGCTGTGGCGCGAGCGGGTGGCGGACCTCGAAACGCCGGTCGGCGCCTTCCTGAAGCTCGCGGCCGGCCGGCCGAACAGCTTCCTGCTCGAAAGCGTGGAGGGCGGCTCGGCGCGCGGGCGCTACTCAGCCATCGGCTTCGACCCGGACCTGGTGTGGCGCTGCCGCGACGGGCGGGCGGAGGTGAACCGCCACGCCCTCGCCGCGCCGCACGCCTTCGAGCCGGAGGACGGCGGCGCGCTCGACAGCCTGCGGCGCATGGTGGCGGAGGTGCAGGCGCCGTTGCCGGCCGGGCTGCCGCCCATGGCGACCGGCCTGTTCGGCTACCTCGCCTACGACATGGTGCGGCTGATGGAGCGGTTGCCGGCCGACAAGCCGGACGTCCTCGGCATCCCGGACGCGGTGCTGGCGCGGCCCGGCATCGTCGCCGCCTTCGACCACGTCCGCGACGCCCTGACGCTCTGCGCCGCTGTCTGGCCCCATCCCGGCGCCGACCCGCGCGCCGCCTGGGACGCGGCGCAGGCGCGGCTGGACGAGGCCGAAGCGGCGCTGGACCGCCCCCTGCCCCGCCCGGCCGGGCCGGTGTCCCTGCCGCCCATGCCCGAGCCGAACAGCAACTTCACCGAAGCCGGCTTCGTTTCCGCGGTGGAGCGGGCCAAGGAGTACATCCGCGCCGGCGACTGCTTCCAGGTGGTGCCCTCGCAACGCTTCTCGGCGCCCTTCGCCCTGCCGCCTTTCGCGCTGTACCGGGCGTTGCGGCGGATCAACCCGGCGCCCTTCCTGTTCTTCTTCGATTACGGGGGCTTCGCCGCGGTGGGCGCCTCGCCCGAGATCCTGGTGCGTCTGCGCGACGACATGGTGACGATCCGGCCGCTCGCCGGCACCCGGCCGCGCGGCGCAACGCCGGAGGAGGACCGGGCGCTGGAAGCTGAGCTGCTCGCCGACCCCAAAGAGCGCGCCGAGCACCTGATGCTGCTCGACCTCGGCCGCAACGACGTCGGGCGCGTGGCGGCCATCGGCTCCATGCGCGTGCCGTCGCAATTCCAGGTGGAGCGCTACAGCCAAGTGATGCACATCGGCTCCGAGGTGCAGGGGCGGCTCCGCGACGGGCTGTCGGCGGTGGACGCGCTGATGGCCGGCTTCCCCGCCGGCACGCTGAGCGGCGCGCCCAAGGTGCGGGCGATGGAGATCATCGAGGAGCTGGAGCCGTCCCGGCGCGGCATCTACGCCGGCGGCTTCGGCTACTTCGGCGCGGACGGCGGCATGGACACCTGCATCGGGCTGCGCACCGCCTTGGTGAAGGACGGCGTCATGCACGTGCAGGCGGGCGCCGGCGTCGTGGCCGACAGCGATCCGCGCGCGGAATTCGAAGAAACGCGGCAAAAGGCGCGGGCGTTGTTCCGCGCGGCGGAGGAGGCGGTCCGCTTCGCGGCGGGCCGGCGGTGATGGCGACGTTCACGGGGAAGAAGCGCTACCTGTCCGAGAAGCAGCAGGAGAAAGGGGCGTTCCTCGCCGCGGCGCAGGAGTACGTCGGGAACCTCGGGAACAGCAGGGCTTGGCTGTACCGGAAGCCCTTCGACCCCTCGCCGCACAACCGCGAGTTCTTCGACGACCTTTACCCGGTGCTGGGGCTCATCCAGGCGATGCGGGTGCGCCCCGGCGGGCGCGTGCTCGACGTCGGCTGCGGGCCGGGCTGGACGGTGGAGATCCTGGCCGGCCTCGGCTACGACGTGGACGGCCTGGAGCCCGCGGCGGACATGATCGCCATAGCCGAGGAGCGGCTTTCCGGCTTCCTCCGCAACCACAAGGTCGAGCCGGCCCCGGTGGTGCGCTTCCACCAAGCCAGCCTGGAAGACCTGGACCTCGAGGACGGCACCTTCGACGGCATCCTGTGCCGCGCCTCGCTGCACCACGTCGTCGACGAGGAAGCGGGCCTGGCGCAGTGCCACCGGCTGCTGAAGCCCGGTGGCGTGCTCGGCATCAGCGAGGGCGCCTGGATACCCGGGCTGCGGGCAGCCGAAGCGTTGCTGGACGAGGAGATGCGTGAGTACGGCACGCTGGAGAACCCGTTCACGACGGAGTACCTCGACCACCTGCTGGAGCGGCACGGCTTCGGGAACGTCGAGCGCTACCACGGCGTTTTCGGCTTGGTGCCGGCGCGCCAAGGGGACGTCGCGGTGCGGACCTTCGCGGCGTGCCCGGCGGAGTTCAACAACACGCTCACCGCGAGGAAGCCCCTCCGGCTGCCCGACACCTCCGGCACCGGCGCCCGCACGGCGGCGGAGATCAGGGTGAAGGGCGCGACCTTCGACCCCGTGTCGCGCCAACTCCACGTGTCGGCATCCATCAGGAACACGGGCCAGACCGTGTGGCTTTCCCGCCCGGGGCAGCCCGGCCACGTGACCGCCACCCTCCGGCGCGGCCTGCCGGGAAGCCAAGACTTCCTGGAAACCGGGAAGCGCTTCCCGATGCCCAAGGACGTTTGGCCCGACGAGCAAGTGGACCTCTACATGCCGTTTTTCCTCCCGGACGACGCCGACTTCTCGGCGCCGTGGTTCCTGGACTTGGTGAGCGAGCAGGTGTTCTGGTTTTCGCTGCGCGGCACGGAAGCGGCCGAAGTCTCGACCGCGGCGACCGCTTAGGCGCTGGCCAGCGGCGCCTCGCTGCGCTGAGGTGCCGCCCGGCCGTGCCCCCGCCGACGGACGGCGGGGCCGCGGAGGAGGTCCGCCGCCATGACACGCCCCTGCCCCGGCCCGCGCGCGGTCACGAGCCCGCCGTCCTGGCGGGCACCGCCCGGCGCCGCCGACTGCCACTGCCACGTCTTCGGCCCCTACGGCCGCTACCCGCTCTCGCCCGGCCGGTCCTACACGCCGCCCGAGGCGTCGGTGGCGGCGTACCTGGACATGCTCGACGCCATCGGCCTGTGCCGCACGGTGATGGTGCAGCCGAGCGTCTACGGCACGGACAACGCCGCGACCCTGGACGCCGTCGAGCAGATCGGCCGCCACCGCGCCCGTGCCGTCGTGGTGGTCGACGACGGCGCCGACGCCGCGGAACTCGCCGCGATGGCGGCGCGGGGCGCCCGCGGCGTGCGCTTCAACGCCGTGAGCGGCAACGGCGCGCCCCTCGCGCAGCTCGAGCGCTTGGCGGAGCGGATCGCGCCGCTCGGCTGGCACGTCCAGCTCTACACCCACCCGGACGCCTTGCCGGGGCTGGAACCGGCGCTGCGCCGCCTGCCCGTGCCGTTGGTGCTGGACCACATGGGCGGCGTGAAGGCCGCGGCCGGCGGCGTGCAGCACCCCGGCTTCCGGGCGCTCCTCCGGTTGCTGGAAGGCGGACGCGCCTGGGTGAAGCTCAGCGGCTACCGTTCTTCCGCCGGCCCTCCCTACGCCGATGTGGCGCCCATGGCCCGCGCCCTGCTGTCGGCCGCGCCGGACCGCTGCGTGTGGGGCACCGATTGGCCGCACCCTTCCCTCCACGACCCGGCGGAGGTGCCGGACGACGGCGAACTCCTGGACGCCCTCGGCGCCTGGGCGCCCGACGGGGCGGTCCGGCGCGCGGTGCTGGTGCACAACCCGGCGCGGCTCTACGGCTTCCCTTATTGATCCGGCCTGGGCGGTCTTGAGGGCAAGTAGGGTCGTCCCAGGTCGCGGGCATGAAGCACGTGGACATGCGCAAGCTGCCGGCGGCGGCGCAAGAGGAACGCCGGCGGCAGGTGATCGGGCTGCGCCGAGCCGGCCAGACTTACGACGCCATCGCGGCGCAGGTCGGGCTGAGCCCGACCGGGGTGTTCGACATCTGCAAGCGCTTCGCCGAGCGGGGTCCGGCCGGGCTGGAGACCGGCCCGCGCGGGCCCGGGCCGGGGCATGGCCGGTTCCTCAATGCCGACCAGGAAGCGCAGGCGCGCGCCCTCATTCGGCGCCACACGCCCGACGAGCTGGGGCTGTCCTTCGCGCTCTGGAGCCGGGCGGCGGTCCGTGAGCTGCTTCTGCGGCGCTTCGGGGTGCGGCTGGCGGTCCGGACCACGGGCACCTACCTGGCGCGCTGGGGCTTCACCGCCCAGAAGCCGCTGCGGCGCGCCTACGAGCAGGACCCGGCCGCGGTCCGCCGCTGGCTCAGGCGGGACTACCCGGCCATCGCGGCCCGGGCCAAGGCGGAAGGCGGCACCATCTTCTGGGGCGACGAGACCGGGTTGCGGTCCGACGACGTGCGCGGCCGCGGCTACGCGCCCCGGGGCCGCACACCCGAGGTGCGGGTCAATCACAGGCGGGCCGGCCTCGGCCTCATCTCGGCCGTGACCAACCGGGGCGAGCTGCGCTGGATGGTGCTGGACGGCGCGATCAAGGCGCCGGGCCTGCTCCGCTTCCTCGCCCGCCTGGTCCGGGATGCCGACGGCAAGGTCTTCCTCATCCTCGACCGCCTGCCGGTCCACCGCTCGGCCAAGGTCCGCGCCTGGTTGGCCGGGCGCGAGGCCGAGATCGAGGTGTTCCACCTGCCCGGGTACAGCCCGGAGCCCAATCCGGACGAGGGCGTCAACGGTGACCTGAAGCGCGCTGTCACCCGCAGGGAGCCGGCGCGAAGCAAGGCGCAGCTCAAGCGCGCCGTGGTCGGGCACATGCGCAAGCTGTCGAAGCTACCCCACCGCGTCCGCAGCTTCTTCGGGCACGGGACCTTTCGCTACGCCGCTTGATCCAAGACCACCCAGGCCGGATCAATAACACGGGGATCGCTTGAAGGGCCGGGGTGATCCCGGCGGGGGTTGATGTCTGATTCATGGGAGCCTCAAGGGAGGCTGTCGATGAGCGGGACATCGTTGCTGGAACGCTTCTCGGCGCTGGAAGACCCGCGCCGGAGCTGGAAGGTGGTGTATCCGCTGCCGGAGGTCCTGTTGCCGGTGCTCCGCGCCACGCTGGCGGGGGCGGAGGACTTCGTCGAGGTGGTCCGCTGGGGCCGCGGCAAGCTCGGGTTCCTGCGGCGGTTCCCGCCCTACGGGCGCGGCGTGCCCAGCCGCGACACGCTGGGCGACGTGTTTTCGGCGCTCGACCCGGCGCTGTTACGGGCGGCCTTCGCGGCGCGGGTGGAGAGCCTGCGCGAGGCCGCGCCCGACATCGTGGCGGTCGACGGCAAGGCCTCGCGCCGCAGCCACGGCCGGGCCGAAGGCCGTTCGCCGCTGCGTCTGGTTTCGGCCTGGGCGAGCCGCCAGCGGCTGGTGCTCGGGCAGCGGGCGGCGGCGGAAAAGTCCAACGGGATCGAGGCCGTACCGCTGCTGCTGGAGCGGCTGGCGCCGGCCGGGGCGCTGGCGACCATCGACGCCATGGGCGCCGCCGCCGGGATCGCGGAGGCCGTGCTGGACCGCGGCGCCGACTGCCTGCTCGCCCTCGAAGCCGACCAGGGCCACTTGTTCGAGGAAGCCGGGCTGTACTTCCGCGACCTGGACGCCGCCGACGCCGGCCGCTGCTAGACCGCCGGCGCCGACCACGGCCGCATCGAGACCCGCCGCCACGCCGTCAGCCCGGACGTGGACCGGCTCCGCGCCGACCGGGCCGCCCCGGGCGAGCCCCGCTTCCCGGGACTGAAGGCCATCGCCCGGGTCGGGGCCGAGGGTGGAGAGCGGCGGCAAGACCACGCTGGCGCGACGCTACCACCTGTCCTCCGCTCCCCAGGACGCCCCGGCCTTCGCCCACGCGGTGCGGGCGCACTGGGGCGTGGAGAACCGGCTGCATTGGGTGCTCGACGTCGTCTTCCACGACGACCTCGCCCGCTTGAGGACCGGCCACGGCCCGGAAAACATGGCCGTCGTCAAACACATGGCCCTGAACCTGCTCAACGGGGCGGCCAAGACCGACAGCCTGGAGACCCGACGAAAACGCGCCGGATGGGACGACGACCATCCCCACGCCGTCATCACACAAGCCGCATGACGACCCCCAAGCGATTTCCGTGCGTCCCGTAACGGGGCGCTTGCGCGGGGCGCCGCGGGGGCGCATTCTGCCCGCGATGCAGCGTGAACGACCGCACAGCGGCCCGGCCCGGGCCACGCGATTTTGGTACCGCTGGTACACACCGGCGGCCTAGGTCCAACGCGTCATCGCAAGACCCCGAAGCCGCCACCCGCTGGCGGCTTTCGCGTTTCCAGGCCCTTCACGGCCCAGACCCCACGAAATCCCCCGGCGGCGGCGGCTTCTCCCCGAACCAGGAGAGCGGCCATGCACGACCACCGCAGCGACTACGATTTCGACGTGATCTCCGGCCCCGCCACCCCGCCGCCGGCGCGGCCCGCCGTTTTCCGGCCGCCCGAACCCCGCCAGCGGCCGAGCGGCGCCGCGCCCGCCCCGTCGAGCCCCGCCACGGAAGCGGCGCGGGCCGCAGAGGAGGTTTGACCCGCGGCCGCCGGCGCGCGATGAGGCACGGGCCATGATCCTGCTGATCGACAACTACGACAGCTTCACCTTCAACCTGTACCACTTCCTCGGCGACCTCGGGGCGGATGTGGAGGTGCGTCGGAACGACGCCATCTCGTCGCAGGACGCGCTCGCCATGCGTCCGGACGCGATCCTGCTCTCGCCCGGCCCCTGTACGCCGAACGAAGCCGGCGTCTGCCTGCCGCTGATCGGCGCGGCGGCGGCGCAGCGGGTGCCGCTGCTCGGCGTCTGCCTCGGGCACCAAGCCATCGGCCAGTCCTTCGGCGGGAAGGTCGCCAGGGCGCCCGAGCCGGTCCACGGCAAGGTGTGGGAGGTGCGCCACCGCGGCACCGACGTGTTCGCCGGGCTGCCCGACCCGTTCCGGGCCACCCGTTACCATTCCCTCGTCGTACCGCGCGAAAGCCTGCCCGCCGAGCTGGAAGCGACGGCGTGGACCGGGGACGGGCTGGTCATGGGCTTGGCGCACCGGGAGCTGCCGATCTGGGGCGTGCAATTCCACCCCGAAAGCATCGCCAGCGAGCACGGGCACGACCTGCTCCGGAACTTCCTCGCGCTCGCCCGCGCCCCGGCGGCGACCGGAGCGCCTGCGTGAACGGCCTCAAACCGGTGCTCGCCCGCTTGGCCGCGGGCGGCACCTTGGCGGAGTCGGAAGCGGAGGCCGCCTTCGGCCTCATCATGGCCGGCGAAGCGACGCCGGCGCAGATCGCGGGCCTCTTGATGGCGCTGCGCGTCCGCGGCGAAACGGTCGCGGAACTGACGGGCGCCGTGCGGGCGATGCGCGCCCGGATGCTGGTCGTCCACGCGCCGCCCGGCGCCATCGACATCGTGGGCACGGGCGGCGACAACGCCGGCACCCTCAACGTCAGCACGGCCGCCGCGCTGGTGGTGGCCGGCTGCGGAGTGCCGGTGGCCAAGCACGGCAACCGGGCGTTGTCGTCCCGATCCGGCGCGGCCGACGTGTTGGCCGCCCTCGGCGTGAACACGGACGTGCCGCTCGACAAGCTGCCGGCGCTGATCGAGCGCGCCGGCATGGCCTTCCTGATGGCGCCACGCCACCACGCCGCGCTGCGGCACGCCGCCGGTCCGCGGGTGGAACTCGGCACCCGCACCATCTTCAACCTGCTCGGCCCGTTGGCGAACCCGGCCCGGGTCAAGCGGCAGCTCACCGGCGCCTTCGACGCGGCGTGGCTCCGGCCGATGGCGGAGACGCTGGGCCGGCTCGGCACCGAGCGCGCCTGGGTGGTCCACGGGCAGGGCCTGGACGAGATCGCCCTTTCCGGCGGGACGCGCGTGGTGGCGCTGGAGGACGGCGCGATTCGGGAGTTCACCGTGTCGCCGGAGGACGCCGGCCTTGAGCGCGCCCCGCCCGAAGCGGTGCGGGGCGGCGACCCGGCCGCGAACGCCGGGGCGCTCACGGCGTTGCTCAAGGGAACGCCGGGGCCCTACCGTGACATCGTCCTTTTGAACGCCGCCGCCGCCCTTGTCGTGGCGGGGCGGACAGGCGATCTCCGCGGCGGCGCGGCCCTGGCGTCGCGCTCCATCGACAGTGGCGCGGCCGCCGGAGTCCTGGCCCGCCTGAAGGACGGCACCACAGCATGAACGCCCCGCAGGTCTTCATCCCCGCCACGGCCGAAGACGTCCCCGACACCCTGGCCCGCATACTGGCCGACAAGTACGAGGAGGTGCGCCAGCGTTCGGCCGAATTCCCCCGGGTGGAGCTGGAGCGGCTGGCGCAGGCCGCGCCGGCGGGGCGCGATTTCACGCGGGCCCTGTGCAACGCCGTGGCCGAAGGCCGGGTCGGCCTCATCGCCGAAATCAAGCGCGCGTCCCCTTCGGGCGGCCTGATACGCGACCCCTTCGAGCCGGCGGCGCTGGCCTCGGCTTATTGCGAGGGGGAGGCCACCTGCCTGTCCGTCCTCACGGACGGGCCTTACTTCCAGGGCTCGGCCGAGCACCTGCGCGAGGCACGGGCCGCCTGCACGCTGCCGGCGTTGCGCAAGGATTTCATCGTCCACCCGTGGCAGATCTTCGAGTCGCGCTGCATGGGCGCGGACTGCGTGCTCCTCATCATGGCGGCGCTGTCGGACGCCCAGGCCCAGGAACTGGAGGACGTGGCCCGCTCGCTGGACATGGCGGTGCTGGCGGAGGTGCATGACGAGCGCGAGCTGGACCGGGCGCTCGGTCTGGAGACGCGCCTGATCGGCATCAACAACCGGGACCTCAGGACCTTGCGGACCGACCTCGCCACGGCGGAGGCGCTCGCCCCCCTCGTCCCAGCCGATCGCATCCCGGTGGCCGAAAGCGGCATCCGCACCGACGAAGACGTGCGGCGCATGGCCGCCGCCGGCGCCCGCTGCATCCTGGTGGGCGAGCACCTGTTGCGCCAAGCGGACGTGGCGGAGGCCGCACGGGCGCTGGTCCACGCGCTCTGACCCGCAGCCAGCGAAGGGCATGTGCCGGTGTGGTGCGCCGGGTGGAGGGGTGTGGCCCTCACGCCACTTTGCGTGCCCGTATCGTTGCGGGACATCTAGACACATGCGCGGATGGGGTGCCATCTGCCAAGCCGGATGTCGACGACAACGGTCCTATTTCAGATCCACTACTTCGACCGCTGGGCGGAGAAGGCATTCAGCGACCTGCGCGCCGGCGCGCCACCGAACCACGAATTTGTCGTGCTTATGCACCTGCCCGTCAGCGCGCCTGTGCCCGAGAGGGTGTTGCGCCACCCGCACCACATCGTGCGCACGCCGGAACTCCTCGCCCTGCCCTACCCCGCCAAGGTCGGCGGAGAAGGTTGGAATTTGTGGCACGACGGCCACACCGACCTGATCCTGATGCATTACTGGCGGGCGCATCCAGGCCACGATCGGTACTGGGCCATCGAGTACGACGTCCGCTACACCGGCCCCTGGCGCCGCTTCTTCGCCGCTTTCGAAAACGACGCCAGCGACCTGCTGGCGCCGATGCTCTGCCGCCGGCGCGACTTCCCGGAATGGTTGTTCTGGCCCTCGCTGGTTTCGCCAGGCACGCCCCCGTCCGACGCGGAGGCCGTCAGCAGCTTCATGCCGGTGTTCCGAGCGTCCGGCCGTCTCATGCAGGCGATGGACGAAGCCTACCGGCAGGGCTGGAGCGGCCACCTCGAATGCAGCTTCGCCACGATCGCGGCGACTCGCGGCCTCGCCATCGCGGACTTGGGCGGCGATGGCGAATTCACGCCAGAAGCGCGCCGGGGCCGTTTTTACAGCGGCACCGTGCGCGACGTGTACCGCGCACCGGGTTCCTTCGTGTTCAAACCGACCTTCTTCCGCACTGGTTCACGCCCGGGCATGCTTTGGCATCCGGTGAAGCCGTTCTGGTTCGGGGCGGAATTCCGCCGGGAGTTGCTCGTGGCCCGTTCGGCGGTCGGCCGTGTGATCCGGAGCCGTGCGGCTTGGCTGCTGCCCTCGCGCTGGCGGCCGCCCGGCAGCTTTTCGCGCAACGCCCCGAGCCGGTGAACCAGGGAGTGGCGGTCGGCCCTCGCGGGCGGATCGCGCCGCCTCCTCCGCCGCCGCGCGTCCTCCAAGCGCATGGTTGACGTCGGGTCCGCTCCGCCGGTGGTCACCGCCTCCATCCTGATTGCGGCGCACAACGCCGCGGCCTTCCTCGACGGAGCCGTGTCCTCCGCGCTTTCGCAGACCTGCCGCACGGTCGAGGTGGTCGCGGTGGACGACGCTTCGTCGGACGGGACGCACGACCTCCTCGCCGCCTGGGCCCGGCGGGATCGGCGGCTGACGGTGTTGCGCCACCCGCAGCGCCGCGGCGCGGGCGCCGCGCGCAACACGGCCATCGCGCACGCGCGCGGGCGCTGGCTCGCGGTGCTCGACGCCGACGACGCCTTCCTGCCGGAGCGCATGGAGCGCTTGGTGCCGCTCGCCGAGGAAACGGGGGCCGATCTCCTGGCCGACAACCTCGTGGAGCGGGATTTCGACACCGGCGCGCGGCTCGGCACCGCCTTGCCGCCGGCCGACATGGCTTCGGCCGGGCCGATCAATTTGGCCGCCATGCTCCGGCGCGACCGGGTCGACCTACCGGGGCGGTCCAAGATCGGCTATTTGAAGCCCATCATGCGCCGCGATTTCCTGGAGCGCTCCGGGGTGCGCTACCGGCCCGAGATCCAGGTCGGGGAGGACCTCCTCTTCTACTTCGAGTGCGTCCGCGCGGGGGCGCGCTTCCGCCTCGCGGCCGACCAAGCCCTGTACCTCTACTCGGTGCGCGGGGGCTCCGCGTCGAACCAGGGCGCGGGCGCCCTCCACCTCAGCGCCGCCACGCGCCGGATGCGCAAGCTGGCGCGCGGGCTCGCCGACGCGGAACTGGATGCCTTGCTCCGCCAGCGCCAGCGCGCCGCCGACTCCGATTGCTTCGACCTGGCGATTGAGGCGCGCCGGCCGCGCGAAGCGCTCCGCTACGCGCGCTGGGCGGACCCGGCGCGGGTGGCGCGCCGGCTGGGCATGGCCGCCAACGCCCTGAGCCGGCGCTTGGTAGGCGGCGCTCCCGCACGGGACGGGCGCCTGTGAGCGGCGGCGGTGAAGGGGGCGGCGGAGGCGACCGCTTCACCCATTTCGACGAAGCGGGCCGGGCGGCGATGGTGGATGTCTCCGCCAAGGCGGAAACGGCGCGCGTGGCGGTGGCGCGCTGCCGCGTGGTGATGGCGCCGGCAACGCTCGCCCGCATCCAGGAAGGGCAGGTCGGCAAGGGCGACGTGCTCGGCGTGGCCCGGCTCGCCGGCATCATGGCCGCCAAGCGCACCTCCGACCTGATCCCGCTTTGCCATCCGCTGGCGCTCACCAAGGTCGCCGTGGACCTCTCGCCGGCGCCGCCCGACGCGGTGGAGATCGAAGCGACGGTGGGGCTCACCGGGCGGACCGGGGTCGAGATGGAAGCGCTGACGGCGGTGACGGTGGCGGCGCTGACCGTCTACGACATGTGCAAGGCGCTGGACCGCGGCATGCGCATCGAGGCGGTGCGGCTGGCCCGCAAGTCCGGCGGCAAATCAGGAACTTACGAGGCGGAGTGATGATCTCGGTCGAGGAAGCGAGGGAGCGCATCCTCCAGGCGTTCGCCCCCACGCCGGCCGAAACCGTGCCGCTGGCCGCATCCGGCGGTCGGGTGCTCGCGCGGCCCGTGCCGGCCCGCCTGACCCAACCGCCGGCCGATGTCTCGGCCATGGACGGCTACGCGGTGCGGGCTGCGGACGCTTCGACAGCGGGCGCCGAGTTGCGCGTCGTGGGCAGCGCCCCGGCGGGGCACCCCTTTGCCGGCGCGGTCGGTCCCGGCGAGGCGGTCCGCATCTTCACCGGCGCCTTCGTGCCCGACGGCGCGGACGCCATCCTGTTGCAAGAGGATGCCGAAGCCGACGAAGGCCGCGTGCGAGTGGGCGAGGCGGTCCGCCCCGGCCGCTGGATCCGCCGCCGCGGCCTGGACTTCGAAGAAGGCGAATCGCTGCTCGCGGCCGGCCGGCGGTTGACGGCGCGCGACGTGGGCCTCGCCGCCGCCGCCAACCACCCCTGGCTCACCGTCCACCGCCGCCCGCGAATCGGCATCCTGGCGACCGGCGACGAGATCGCCCTGCCCGGCGAGGCGGTGATCCCGGGGGGAATCGTCAGCAGCAACGCCCACGCCCTGGCGGCGCTGGTGCGCGCCAACGGCGGCGAGCCTTTGGTGCTGCCCATCGCGCCCGACGACGAAGCGGCCATCGCGGAAGCCGCGGCGTCGGCGCGGGGCTGCGACCTCCTGGTCACCACCGGCGGCGCCAGCGTGGGCGAACACGACCTGGTGCAGAGCGCCCTCGGCCCGGAAGGCTTCGCGCTGGATTTCTGGCGAATCGCCATGCGGCCGGGCAAGCCGCTGATCTGGGGGCGACTCGGGCTTACCCCGTTGCTCGGCCTGCCCGGTAACCCCGTGTCGGCGCTGGTTTGCGGCGTGGTGTTCCTGGTGCCGGCGTTGCGGCGCTTGTCGGGCTTGGCCGGCGAGTTGGCGCCGCGGACGATGCGGGCGCGACTCGGGGCGGCGCTGCCGGAAAACGACCGGCGCTTCGATTTCCTCCGGGCGCGGCTGGAAAAGGCACCGGAAGGCGAAATCGTCGCCCTCCCCTTCCCGGTGCAGGACAGCTCCATGATGAAGACGCTCGCGCGGGCGGACGCCCTGGTGCTGCGCGCGCCGCACGCCCCGGCGGCCGCGGCCGGGGAAACGGTGGAGGTCATCCTCCTCGATGATCTGGGTGTTTGAGACGAAATCCATTCCGCACCCTTGGGGAAAACATTTGACGCCATCGTAGAACTTTTATAGAACGTCGTTGACAGTTGCTGATTTGTTCGGTGCCACTGAGGGCACCGGCCCGCGGCGACGGACGGAGGCGATCTGTGCTCACCCGCAAGCAGCACGAGCTGCTCATCTTCATCGACCGGCACCTTCGCACGACCGGCTTCTCGCCTTCCTTCGAGGAAATGAAGGACGCGCTGAAGCTGAAGTCGAAGTCCGGTATCCACCGCCTCATCACCGCCCTCGAAGAGCGCGGCTTCCTGCACCGGCGCGCCCACCGCGCCCGGGCGTTGGAGGTGCTGCGCCTGCCCGAGAACCTGGCGCCGAGGCGCGGTAGCGCCAGCGGCGACAACGCGACCGCGGCCGCCGCCTCCGCGCCCGCCGCCGCTCCGCCCGCGGCCGCTTTCACCCCCAACGTCATCCGCGGCAACTTCGCCGCCCACCTGTCGGGCGTGCAGAAGGCGGCCAACGAGGCTGCGGCCGTCAACCTGCCGCTCTACGGCCGGATCGCCGCCGGCCTGCCCATCGAGGCGCTGCGGGACCAGGGCACCGGCGTCGAGGTGCCGGCGGCCATGCTCGGCGGCGGCGAGCACTACGCCTTGGAGGTCGCGGGCGACTCGATGGTCGAGGCCGGCATCCTGGACGGCGACACCGTGCTGATCCGCCGCGGCGACACCGCGGACAACGGCTCCATCGTCGTGGCGCTGGTGGACGAGAGCGAGGTCACGCTCAAGCGGCTGCGCCGCCGCGGCAACTCCATCGCGCTCGAAGCCGCCAACCCGCGCTACGAGACGCGCATCTTCGGCCCGGACCGGGTGAAGGTGCAGGGGCGCTTGGTCGGGCTGCTGCGGAAGTACTGAGCTTCCTGGGCTACTCCGGCTCGGGCGTCGGCTGCGGAGGCGCTTCGCGCGCCGCCGCCGCGTTGCGCGGCTTCGGCTGCGGCGGCACCCAGGGCCGCGCCCCCCGGGCCTCGCGGTCGCTCAACACGCGCGGCCCCGCCGGTTCCAGCCAAACGGCGTGCGCGCCGTCGCGCCACACGGAAAAGCGGTCCACCACCCGCGCGGCGCACCGGCCGCGCACCGGCTCGGCCGACACCACCAGCGGCGCGCCGGCGCAGGCCCAGGCCGGCGGGTCACCGCGCAGGAGCACCGCCGCGACCGCGCCGGCCGGCGAGGGCCGGATGGCGCACGCGCCGGCCTCGCAGGCGATGGCGCCGCCGGCGAAGGTTCCCGCGCGCTGCGGCGGCAAGAGTTCGGCCGTCTCCCGCCCGTAGAGGCGCAGCCATACGTCGCGCGTGAGGTTGGACGCGCCGGACAGGCGTTGCAGCAACAGTCCGTCCCCGGTTCGCAATGCGATCAGCCGCGCGTCGGCCGAGACCAGCATGTCCGGCGGACGCTGCGCCGCACCCGCCACGAAGCCCGCGACGATCACCGGCACGCCCAGCAAGCGCCAGCGGCTCCGCCACAGGCAAAGCCACGCCATGCCGAAGGCGACGACGCATAGCCCCCCGGCCGTGATGGGCGGCACCGGCACCGCCGCGCCGGGCCAAGCGGCGACGGCGCGCGCCACGGCCAGCACCGCCTCCACGCCCCAGCCCATCGGCGCCAGCGCCAGCCCTTCCAGGCCGAGCGGCATAAGCGCCACCGCCGCCATCCCGGCCGGCATGATCAGGGCCGAGGTGAGCGGCACCGCCACCGCGTTGGCGACCACGCCGTAGAGCTGCAACCGGCCGAAGTGGTGCAGGCCGAAGGGCGTCGTCGCGGCGCCGGCGAGGATGGAGGTGGCGACCGTGCCGAACAGCGCCACCGCGATCCGGCGGCGCCAGCGCCGCTCCGGCGGCGGCAGGCGCGGCCGCAGCCATTCCCAACCGGCGATCAGCGCCATCACCGCCGCGAAGCTCATCTGGAAGCTCGGCCCCAGCACCGCCGCCGGTTGCAACAGCAGCACCACGGCCGCGGCGAGCGCCAGGCCGCGCATGGAGATCGCGCGCCGGCCGGTCAGCAGCGCCAGCGTCGCCAGCGCGGCCATGGCGAAGGAGCGCTGCATCGGCACCTCGGCGCCGGTGAGCAGCATGTAGAACCCGCCCACGCCCAGCGCCCCCACCGCCGCCAACGGCTTGCCCGGCAGGCGCAGCGCCAGCGGCGGCACTGCGGCCAGGGCGAAGCGCAGCACGGCGAAGGAGACGCCCATGACGATGGCGATGTGCAACCCCGACACCGACAGCAGGTGCGCGAGGCCCGAGTCGCGCATGGCCGCGAGGTCGGCGGCGGGTATGGCGCTCTGCCCGCCGGTCAGCAGCGCGGCGGCGATGGCGCCCGCGCCGCCCGGCAGCGCGGCCGTGGTGCGGGCCTCGATCTCCGCGCGCAGGCCGGCCAGGGGCACGCTTTCCGCGCCGGGCTCGACCGAGGCGCGGCCGATGGCGAAGCCGCTGCCGCCGAGGCCCGAGAAGAAGGCCGCGCGCTGGAAGTCCCACGCCCCGGGATAGGCCGGCGGGACCGGCGGGCGGACCAGGGCGCGCACGCTCAGCACGTCCCCCGGGGCGGGTCGCGCCGGATCCTCGCTCCGCAGGCGGACGCGGATGCGGCGCGGCAGGGCCGGCTCGCCCTCGCCGAGGCGCGGCCGTTCCAGCGTGACGCGGCGGCCTTCCGGCAGAATGTCGACCGACGCCACCTTGCCCGTGACGACGACGGCGCCGCGCGGCAAGTCGAGCGGCGCCGGCTGCCGCCCCGCGTGCCAAAGGGCCGCGGCGAAGCCGAGCGCGAGCGCGGCGACGAGGCCCGACGCCCAACCCGCCGCCGCGCCGCGCCATGCCCCGACCAGGAGTGCGAACAGGACGAGTGGCGGCGTCACCCAAACCGCCGCCGCCGGCGGCTCGGCCGGCAACGCGAAGTAGAGGAGCACCCCCGCCCCGAGCGCCACGGCGAACCAGGGGGCGAAGCGCAACCGCTCCGCTTCGGCGAACTGGTGCAGCCATTGCGCGGCGCGTCCTGGTTCCGCCGCCGACACCAGGAGAGGAACGGACGCGGCGGACGGATTTGGCGGCGGCGCAGGCATCGTGTCGAACCTGCCGCGACGCGCGCGCCGCCGTCAACCATAAGGCGAGTTTCGCTGCTCGGTCGCGCGGCGCACCGGTGCCGACCGGGTTTGCGCGCCGTCCCGCCCTTGGCGCTGTCCGGCGCGGGCGTCGCCGGCGATCGTTGCTCTCCCAGGAGGCAAGACCCGCGAACGGCCTTCGTTCCACGACCTCCTCAAGAAGGCCGTTGGGTTCCACGCTTTTGCGGCCGCAACCTGGACGCTTGGATCGGCCGGATGGCACGCTTGACGCGCAGGGGACCGGCTGACGGCCGTAGCGGTCGAGTTGGGAGGCGTGGCCGTCCTCGGCGTGGAGGCGCACCGGATTTCGCGGCGCGGTGCCCCGGCCGGTACGGCGCCCGGCTCCCATGCCCGGCCTCCGTGCATCACCGCCGCGCGGCGATCGGCGGGCCGTCGGTGCTCGCGCCCATGTTGGCGGGCGTGCGCCGGCGCCTTGCGGGCGCGTCGCCGCGGCGGCAAGCCTGCGCCCTCTCCTCCGCCTCGGCAGATCGCAGGTACAAGCATGTCCGTCCGCACCCGCTTCGCCCCTTCCCCCACGGGCTTCCTGCACATCGGCGGGGCACGGACCGCGCTGTTCAACTTCCTCTTCGCGCGGCGGCACGGCGGGCAGTACCTGCTGCGGATCGAGGACACCGACCGGGCGCGTTCCACCGAGGAGGCCGTCAGGCAGATCCTGGACAGCCTGGAATGGCTGGGCCTCCGGCCGGACGAGCCGCCGATCTTCCAGAGCCGGCGCGAGGCGCGGCACGCCGAGGTGGCGCGGGAGCTGCTGGCGAAAGGCCGCGCCTACCTCGCCTTCGATACGCCCGAAGAGCTGCAACAGGCGCGGGAGTGCGCGGTCGCGGAAGGCCGGCCGCCCCGCTACGACGGCGCGTGGCGCGACCGCGACCCGGCCACGGCGCCGGCGGGGGCCAAGCCGGCGATCCGGCTGAAGGCGCCGCGGGAGGGCGAGACCGTCGTGCCCGATCTGGTGCAGGGCGAGGTGCGCGTCTCCAACGCCGAGCTGGACGACATGATCATCCTGCGGTCGGACGGCACGCCGACCTACCTGCACGCCGTCGTGGTGGACGACCACGACATGGGCATCACCCACGTCATCCGCGGCGACGACCACCTGACAAACACCTTCCGCCAATGCGCGATCTACGACGCCATGGGCTGGACGCGGCCCAGATTCGCGCACATCCCGCTGATCCACGGCGCCGACGGGGCCAAGCTGTCCAAGCGGCACGGCGCGGTGGGCGCGCTGGAGTTCCGCGAGCAGGGCTTCCTGCCGGAAGCGCTGTGCAACTACCTGTTGCGCCTCGGCTGGGGGCACGGCGACGAGGAGGTGGTGCCGCGCGACCGGGCCATCGCGCTGTTCGACCTCAAGGACGTCGGCCGCAGCGCCAGCCGCATGGATTACGCCAAGCTCCTGCACCTGAACGGCGTGTACCTGCGCGCGGCCGACGACGACCGGCTGGCGCACGATGTCATGGAGCGGCTGGCGAAGCGGAACGTCCTCTTCGGCGCCGAGGGCGCGGAGCGGGTGCGGGCGCTGATGCCGGACCTGAAAGAGCGGGCGAAGACCCTGGAGGAGCTGGCCGGCGCGGCCGCCTTCGCCGCCGTGGAGGGGCCGCCGCCGATGGAGCCCAAGGCCGCCGCGCTGCTGACGACGGAGGCGCGGGCGCGCTTGGCGGACTTGGCGCAGTTCCTGTCCGACGCGCCGTGGGAGCGGCTGGAACTGGAGCGGTGGCTGCGGGACTACGCCGAGGTGAAGGGCGTGAAGCTCGGCCAAGTGGCGCAGCCGCTGCGCGCGGCGCTGACCGGCAGCACACAGAGCCCGCCGATCGACGCGGTGCTGGCGGCGCTGGGGCGGACGGAGGCGATGGACCGGGTGCTGGCGGCGGTGGGCGACCTGGAGGTGGGTTGAGGCCGCTCCGGCGGGCGGCGTCCCATCCACCGCCTTTCCATCCTACGGCCCTGCCACCTCACTGTCGGCGCCCCCGACGAACGCCCCTTCGGCGATGGGATGCTCACGGTCCCAGCCAGCGCGGGAGCGAGGCCGCACAGGCGGAGGGACGCCCAGGGCAAAGCCGTTTCCGCCGCGCCGGGCCACGCGGCCTGCGCCTCCAACCGAGCGTGGCGGCATGAGTCTGCCCGCACGCCTTCGCGGCGTGCCGGCGCCGCGCCCGACCCCGGCGTGTCGGACCGCGTAGAACGTCGGCGCTGGGCCGTGATCGTCCCGATCGGCGCCCCCGTCGGGCGGCCGGCCGGTCGCGCCTGCCGCGCGCTCCCGCCCCTCAGTCCACCCGCGCCCCGGACGCCCGCACGATCTCCGCCCAGCGCCCCACATCCGCCTCGTGGACGCGGCGGAACGCGTCCGGCGACGTGTCCTTGGGCGGCGTTATGCCTTGGCTCTCCACCAGCCACCGGCGGAATTCCGGCGCGCCGACGATGCGCGCGACCTCGGCGTTCATGCGGTCGCGCACCGCCGCCGGCAGGCCGGGCGGGCCGAGCAGCGCGTACCACGTGCTGCTCTCGAAGCCCTGGAGGCCGCACGCCTCCTCCACCGTGGGCACGTCGGGCAGCGCGGGCAGGCGTTCGCGCGTCGTCACCGCGAGCGCCCGGACTTGGCCTTGCTGGACCGCGCCGATGGAGGGGCCGCTTTGGTTGAAGAACACGTCGGTGTCGCCGGCGAGCAGCGCGCCCATGGCGCCGGGTTGGCCGCGGTAGGGGACGTGGGTCAGCTCGATGCCGGCCGCCTCGGCGAACTGCGCGCCGGTGAGGTGCGTGGACGCGCCGTTGCCGGTGGAGCCGTAGTTGAGCGCGCCGGGCCGCGCCCTCGCCGCCGCCAGCAGGTCGGCGCAGGCGCGGTACTGCGGGCGGCGCTCGGGGCTCACCAGCACGACGTTCGGCACGTCGCCGAGCAGCGCGACGTGGGTGACGTCGCGCACCGGGTCGAAGGGCAGGTCGCGGTAGAGGCTGGCGTTGATGGCGTGGGTGCCGGCGGTGGCCAGCAGGAACAGGTGCCCGTCCGGCCGCGCCTTCGCCACCGCGTCGCTGGCGATGTTGCCGCCGGCGCCGGTGCGGTTGTCCAACACCACCGGCACGCCGAGCGCGCGGCCGAGCGGCTCCGCCAAGCGGCGGGCGTAGATGTCCACGCCCGAGCCGTTGGGGAAGCCGCCGAGGATGGTGACGGGCCGCGACGCCGGCCACGCGGCGGCGGCTGGGTCCTGGGCGCCCGCGGGCAAGGCCAGCAGCACCGCGGATACGGCGGCGGCGGCTGCGGCGGCGCGGCGACGGACGGCCATGGCGGGCTCCCCTGTTCCTTTTCGCGGGCCAGCGTAACGGCCTGGGCCACGGTCCGGAACAGGCTCGCGGCGCGCACGCCGTCCACCGTCAACGCCACCAACCTGGCGGCGATGGCGCGGGCAACATGGGCAAGGGTTGTTGGGCCTGCCCGCCGTCGAGGGAGGGCGGAGGCGCCGCGGCGCCGCACGGCGGGCGCAGCGCGCCGCAGTCCCAACGCACCGCCGGGGGCCGGCCGGCGATGGAGCCGCCTGGGTGGTGGCGGCACTCGCACAGCTTGCCGTCCAGGCACGCCACGGCGCCTTCGAGCGGAGGCGCGCAGCGGGGAAGCGCGGACGCTCCTCCGCCGCTGGCGAAGATCAGGAGCAACGGGAAGAGGAAACGCATGCCGGGCACGGTGCCCGGCATGCCTTAAGGAGGCGTGAAGGCGCCGCCGCAGGCCGCGCTACGGCTTCAGGTTCACCGCTTGCCGGCCACGCTGGCCGTCGCGCACTTCGAGGTCGACCTTCTCGCCCTGTTGGACGTCCTGACGCCCGGCGCGCTGGAGCACGGAGGAATGCAGGAACACGTCCTGGCCGCCGTCCTCAGGGGTGACGAAGCCGAAGCCCCGCACCTGGTCGAACCACTTCACCGTGCCGCTGAGGTCGTAGGTCGGGCCGCCGGCGTCTGCGCCGAAGTCGCGCCGGGGCGGCCGGTCGCCAAAGGGCCGTGGGCCGCGTTCGCCGAAGGTCCCGCCGCCGCCGAAGTCGCGCCGTGGGGGACGGTCGCTGTACCCGCCGCCGCCGAAGCCGCCACCGCCGCCGAAGTCGCGCCGGGGCGGCCGGTCGCCGTACCCGCCGCCGCCGAAGCCGCCACCGCCGCCGAAGTCGCGCCGGGGCGGCCGGTCGCCGAAACCGCCTTCGCGGAACGGGCGCCGGGCGCCGGGCGCCGCGCCGCCTTCCCCGCGCTTCAGCTCGGTGATGCGCGTGACCAAGCGCCGGCCTTGCCGGTCGGACCCGATCTCGCAAACGAGGGTGTCGCCGGTGTCGGGGGGTTCGATGCCCGCTTCGGTCAAGGCGGAAGCGTGGAAGAAGACGTCCTGCCCGTCCGGGCCTAGGACGAAACCGAAACCCTTCCGCGCGTTGTACCATTTGACCTGGGCCTCTATCGGCCCGTCGCCGCCCTGATTCTCAATATCCGAAGGCACTTTTTTCAACCCGTGTCTGTGTCGCGCGCGCCGCCCGTCAGCAAGCGGAGCTAGGCTCCACACCATGGCACCACGGGGCCTACAATGCGAGCGGCTTTTCGCGGAAGCGCATCGTTATTTCGACGCGTAAGCAAGTGCCTGCTGATCGAACAAGCCGGCCAAGCGGCGCGCATCTCGGCGCGCTACCCCCGCGGCCAACGCCGGGTCCGATCGGCACCATGAGGCGAATGCCGCGCCGCTAAATTCGTATACTGCGAGCGCATCAAGGGCCGAGCCGTCCCGGCCCTTTTCTGGCGCCAGCCCACCCCGCGGCCGCCCGGCGAGAGTTCATCCCGGCTACGCGCCATGGAGGGTTGCCCTCGGCCAACGCCGGCCCAGTTTGCCCGCGTTGCTGCACGAGGACAGACCTTTGCGCCCGATGCTTTTCTTCCTGGCCGTGCTCGCCGCGGCCCCGGCCGCCGCCGCGGCGCCCGCCACCGCGACGGGCAGGCCCGCCCTGCTGCATTCCGATCCGGCGCAGGGAGCGGAGACGCGGAGCCTGCCGGTCGCCGTGCGCCTCCGCTTCAACCAGCCCATGCGGCTGGAGCGCCTCAAGCTCTACAACAGCGAAGGCGTCGAACAAGCGGTGCGCCTCAGCCGCGATTCGGCGACGCCGTCCCTCGAGCATCGCGGAGGCTTCGCCCGTTTGCGGCCGGGCCGCTACCGCGCGGAGTGGTCGGCCTCGTCGCCCGCCGGCGAGACCATCGGCGGCACGCTGTTCTTCGTGGCGAAGCCGGGCGAGCAGCAGCGGGCGGGGCCTTAGCGCGGCGGCACCGGGGCCGCCGCGCCGGGCGCGGGAACGCCCGCGCGCCTCGCCTCAACCGGCTTCGGCGACCGCGCGCTTGGCCATCACCGTGACCAGGTGCGCCCGGTACTCGGCGCTGCCGTGGATGTCGCTGTTCAGGCCTTCGGAAGGCTGCTTGATGTTCGCCACCGCGTCCGGCGCCCAGTTGGCGGTGAGCGCCCGCTCCATCTCGGCTTGGCGGAACACGCCCGGCCCCGCCCCGTTCACCGCGACGCGCACCTCGCCGCCTTTGGTCTTGGCGACGAAGACGCCGGCCATGACGTAGCGGCTGGCGGGGTTGCGCATCTTGGCGTAGCCGGCCTTCTCCGGCACCGGGAACTCGATGGCGACGAGCAGCTCGCCCGGCTCCAGCGCCGTGGTGAACATCCCCTGGAAGAAGTCGTCAGCCGCGATGCGGCGCTTGTCCGTGACGACGGTGGCGCCGAGCCCCAGCACGGCGGAAGGGTAGTCGGCCGCCGGGTCGTTGTTGGCGACGCTGCCGCCCATGGTGCCGCGGTTGCGGACCTGGATGTCGCCGAGGATGGAGGCCATGTGGGACAGCGCCGGGATCGCGGACTTGATCTCGGGGCTGTTCTGGACCTCGATGTGCTTGGTCAGCGCGCCGACCCTGATGGTGTCGCCGTCGCGCTTGACGCCCTTCAGCTCGGCGATGCCGGAAAGGTCCACCAGCGAGCTGGGGCGGTTGAGCCGGTGCTTGAGCGCCGGCAGCAGCGATTGCCCGCCGGAGATCGGCCGCGCGTCCTCGTCGGCCGAAAGCAGCTTCACCGCGTCGGCGATGCTGGTGGGCTTATGGTAGGCGAAATCGTACATGGCGCGGTTCCCCGTTATTCGGCGGCCAGCGCGGGCGGCGCGCCGGCGTGGATGATGCTCCAGATCTTGCCCGGCGTTGCCGGCATCTCGACGTGCCTGACGCCGTAGTCGCGCAGCGCATCCACCACGGCGTTGATCACCGCGGGCGGCGAGCCGATGGCGCCCACCTCGCCGCAGCCCTTCACGCCCAGCGGGTTGTGGGTGCAGAGCGTGACGTGGGTGGCGACGCCCACGTTCGGCAGGTCTTCGGCGCGCGGGAGGCAGTAGTCCATCATGCTGCCGGAGACGAGCTGCCCGGACTCGTCGTAGACGGCGTGCTCCAGCAGCGCTTGGCCGACCCCCTGCGCCACCCCGCCCTGGACTTGGCCTTCCACGATCATCGGGTTGATGACGCGGCCCACGTCGTCCACGGCGGTGAAGTTCACCACCTGGACCTTGCCGGTGTCCTTCTCGATCTCGACCTCGCAGATGTGGCAGCCGCCCGGGTAGGTGAAGTTTTTCGGGTCGTAGAAGGCCGTCTCCTCCAGCCCCGGTTCCAGCTCCTCGATCGGGTAGTTGTGCGGCACGTAGGCGGCGAGCGAGATCTCGGTCAGCGACTTGGTCCGGTCGGTGCCGGCGACGCGGAAGGTGCCGCGCTCGAACTCCACGTCCTGCACCGAGGCTTCGAGCAGGTGCGCCGCGATCTTCTTCCCCTTCTCCACGATCTTGTCCATGGCCTTGACCATGGCGCTGCCGCCGACCGCGAGCGATCGCGAGCCGTAGGTGCCCATGCCGTAGGGCACCTTGGCGGTGTCGCCGTGGACGATGTCCACCTGCGACATCGGCACGCCGAGCCGGTCGGCCACGAGCTGCGCGAAGGTGGTCTCGTGCCCCTGCCCGTGGCTGTGCGCGCCCGTCAGCACGGTGACGCTGCCCGTGGGATGCACGCGGATGGTGCCCACCTCGTACAGCCCGGCGCGGGCGCCGAGCGAGCCCACCACGGCGGAGGGCGCGATGCCGCAGGCCTCGACGTAGGTCGAGATGCCGATGCCGCGCAGCTTGCCCTGCTTCGCCGCCTCCGCGCGCCGCGCCTCGAAGGCGGACCAGCCAGCCGTCTCCAGCGCCTGGTCGAGCGTGGTGTGGTAGTCGCCGCTGTCGTACTGGAGCGCCACCGGCGTCTGGTAGGGGAAGGCCGCGGTCGGGATGAAGTTGCGCCGCCGGATCTCCACCCGGTCGATGCCGGTCTCGGCCGCCGCCACGTCCATCAGCCGTTCGAGGAGGTAGGTCGCCTCCGGCCGGCCGGCGCCGCGGTAGGCGTCCACCGGGACGGTGCTGGTGAACACCGCCTTGACCTCGGCGTAGATGGTGGGCGTCGCGTACACGCCGGAAAGCAGGGTGGCGTAGAGGTAGGTCGGCACGCAGGGCGCGAAGGTGGACAGGTAGGCGCCCATGTTGGCCTGCGTGGCGACGCGGAGGCCCAGGATCTTGCCGCCCCCGTCCAGCGCCAGCTCGCATGTGGTGACGTGGTCGCGGCCGTGGGCGTCGGAGACGAAGGCTTCCGTGCGGTCCGACGTCCACTTCACCGGCCGGTTCAGCCTGGACGCCGCCCAGGTGACGATGGCCTCCTCGGCGTAGTGGTAGATCTTGCTGCCGAAGCCGCCGCCCACGTCCGGCGCCACCACGCGCAGCCGCGACTCCGGGATGTTCAGCACGAAGGCGCCCATCAGCAAGCGGATGACGTGCGGGTTCTGGCTGGTGGTGTACAGCGTGTGCTCGCCCGTGGTCGGGTCGTAGTCGCCTATGGCGCAGCGCGGCTCCATGGCGTTCGGCACGAGGCGGTTGTTGGTGGTTTCGAAGCGGACGACCTTGTGCGCCTTGGCGAAGGCCGCTTCCGTCACCGCCTTGTCGCCGATGTGCCAGTCGTAGCACACGTTGCCGGGGGCGTTGTCGTGGAGTTGCGCGGCGCCGGGGGCCAACGCGTCTCTCAGGCTCGCCACCGCCGGGAGCACGTCGTACTCCACCTCGATCGCCTCGGCGGCGTCCTTGGCCTGGGCGCGGGTCTCGGCGATCACTACCGCCACCTGGTCGCCCACGTGCCGCACCTTGCCCTCGGCGAGCATGGGGTGGCGCGGCTCCGCCATGGGCGAGCCGTCCTTGTTGTTGACTTGCCAGCCGCAGGGGATGCTGCCGAGCTTCGCCGTGTCCTCGCCGGTGTAGACCGCGACCACGCCCGGCATGGCGCGGGCCGCGGCCGTGTCCACCTTCACGATGCGCGCGTGGGCGTGCGGGGAGCGCAGGATGTAGGCATGGGCTTGGCCGGGCCGGACGATGTCGTCCGTGTACTGCCCGCGGCCCGACAGAAATCGCAGGTCTTCCTTGCGGCGCACGCTGGCGCCGATGCCCTCGAAGGGCGTCACGACGTTCATTGGTCCCTCCCCTGCGGCCGTCGGCGCGGCGCTACTCGGCCGCGCGCGCCAGCTCCGACCGCTTGCCGTGCATCACCTCCGCCGCGGCCGCGATGGCCTTGACGATGTTGTGGTAGCCGGTGCAGCGGCAGAGGTTGCCTTCCAACCCTTCGCGGATGTCCCGCTCCGACAGGCCGTTCGGGTGCTTCTGCACCAGGTCGATGGCGGACATCACCATGCCGGGCGTGCAGAAGCCGCATTGCAGGGCGTGGTACTCGCGGAATGCCTCCTGCATCGGGTGCAGGGTGCCGTCGGCGGCGGCCAGCCCCTCGATGGTCGTGACCTTGGTGCCCTCGGCCTGGACCGCCAGGATGGTGCAACTCTTCACGCTCTCGCCGTCCACGTGGACCACACAGGCGCCGCACTGGCTGGTGTCGCAGCCGACATGCGTCCCGGTGAGGCGGAGCTTCTCGCGCAGGAGCTCCACCAGGAGCGTGCGGCCCTCCACCTCGACCGTGCTGGGTTTGCCGTTCACCGTCAGCGATACTTGCGGCATGCCGCGCCTCCCCCGTCGTTGATCGCGGCCCGGGGCCGCGCGTTCCGGGGGACAGGTTGCCCCGACTCCGGGCGCCGTCAAGCGGCGCCGTTACGGCCCCCGTTCGGGAGCGGCGGGGCCGGGATCAGGCGCTTCCGGCCGCGGGTCAGCAGGACCATGACCCCGAGCACCAGGGTGCCGACGGGCCACGCCAGCCACAGCGCGGCGGTGGTCATGGCGCCGAACATCCCGGCCCCCATGACCACCTCCGGGTCCTCGTTCGACAGGAAGGGCGTGACCAGGGCGCAGGTGCCGAGCAGGAGCAGCGCCGTGACGGCCTGGAAGCCGATGAACGTCCACTTCACCGCCCGGCCGAAGGCGCTCCGCCGTTCGCGCACCTCCAGCAGCACCGGCTCCGCCATCGCCGTCGGTCGGGGCGCCGCCGGCTAGGCCGGCAGCACCGCCTCGCCCTTGGCCGCGGCGAGCGGGTTGTCGTTCGCCGGCCGGTCGTGCAGGTGGCAGGCTGCGAGGTGGCCGGCGGCCAGCGCCGTGGGCACGGCCACCAAGGGCGGCTCCTCGACGCGGCAACGGTCGAAGGCGTAGGGGCAGCGGGTGTGGAAGCGGCAGCCCTTGGGCGGGTTGATCGGGCTCGGCACGTCGCCCTTGAGGATGACCCGCTCGCGCGCCGCGCCGGGCATGGGCACCGGCACGGCGGAGAGCAGCGCCTCCGTGTAGGGGTGCTTCGGCGCGGCGAACAGGCTCCGCTTGGGCGCCACCTCCACGATCTTGCCGAGGTACATCACCGCCACCCGGTGCGTCATGTGCTCCACGATGGCGAGGTCGTGGGAGATGAACAGCAGGGCCAAGTGCAGCTCGTTCTGCAAGTCTTGCAGCAGGTTGACGATCTGCGCCTTCACCGAGACATCGAGCGCGGAGACGGCCTCGTCGCAAATGATGAGGTCCGGCTCGGCGGCGAGCGCCCGGGCGATGCCGATGCGTTGCCGCTGCCCGCCGCTGAACTCGTGCGGCCAGCGCCCCACCGCGTCGCGCGGCAGGCGCACCTTGTCCATCAGGTCGGCGACCCGCGCCTCCAGGTCCGCCGAGTTCTTCGCCAGGCCGAAGTTGCGGATCGGCTCGGCCAGGATGTCGCGCACCCGCATGCGCGGATTGAGCGAGCTGAACGGGTCTTGGAACACCACCTGCACGCGCCGGCGCATCGGCCGGAGGGTGCCCGCGGGCAGGTCGTCGATGCGCTTGCCGTCCAGCACCACCTGCCCGGCGGTGATGTCGAACAGCTTCAGGATCGCCTTGCCGACGGTGGACTTGCCGCAGCCGCTCTCGCCCACCAGCGCCAGCGTCTCGCTGCGCCCGATGGTGAAGGAGACGCCGTCCACGGCGAAGACGTGGCCGGTGACGCCGCCGAAGAAGCCGCCCCGGATCGGGAAGTGCTTCTTGAGGTCCGTGACCTCCAGCAAGGGGACGGCGGAAGCGCTCATGCCGCCAGCGCCCCCTCGCGCTCGGCGTAGTGGCAGGCCGCGACGTGGCCCGGCGCCTTCTCCTCCAGCGCCGGCGCCACCTTACGGCAGAGGTCCGTCACCTTGGGGCAGCGCGAGGCGAAGACGCAGCCTTCCAGCTTGGCCTTGAGGCTCGGCACGAGGCCCGGAATCTCCGCCAGCCGCGTTTCCTCGCCGTGGAGCGACGAGCCGAGCTTCGGCATGGAGCCGAGCAGGCCCTGCGTATAGGGATGCCGGGGCGAGCGGAACAGCGGCCCGACCTTGGCCTCCTCCACCTTGCGGCCGGCGTACATCACCACCACCCGTTCCGCGACCTCCGCCACCACGCCGAGGTCGTGGGTGATGAGGACGATGGCGGCGCCGACGCGGTGCTTGAGGTCGCGCATCAGGTCGAGGATCTGCGCCTGGATGGTGACGTCGAGCGCCGTGGTCGGCTCGTCGGCGATCAGCAGCTTCGGATTGCAGGCGAGCGCGATGGCGATCATCACCCGCTGCCGCATCCCGCCCGAGAGCTGGTGCGGGTACTCCCGCACCCGCCGCTGCGGCTCCGGGATGCCCACCAGGCGCAGCGACTCCACCGCCCGCGCCTCGGCCTGCCGCCGCGACAAGCCCTGGTGGAGCTGCAAGGTCTCGCCGATCTGCCGGCCTACGGTCAGCACCGGGTTCAGGCTGGTCATCGGCTCCTGGAAGATCATGGAGATGTCGTTGCCGCGGATGTCGCGCATCTCGCGGTCGGACAGCTCAAGCAAATTCCGGCCGTTGAAGCGGATGGCGCCGGCGATCTTGCCCGGCGGCTCGGGTATGAGCCGCAGGATGGACATGGCGGTGACGGACTTGCCGCAGCCGCTCTCGCCCACGATGGCCAGCGTCTCGCCCGCCTCCACGTCGAAGGAGACGCCGTCCACCGCGCGGTTGACGCCGTCCGGCGTGCGGAAGTGCGTCTGCAAGCGGTCCACTTCGAGGAGGGCCATGGCGCTAGACGCTCTTCGCCATGCGCGGGTCGAGCCAGTCGCGCAGGCCGTCGCCGAGCAGGTTCACCGCCAGCACCGTGACGGACAGGAAGATGGCCGGGAAGAACACGATGTAGGGCTTCACCTGCCAAAGCGCCCGCCCCTCGGCCATGATGTTCCCCCAGGACGGGATGATGGGCGGCGTGCCGGCGCCGATGAAGGACAGGATGGCCTCCACGATCATGGCGGAGGCGCAGATGTAGGTGGCCTGCACCGTGATCGGCGCCAGCGTGTTGGGCAGGATGTGGCGCCAGATGATGCGCGGCGTCCGCGTGCCTGCCGCGACCGCCGCGTCCACGTAGGGCTGCTCCCGCAAGGACAGCACCACGCCCCGCACCAGCCGCGACACGCGCGGCACCTCGGCGATGGTGATGGCGATGATGACGTTCTGCACCGAGGCGCGGGTCAGCGCCATCATGGCGATGGCGAGCAGGATGGGCGGGATGGACATCAGCCCATCCATGATCCGCATGACGATCCCGTCCGCCCAGCGCACGAAACCTGACACGAGGCCGATGGCGAGGCCGACCGCCGAGGACAGCAGCGCCACCGAGAAGCCCACGATCAGCGACACCCGCGCGCCGTAGAGCACCCGGGAATAGACGTCGCGCCCCAGCATGTCGGAGCCGAACCAGTATTCCGCCGAGGGCTCGCGCGTCCGCCGGGCCGGAGCGAGCGCTGTCGGGTCCACGGTCCAGAGCAGCGGCGCGAACACCGCGACCAGGATCATGAGCAGCAGGAGGCCGGCCCCGAAGGCGATGGTCGGGTTGCGGCGGAGGAAGCCGATGAAGCCGCGGCGCGGCTTCACGGGCGGCAGCACGTCCGGCAGCGGCGCGGCCTCGGCCACGCTCATGGGGGTCGGGGCGTGCGCGGCGCCGGCGGCCTGCCCGTCGGCGCGGAGGGCTGTGGCGCTCAATAGCGTATCCTCGGGTCAAGGAAGGTGTAGAGGATGTCTATGGCGAGGTTCACCAGCACGTAGACGAAGGAGAACAGCAGGATCACCCCCTGGATCACCGGGTAGTCGCGCCGCAGTATGGCGTCCACGGTGAGGCGGCCGAGGCCGGGGATGGCGAAGACGCTCTCCGTCACCACCGCGCCGCCGATCAGCAGCGCGACGCCGATGCCGATCACGGTCACGATCGGCACCGCCGCGTTCTTCAGCGCGTGGAGGAACAGGATGCTCCCCTGCCCCGCCCCCTTGGCGCGCGCGGTGCGGATGTAGTCCTGCTGCAAAACCTCCAGCATGGTGGCGCGCGTGATGCGGGCGATCAGGGCGATGTACACGCCGCCCAATGCGATCGACGGCAGGATCAGGTTCTCCAGCCAGGGCCAGACGCCCTGGTCGAGCGAGGTGTAGCCTTGCACCGGCAGCCAATCGAGCTCCAGCGCGAAGACGTAGGCCAGCAGGTAGCCGACCACGAACACCGGCACGGAGAAGCCGAGCACGGCGAAGCCCATCACCGCCCGGTCCAGCAGCGTGCCCTGCTTCCACGCCGCCAGCACGCCCATCGGCACGGCGATCGTCACCGCCAGGATGAGCGTGAGCACCATCAGCGAGAGCGTCGGCTGCACCCGCTGCGCGATCATGGTGGAGACCGGCAGGTTGGTGAAGATGGACACGCCGAGGTCGCCCTGGACGATGCGCCACACCCACTCGCCGAAGCGCACCAGGAAGGGCCGGTCGAGCCCGAGGTTCTGCCGGATGCGCTCCACGTCGTCCGGCGTCGCCTGATCGCCCGCGATCACCGCCGCCGGGTCGCCCGGCGCGATGTAGAGCAACGAGAACACGAACAGGGCGACCACCGCCATCACGGGGATGGTCGCCAGCACGCGCCGGACGATGTAGGCGAACATCTAGCGTTCCGTCCTTCCGCGCCTCAAGTCTTGGACACGCCCCAGAAGAACGGCAGCGGCCCCTTCTGGATGCCGGACACGTTGCGCCGCCACGCCTGGTAGCCGAGGAAGAAGCCGGTCGGCGCGTAGACCACGTTCTCGATGGCGGCGCGGTTCACCTTGCCTATCGCCGCCTTCTCCGCCGCAGCGTCAGGGGCGTCGAACCACTCGGCGATGGCCTGCTCCACCGCCGGGATGTTGGGCCAGCCGAACCAGGCTCCGTCGCCGTTGGCGCGCACCGCGTTGTAGCTCGCCGGGTTCACGCAGTCGGCGCCGGCGTGCCAGGTGTGGAACATGGACCAGCCGCCCTGGCCGGGCGGGTTCTTCATCGCCCGGCGTTGGCCCGTGGTGCCCCAATCGGTCGCCACGAAGTCCACGTTCATGCCGAGGCGCTTCAGCAGGTCGGCGGTGACGTCGCCCTGCGTCTTGGTGATGGGCTGGTCCTGCGCGACGATGCAGATCACCGGCTCGTTCTTGTAGCCGCTGTCGGCCAGGAGCTTCTTCGCTGCGTCGAGGTTCCGCGGCCCCTTCAGGATCTCGCCGCCCTCCTCCGTGTAGAGCGGAGTGCCCGGCGTGAAGTAGCCGGGCAGCGGCTTCCAAAGGTTGTTGTCGTCGCCCACCAGGGCGCGCATGTAGTCCTCCTGGCTCAGCGCCATCATCACCGCGCGCCGCACGCCCGGGTTGTTGAAGGGCGGGTGCAGGTGGTTCATGCGGAAGGAGCCGATGTTCCCCAGCGGGTCGGCGATGTCGTAGGCGACGCTCCGGTTGCGCCGAAGCGTCGGGATCAGGTCGGTCAGCGGGTTCTCCCACCAGTCCACCTCGCCGCCCTGCAAGGCGGCGGAGGTGGTGGCGGGATCGGGCATGACGTGCCACTCGACGCGGTCCACCATCATCCGCTTGCCGCCGGCGAGCCAAGTGCCCGCCTCGTCGCGGGGCTTGTAGGGCTCGAAGCGCTGGAACGCGGCGCGGGCGCCCGGCACCCACTCGTCGCGCACGAAGCGCATCGGCCCGCTGCCGATGAATTCGGAGATCTGCGTGAACGGGTCGGTCCTGGCGACCCGCTCCGGCATGATGAAGCAGATCGGCGTGTTGGTCTTGCCCAGCGCCCAGCGCATCTTCGGGAAGGGCCGCTTCAGCGACCAGCGGAAGGTCCGGTCGTCCACCGCGACCAGCTCGTTCTGCGCCGCCCGCAGCATCTGGCCCATGGGGTCGCGCACCGACCAGCGGGCGACGCTGGCCACCACGTCCTTGGCGAGCACCGGCTGGTTGTCGTGGAAGCGCAGGCCTTCGCGCAGCCGGAAGGTCCAGGTCAGGCCGTCGGCCGAGACCTCCTCCGACTCGACCATCTGGCGCTGCGGTTCGAGCTTGTCGTTCACGCCGTAGAGCGTGTCCCACACCATCGCCGAGGCGTTGCGCACCACGTACTGGGTGCCCCAGATCGGGTCGAAATTGGCGAGGTTGGCCTGAGGCACGAAGCGCAAGGTCCGCGCCGCCCCCTGCGACAGGGCGGGCGCGGGAAGCCCCGCGATGGCGGATGGCAAGGCGGCGGCGCCGGCCGCGGCCTTCAGGAAGCCCCTGCGATCCATCTCTTTTCTTCTCCCGACTCCCGGCGCGTGGGCCGCGCCCCGCCCGGTTTCGTTCCAGCCTGCCTCAGCGGTGGGCAGTGCGCCAGCGCCCCGGCCGCCAGGGAACCGGCAGGGAAGCGTCACCGCTGCGTGTTCGTGCCCCGGATCTTGCACGCCGCATGCCAACCTGGCCCCATCAGGCCCGCCGCACGTTCCAGAACAGCGGCGGCCCGCCCTTGATGATGCCGGTGAGGCCCCGCCGGAACGCCTGCGGCGGCCGGAGCAGGCCGAGCGGGACGAAGGGCGCCTCGTCCCACACCACCCGCTGGAGGTCCTCGGCGATGCGGCGGGCGGTCTCCGGGTCTGCGGCGTCGAACCAAGCGTCCCGCAGGGCCTCGCGCCTGGGGCTTTCGGCCCAACCGATCCAACCCTCCAGCCCGTTGCCGCGGATGGCTTGGTGGCTGCCGGGGACGGAGGTGTCGAGGCCCTCCCAGGTGGTGCAGAAGGCGTTCCAGCCTCCCTGGGCCGGCGGCTCGCGCTTGGCGCGGCGCTGCACCAGGGTGCCCCAGTCCATGACTTGGAAGTCCACAGTCATGCCGATCCGGCGCAGCGTGTCCGCCGCCACCTCCGCCAAGGCGTTCTGCTGCGGCAGGTCGGAGGGCGAGAGGAGCACCACCGGCTCGCCGCGGTAGCCGGCCGCCGCCAGGGCGCGCTTCGCCGCCTCCACCGAGCGCGGCCCGGTGAGGACCTCCAGCCCGGCGTCGTTCGCCAACGCCGTCCCCGGCGTGAAGGCCCCGGCGGGCACGGTCCACAGCGCCGGGTCGTCGCCCAAGGCCGCCTGCATGAATGCGCGCTGGTCGATGGCGGGGAACACGGCGCGGCGGATCGCGGGGTTGTCGAAAGGCGGATGCAGGTGGTTGAAGCGCAGCATCCCGAGCGCCCCGGCGGTGTTCACCACCTCGACGGCGATGTCGCGGCCGCGCTTGAGCACCGGCAGCAGGTCGGCCAGCGGCTGCTCCCACCAGTCGGCCTCGTTGGCCTGCATCGCCGCGGCGGCGGTGGCCGGGTCCGGCATCACGCGCCATTCCACCCGGTCGAAGTGGACGCGCTTGCCGCCGGCCAGGAAGTCCGCCGGCTCCTCGCGCGGGACGTAGTCGGCGAAGCGCTCGTAGGCGGCGAGGCTGCCCGGCACCCACTGGTCCGCGCGGAAGCGGAAGGGGCCGGAGCCGGTGTAGTCCGTGATTTGGCGGAACGGGTCTGTCTGCGCCACCCGCTCGGGCATGATGGCGCAGATGTTGGCCGAAGGCTTGCCGAGCGCCCAGGCCAGGCCCGGCCAGGGTCGCCTGAGCGCGATCTCGAAGGCCGAGTCGCCCCTGGCCCGCATGTCCGCGAGCAGCGATTGCAGCCGTTGGCCGAGCACGTCGCGCCGCGACCATCGCATGATCGACGCGATGCAATCCGCCGGCCGGACCGGCTCGCCGTCGTGGAACTTGAGGCCCTCGCGCAGCGCGATGGTGTGGACCAAGCCGTCCGGGGAAACGGCGTGGGACGCCGCCATCTGCGGCTGCGGCTGGTGTTGCGCGTTCAACCCGAACAGCGTGTCGTAGACCATCAGCCCGTGGTTGCGGGCGAGCGTCGTCGTGGTCCAGACCGGATCGGCGTTCGCCAGGTTGCCCTGCGGGATGAAGCGCAAGGTGCGCGCCGCGGCGCCGCCCTGCGCGCGGGCGAGGTGCGGCGCCGCCAGGGCCGCCGCGCTTCCGGTCAACAAGCTTCGCCGATGCATCCTGGTCATGCCTTGCCCATGTTCCAAAACACCGTCGCCGGGGCGCGGAAGGCGCCGGTGACGTTCCGCCGCCACGCGCTCGGCTGCCAGTAGAATCCGAGCGGGATGTAAGGCAGCACCTCCATGGCGCGGCGGTTCAACGCCTCGGCGATGCGGCGCGAATCGGCCGCGTCCTCGGCGTCGAGCCAAGCGGCGCGGAGCCGCTCTATCTCATCGTCCTGCGGCCAGCCGAACCAGGCGTTCGGGCCGTTGGCGCGCAGGAAGAGGTGGAACACCGGCAGGGTCAGGGTCTGCCCGGAGGAGGTGGTGTGGATCATGCTCCAGCCGCCACGCTCCACCGGCTCCTTGCTCGCCCGGCGCTGCACCAGCGTGCCCCAGTCCGTCGAGACCACTTCCAGGTTCATGCCGAGCCGTTGCAGCAGGTCCGCCGTCACCAGCGACAAGGCGTTGATCTGCGGGTAGTCGCCGGGCGCGATCAGCACCACGCGCTGTCCTGCGTACCCGGCCTCGCGCAGCGCCGCCTTGGCGCGCTCGATGTTCCGGATCTTCAGGATCTCGCTGCCCGCCTCGTTGGCGAGCGGGGTGCCGCAGGTGAAGACTCCCTCGCAGGCCTCCCAGCCGTCCTTCTCGTTGCCGGCGACGGCGCGCATGTAGTTCCGCTGGTCCACCGCCATCGCCACGGCGCGGCGCACGCCGGGGTTGTCGAAGGGCGGGTGCAGGTGGTTGAAGCGGCAGATGCCGTAGGTGCCCTCTGTCAGCCGCTGCTGGACCACCACGTCGCGCGAGCGCCGGAGCAGCGGCAGCAGGTCGTGCAGCGGGTATTCCCAGTAGTCCTGCTCGCCCGTCACCATGGCGTTGGCCGCCGTGGCCGGGTCGGTGATGATCGTCCACTCCACGCGCTCGATCTTGGGCGCGCGGCCGCCGGCCAGGCCGTCAACCGGCTCTTGCCGCGGCACGTAGGCGTCGTTGCGCGCCCACACGGCGCGCTGGCCGGGGTTCCACTCGTCGCGCACGAAACGGAAGGGGCCGGAGCCGATCGCCTCCCGCGTCTGCTGGAACGGGTCGGTCGCGGCCACGCGCTCCGGCATGATGAAGCAGGGGAACTGCGTCTGGCCGAGCGCGAGCAGCAGCCCCGGGAAGCGCTGCTTGAGGCGCACCCGGAAGCGCCGGTCGTCCAGCGCCTCCACCGCGTCCACCCGCTGCCACATCACCTGGGCGAAGACGTCCCGCGCCGCCCACCGCTTGATGGAGGCGACGCAATCCGCCGCCCGCACCGGCTCGCCGTCGTGGAACTTCAGGCCCGTGCGCAGGGTGAAGGCGGTGTCGCGCCCCTCGTTCTCCGTGGTCCAGCCTTCCGCCATCTGCGGCTTGATCCCGCCCGCGGCGTCCTGGGCGCAGAGCTGGTCGTAGACCATGAAGCCGTGGTTGCGGGTGACGACGGCCGTGGTCCACACCGGGTCGAGGCTGGTGAGATTGGCCTGCGGCACCACCCGGAGCGTCCGCGCCGCCGCGCCTTGGGAGAGCGCCGGCGCCGCGGGCAGCGCCCCGGCCAGGGCGGCCGCGCCGGCGCCGCGGATCAGGCTGCGTCGTTCCATGGCCAGTCCCCTCCTCATCACGCGCGGCCGATGTTCCAGAAGATGGCGAAGCCCGGCACCCGGCCTTGCAGGTTCCGCCGCAGCGCCGTGTTGGAGACGTAGGCGCCGACCGGGATGTAGGGCAGCTCGTCCATCGCCACCTCCTGCATCTCCCGGCAGATGCGCTGCTGCGCCTCCGTGTCCGGCGCGTCGAACCAAGCGTCGCGCAGTTCCTCCAGCCGCGGGACGGTGGGCCAGCCCGGCCAAGCCGCGGTGCCGTTGCCGCGGAGCGGCGTGTGCGCCGCCGGATCGAGGAACTCGAAGGACGAGAAGGCGGTGTAGAGCACGCTCCAGCCGCCCCGCTCCACCGGCTCGCGCGAGGTGCGCCGCTGCACCACCGTGCCCCAGTCGGTGAGCGCCGCGTCGAGGTTGACGCCGAGGCGGCGGAACATGTCGGCGCCCACCTGGGTCATGGCCGCGGGCGCCAGGATGTCGGTCGGCCCTATCAGGCGGATCGGCTGGTTCGCGTAGCTGGCCTCGCGCAGCAGGGCTTTCGCCCGGTCGATGCTGCGCGGCCCCGTCAGCGGCCCGAGCGCGGCGTCGGACGCCATCGGCGTACCCGGCGTGAAGAAGCCGACGCCCGTGACGTAGAGCGAAGGATCGGCGCCGACGACCGCCGCCATGTAGTCGGCCTGATCCACCGCCGGCAGCAGCGCCTGGCGCATGCGCTTGTCGTCGAAGGGCGGGTGCAGGTGGTTGAAGCGCAGGATGCCGGTGAGCGGCAGCGGGTCGATCCGCTCGATGGCGATCTGCCGGTTGCGCTTCAGCAGCTCCTGGATCTCCGGCGGCGGCTGCTCGAACCAGTCGATCTCGCCCGATTGCAGCGCGGCGGCCGAGGTCGCCGCGTCGGTGATGATGCGCCACTCGACGCGGTCGAAGCGCGCCACCTTCGGCCCCGCGGTGAGGCTCGGTTCGCCGTTCGGCACCGGCACGTAATCCGGGTTGCGCTCGTACACCACGAGGCTGCCGGAGTTGAACTCGTCCGCCTTGAAGCGGAACGGGCCGGAGCCGGTCGCGTCGCGGATCTGCTGGAACGGGTCGGTGCGCGCCACCCGCTCCGGCATCACGAAGCAGACCGGGTTGGTCGGGCTGGCGAGGCCCTTGATCAGCATCGGGAAGGGTCGCTTCAACCGGAAGCGGAAGGAGCGGTCGTCCAGCGCTTCCAGGCTGTCCACCACCGACTCGAGCTTCTGGCCGGTGGGGTTGCGCTTCATCCAGCGCCGTATGCTCGCCACGCAATCAGCCGCCCGCACCGGCTCGCCGTCGTGGAACTTCAGCCCCGTCCGCAAGGCGATGGTGACGGCGCGGCCGTCCTCCTCCGTGCGCGCCCACTCGGCCATCTGCGGTTGGGCGCGGAACCCGGCGTCCATGCCGAACAGCGTGTCGTACACCATGAACCCGTGGTTCCTGGTGATGTTCGCCGTGGTCCAGATCGGGTCGATGCTGGTGAGGTTGGCCTGCGGCACCATGCGCAGGGTCCGCGCCCCGGCCGGCTGGCCGACGGCGAAGCGCGGCAGGCCGGCGGCGGCGGTCGCGGCTGCGGCGGAGGCGAGCAAGGCTCGACGCTGCATGTCCCATCTCCCGGGGGGCGTCCGCTCGCGGCGCCCGTTGCCGGGATGGAAAGGCAAACCGGGTCGCGCGGCAAGCCGCCCGGTCAGGCGGTGTAGATGGCGCCCAGCCCGGCGGTGACGTCGAAGGAGGCGCCGCTGACGTAGCGTGCCTCGTCCGACAGCAGGAACACCACCACGGAAGCCACGTCCTCCGGCTCCACCCAGGGCACGCCCAGCGGGTGCAGGTTGCGGGACGCGGTCGCGGCCACCGCTTCCGGCACCCGCCCCGGCACGAAGCGCGGCGTCACCGCCGCGTACTGGCGCGGGTTGCGGAGCAGGGTGGTGTTGACGCCCGTGGGCGACACCGCGTTGACCGCGATGCCCCGGCCGCCGAGTTCCATCGCCGCCGACTTCACCAGCCCGATCACGCCCCACTTGGAAGCGTTGTACTGCGGCGCGATGGGCGCCCCCATGCGCCCCAGCACGGAGGCGATGGCCACCATGCGCCCGCGCCGGCGCGCGGACATGGCCGGGATGGCGGCGCGGAAGGTGTTGGCGGTGCCCGTGAGGTTGATGTCCACCACGTCGCGCCAGCCCTCGTCGCTCACCTCGGCGAGGCCGTCGGGGACCATGATGCCCGCGTTGGCGACCACGCCGTCCAGCTTGCCGAAGGCGCCCACGGCCTGGTCCACCGCGCGCGCGAGCGCCGGGCGGCTCCGCACGTCGCCCTGCACGGCGAGGAAGCGCCGGCCGAGGGACTGCACGAGCCGCCCGGTTTCGGCGAGGTCCGCCGGCGTCGCGGGGGCGTTGCCGACGTGGCGGCTGGCCGGGCCGGCGATGTCGAAGCCGAGCACGTCCGCACCCTCGCGCGCCGCGGCGAGGCACACGGCCCGGCCGATGCCCCGCGCCGCGCCCGTCACCAGCACCGATTGCCCTTCCAGCCGCCCGCGCGGCGCGGGGGCGCCGGGTACCGACGGATTGGCGGCGGCGCTGAGCGGCGGCGTGGCGCAGCCCGCGGTGAGGCCCGCCAGCCCGGCCGCCGCGCCGAGCGCCACGAACACGGTGCGGCGTCCGCCTCCGCCCGATTCTAGCGCTTCCTCGGGCGGTGGCGGAACGGCGGATGGCGGGTCGTCGGCTTCGTCTTGCATGGTCGCGCCCCTTGGCCGCCGGCGATGGCTACGACGGCGCGGGCACGAGAACGCAGTGGGGACGCTCCTGTTGCGGCCGCCGCCCGCGCGGCGGTTCCGTCACGCCCGCTGCACGTTCCAGAACATCGGCAGCCCCTTCAGTACGCCGTTGATGCCGCGGCGGTAGGCCCAGGGCTGGAAGTACTGCCCCACCGGCAGGTACGGCACGTCCTGGAACGCCTGGGTCTGGATCTCGGCCGCGATCTTTTGCTGCGCCGCCTGGTCCGGCGCCTCCAGCCAAGCGGTGCGCAGCTCCTCCAGCTTCGGCAGGGTGGGCCAGCCGAACCAGGCGTTGGTGCCGTTCCCGCGCAGCGCGAGGTGCGATGCGGGCGTGAAGAAGTCGAGCCCGGAGAAGAAGGTGAAGAAGGCGCTCCAGCCGCCCTTCTCCGGCGCCTCGCGGCTGGCGCGCCGCTGCACCACGCTGCCCCAATCAGTCGAGATGTATTCCACGTTCATGCCCGCGCGCGTCAGCATGTCCCGGCCGACCTGCGCCAAGGCGTTCAAGGTCGGGAAGTCGGACGCGGCGATCACCACCACCTTCTCGTTCTTGTAGCCCGCCGCCGCGAGGTCGCGCTTCACCTTCTCCATGTCGCGCGGCGAGGCCAGCGCCTCCAGCCCGTTCTCGCTCGCCATCGGCGTGCCGGGCGGGAAGAATCCGACCTTGTCGCGCCACAGGCTGTTGTCGGTGCCGATCACCGCCGACATGTAGTCCGACTGCTGCACCGCGCCGAGCAGCGCCCGCCGCACGCCCGGGTTGTCGAAGGGCGGGTGCAGGTGGTTGAAGCGGAGCAGCCCGAGCAGGCCCGTCGGGTCGTACTGCTCCACCACTATGTTGCGGTTCCGGCCCAGGAGCGGCAGCAGGTCGGCGCTCGGCTGCTCCCACCAGTCCGCCTCGCCGCTCTGCAAGGCCGCGGCGGCGGTGGACGCGTCGGGGATCACATTCCACTCGACGCGGTCGAAGTTCACCCGCTTCGGGCCGGAGGTCCACTGCGCGGAGCCGCCCTCCCGCGGCACGTAGTCCGCGTTGCGCGCATAGACTATGCGGCTCCCGGGCACGCGCTCGTTCGCCACCCAGCGGAACGGCCCGGAGCCGATGATGTCGCGGATCGGCGTGCTGGCGTCCGTCGACGCGATCCGTTCCGGCATGATGAAGCAGCACGGCGAACTCGGCTTGGCCAGCGCGTCCAGCAGCAGCGGGAACGGTCGCTTCAGCCGGAACGCGAGGCGCCGGTCGTCCTCCGCCACCAACTCGTCCGTCGCGGCCATGAGCGCTTGGCCCATCGCGTCGCGCTGCGCCCATCGCTTGATGGAGGCGACGGCGTCGCGGGCGCGCACCGGTTCGCCGTCGTGGAACTTTAATCCCGGGCGCAATGTCACCGTAACCCGGCGGCCGCCATCGTCCACCGTGTGGCCTTCGGCCATTTGCGGTTGCGGCTTGAAGTCGGCGTCGAGGCCGAAAAGCGTGTCGTAGATGAGGTAGGCGTGGTTGCGGGTGACGTAGGCCGTCGTGACGATCGGGTCCACCACGGCCACGTCCGATTGCGGGATGAACTTGAGCACCCTGCCGGCGGCGGGCTGGGCGAGACTCGGCCGCGCGAGCCCGGCCGGCAACGCCACGGAGGCGGCGGCGCCCGCCGCCAGGAAGTCACGTCGATGCATGTCCGCCCCCTGTATCTTTCGGATCACAGTTCGTGAGGTAAAGCGAATGGACGCGCACGGCAAGCCAGGTCTCCAAGGCGTCGAACGCCGGCACGCAGCGGCACGCCCCCACGTTTTCGTCTCAGCGGCGCCGCGATTCGGTCATGGTGCCGTGCTTGGTGCGATGTGCCGAAGCATGCATAAGGACCCAACCATCGTCGGAGGGCGGGATTGCGCGATGCTTTTCAACGGCACGGCCATGCGCCGGTGATGAACGCCGAGCGGCGTCGGTGGCCGGGGGAGATCATCCGGTTCGGCGTCGTGGGTGCCGTTGGTTTCGTGGTCGACGCGGGCGTGCTCACCTTGGGCTTGTTGGCGGGCGCGGGTCCGTGGCTCGGCCGCGCCATCTCCTATGTGGCCGCCGCGACAACCACCTTCGCGCTCAACCGCAGCTGGACCTTTCGGGGCGCCGATCGTTCCCGTCCGGTGACGCGGGATTGGGGCTTGTTTTTGGCCGTCAACTTGGTTGGTTTTGCATGCAACTATGGCACTTACGCCGCGCTCATCAGCGGCGTCCCGATGATGCGTGACCTGCCCGTCCTGGCCGTTGCGGCCGGGTCGCTCGCCGGTATGGTCGGGAACTTCGTGCTGTCGCGCCGCTATGTGTTCCGTAGCCGGTACGACGGCGCGGCGCCCGTGGCCGAATGATGGACAGTGGAACGATGCCCGTCCTGGTGCTTTTGTCCCGACGATGCCCCGGCCGCGGATTCGCAAGCTCCAGATGGAAGGTTTGATGCCGGCCGACTCCCACCACAAAGACGCGCGGCTGGCCCCGGCCGTGGCCCGCGCCGGTTGGGGCGGCACTGGCCCCGCTCCGACGGTGCCGTTCCGCTCCTTCGACCGCCGGCGCGCGTGGACGGGGACGGACCCGCTGCCGCCCTGGCTCCTCATCGGCGCGGTGCTCCTCCTGGACCTCTCGCTGGCCGCCGCCGCCGGCGTCGCCATCTCCTCGATGCCCGATACCGAGGGACGGCCCGCGCCGGCCCTCATCGCCCTCGCCACGTCCGTCTGCGCGGCCACGGCCGGCGCGATGGGCGCCTACGGGCACGCCGCGCTGTTCGGCACCAGGCGCGCGTCCGCGCACCTGGTCGCCGGCTTGGCGATCGCCATCGGCGCGCTGATGCTCGCGGCGCAAGCATTCGGCTCGACCGACGCCATACCCGTCGAGCCGGCGCTGCTCTGGTTCGCGGTCGGCGCGCCGCTGCTGCTGGTGGGGCGCGCGGCGACCTCCATAGCGCTCCGCGCCGCGGCGGAGCGGACGCGGCAGCGGGCGGTGCTGGTCGGGGACGGGCCGCAGGCGGCGCGCTTCGTGGGCGCCATGCAGGCGCGGCAGGACCGCAGCCTCCGGCTGCTCGGCCTCGTGGACGACCGCCCGCCCGACGCGGTGGACGCGGAGCGGGGCCACAGCGGCGTGCCGCGGATCGGCTCCTTGCAAACGCTCTGCGCCATGATCCGCCGCGGCGAGGTGGACCAGGTGATCTTCACCGTTCCCTGGGCGTCCGAGGAGCGGCTGTCGCGGTTGCAGGCCACCTTCGCCGACTATCCCGTGGACCTGCGCTTGGCGCCGGACTTGGCCGCCTACCACGGCGGGCCTGAGGACGGGCTGGAAGTTGGCCGGCTCCGCCTGCTGCGCCTCGCCGACCGGCCCATGCGCGGCTGGGCCGGCGCCGCCAAGACGGTCGAGGACTACCTTCTGGCGCTCGGCGCGCTGGCGGTGGCGGCCGTGCCGATGGCCCTGATCGCGTTGGCGGTGCGGCTGGACAGCCCCGGCCCGGTGCTGTTCCGGCAGCGGCGGACGGGCTTCAACAACAAGGATTTCTTCGTCTTCAAATTCCGCACCATGTACCACGAGCTCGCGGACCACGAGGTGCGGCGGCAGGTGGAAGAGGGCGACCCGCGCGTCACCCGCGTCGGCGCCGTCCTCCGCCGCACATCCCTCGACGAACTGCCGCAGATCTTCAACGTGCTGCGGGGCGAGATGTCCTTCATCGGCCCCAGGCCGCACGCACCTGGCACGCGCGCAGGCGACACGCTGTTCGAGGACGTCACCGACCGCTACCCCGCGCGGCACCGGGTCAAGCCCGGCCTCACCGGCTTGGCGCAGGTGCGAGGCTACCGCGGCCGGACCGACACCGAGGAGAAGCTCCTGCTCCGGCTCGACAGCGACCTGGAGTACATCGAGAAGTGGTCGCTGTGGCTGGACTTCGTGATCCTGGTGCGGACGCTGCTCGCCGTGGCGCGCATGCAGAACGCGCACTGACCCGGACGCCGGCCGCACCTTTCCCGGCCAGGGACCGCTGACCATGTCGTACACGCTCCAGGACGCGCCGCGTCCCGCAGGGCCGGCCGCCCCGGTCCCGACGCCCCCGCGGGAGCCGGCGGGTGGCGGCGCCTCCGCGCCGCCCAGGATCGCCGTGCTCGTGCCGTGCTACAACGAGGCGGTGGCGGTCCCGCGCGTGGTCGCGGCGTTCCGGGCGGCGCTGCCGCGGGCCACGGTCTACGTCTACGACAACAACAGCCGCGACGGGACGCGCGAAGCGGCGCTCGCCGCCGGCGCCGTGGTCCGGACGGAGCCGTTGCAGGGCAAGGGGCACGTGGTCCGGCGCATGTTCGCCGACATCGAAGCCGACGCCTACCTGCTGGTGGACGGCGACGACACCTACGACGCCTCCGCTGCGCCCGAGATGGTGCGCCTCCTCTTCGAGGAGCGGCTGGACATGGTGACCGGCGTGCGCGTCACGGAGGCGACGGAGGCCTACCGCCCTGGGCACCGCTTCGGCAACGCGGTGCTGACCGGCATGGTGCGCTGGGTCTTCGGCGACCGGATCACCGACATGCTCTCGGGCTACCGCGCCTTCTCGCGCCGGTTCGTGAAGAGCTTCCCCGCCCTGGCGGAAGGCTTCGAGACGGAAACCGAGTTCACCGTCCACGCCCTGGAGTTGATGCTGCCCGTGGGCGAGGTGGAGACCGCCTACAAGGAGCGGCCGGCCGGCTCCACAAGCAAGCTCCGGACCTACAGCGACGGCTTCCGCATCCTGAAGACCATCGCGCTCCTGGTGCAGCGCGAACGCCCCCTCACCTTCTTCGGCATCGCCGGCCTCGTGCTGCTGCTGCTGGGCATCGGCATCTTCCTGCCGGTCCTGGCCGAGTTCCTGCGGACCGGGCTGGTGCGCCGCCTGCCTACGGCGGTGCTCTCGACGGGCCTGGTGCTGCTCTCCTTCCTGTCCTTCGTCTGCGGCCTCGTCCTCGACACGGTGACGCGCGGCCGCAAGGAAGCGAAGCGCATCGCCTACCTGTCCGTGCCCGGCCCGGCCTTCTCGCCCGACGAATCCGGGCACCGCCGCCCGGCATGAGCCCGCCCGCCTACCCGCCGCCGCGCCACCTGGCCGGCGCGCCGTCGGCGCCGGCCGCGGAATACGACGCCGACGTCGTCATCCTCGCCATGGACCGCGCGCGGGAGACGGTCGAGGCCGTCGCGTCGGCCAGGGCCCAGACGGGCGTGTCCAAGCACGTCTGGATCGCCGACCAGGGCAGCGATCCGGAGAACCTGGCGATCCTCAAGGCCGCCGTCGGGGACGCGCCGGACGCCACCCTGGTCCGGCTGGACCGCAATTGGGGCGTGGCCGGCGGGCGGAACCGCGCCACGGCGCTCGGCTCCGGCCGCGCGGTGTTCGCCCTCGACAACGACGCCGAGTTCGACGGCGCGGACACCCTGGCCCGCGCGGTCCGGGCGCTCGACGCCGAGGCCGACCTCGCCGCCATCGGTTGCCGCATTCTGGTCCACGCCACGGGCGAGGAGGACCTGTCCTCCTGGGGCTACCCCCCCGCCCTCCTACCGCGCGCCGCCGACAGCTTCGACGCCGCCACCTTCGTCGGCGCCGGTCACGCCATCCGCCGCGCCGACTTCGAGGCGGCGGGCGGCTACGACGACGCGCTCTTCTTCTGCTGGGAGGAGTACGACTGGAGCCTGCGCGCCATCAACGCGGGCAAGCGCGTCCGCTACCGCGGCGACATCGCGGTGCGCCACAAGGTCAGCGGCCAGCACCGCTTCGCCTGGTCCGGCACGCGCTGGTTCCACTTCGTCCGCAACCGCCTGTACATCGAGATGAAGTACGGCGCGTCCTGGCCTTCCCTGCTGCCGCGCTTCCTGGCCTACCAGGCCAAGGGCGCCCGCAACGGCGTGCTGGCGCAGGGCCTCCGCGCCGGACCGGCGGCGCTGCGCCTGGCCGCGGAATTCCGGCCGCCGGCGGGCCAGGAACACCTGTACCGGCTCACGCCGGCCGCGCGCGGGTACCTGGCGCGCAACGACGCGGCGCACCGCGGCGGGCTGTTGGACCGTGTCCGCCGCGAGGTGCTGGCGAGCCTTCCCTCCGCCCCGTCCAAACCCGCGGCGCGCTGAACCGCGCTTCCCGGGTCGGGGCGCACACCGCGGGTTGAGCGCGCGCGCGGGGCGCGCACCGCCCGCGCGCCCCGCGCGCCCGCCGGCGCGGCGGCCTGCAACCTTGCCGCTTCCCCTTTGTTCCACGGTGATCCGCGGCGGCCGGGCGCCGGCGCGAAACACCCAGGAGGCGAGCGTGAAGGCACTGACTTGGCACGGCAGGGGCGACATCCGCTGCGACACGGTGCCGGACCCGAAGATCGAGCACGGCCGCGACGCCATCATCAAGGTGACGGCCTGCGCCATCTGCGGCTCGGACCTGCACCTCATGGGCGGCCAGATGCCCAGCATGGAGAAGGGCGACATCCTCGGCCACGAGACCATGGGCGAGGTGGTCGAGGTCGGGAAGGACAACAGCAAGCTCAAGGTCGGCGACCGCGTCATCGTGCCCTTCACCATCTGCTGCGGCGAATGCCGGCAGTGCAAATGGGGCAACTGGTCCTGCTGCGAGCGCACCAACCCGAACGCCGAGATGCAGGCCAAGCTGCTCGGCTTCCCGAGCTGCGGCATGTTCGGCTACTCGCACCTCACCGGCGGCTACGCCGGCGGGCAGGCCGAGTACCTCCGCGTGCCCTACGCCGACGTCGGCCCGGTCAAGGTGCCCGAGGGCCTCGCCGACGAGCAGGTGCTGTTCCTCACCGACGTCTTCCCCACCGGCTACATGGCGGCGGAGCATTGCGAGATCACGCCGGAGGACACTATCGCGGTGTGGGGCTGCGGGCCGGTCGGCCTGTTCGCCATCAAGTCGGCCTTGATGCTCGGCGCCAAGCGCGTGATCGCCGTCGACAGCGTGCCGGAGCGCCTGGCGCTGGCGCGGCAGGCCGGCGCGGAAACCATCGACTCCAACGAGCACGCCGTCCACGACGCGCTGATGGAGATGACCAAGGGCCTAGGGCCAGACGCGGTGATCGACTGCGTCGGGATGGAGAGCCACAGCGCCGGCAGCCTGCTGTCGCGGGCCGCCGCCGCCGTGCAATCGACGGTGTCCGCCACCGAGCGCCCCTACGCCTTGAACGAGGCCATCATCGCCTGCCGCCCCGGCGGCATCGTCTCGGTGCCCGGCGTCTATTCCGGCCCGACCGCGGTGATGATGGGTGCCTTCATGAACAAGGGCCTGACCATGAAAACCGGCCAGACCCACATGCTCCGCTACATGGAGCCGTTGATGAAGCGCGTGCAGGACGGCGAGATCGACCCCAGCTTCATCATCACCCACCGCACGACCAAGCTGGAGGACGGGCCGGCGCTGTACGAAACCTTCCGCGAGAAGAAGGACGGCTGCGTCAAGGTGGTGATGAAGCCGCACGGCTGAGGCCCTGGGGCCCGGCGCCGTTCTGCCCTATGAAGCTTCCGGAGAAGTCGGGGGAGGATCGGGGATGACGATGCGGCGTTGGGCCCTTTTGCTGGCATTGGCCGCGCCGCTCGCCGGCGCGGCGACGGACGGCGCGGACGCCCAGGCCAACCGCCCGGGGCCGCCGCACGAGTGGGTGTTCGGCACCTGGACCGGCGGCATCTTCCCCGTCAGCGAGGTCGACCCCGCCGCGTGCTTCGGCAACCCGGTGGTCATCTTCACCCGGGACATCGTCATGCGCGTCGCCGTGTTCGACGCCGCCTACCACCAGCGCAGCATCGAGACGGCGGCGACGCTGCCGGACGGCGGCCTCGAATTCCGCTTCGCGCCGGCGGCGCAGACCGCGCGGGCGCTGGGCGGCCGCCTGCCGCCCGACATCGGCTTCGGCTGCGGCGGTTCGCCCGATCTGCTGCGCGTGCAGCGCCGCGGCCCGGACGAGATCGTCTTCCCCGACTGCACCGACTTTCCATCGCCCCTCAAGCGCTGCGTCGCGCGGTGACGACGGGCGGGCCGGCCGCGTGAGGATCGCCCTGATCCACGCCCTCCGCCACTCGCCGCCGCCGGTGGAGGCCGCCTTCGCGCGCCTCTGGCCGGAGGCGTCGCTGATGAACCTCCTGGACGACAGCCTCTCGGCCGACCTCGCCCGCGACGGCGTCCTGACGCCGCGCATGACGGAGCGCTTCCTCGCCCTCGCGCGCTACGCCGCCGGGACGGGCGCCGCGGGCATCCTCTTCACCTGCTCCGCCTTCGGCCCCTGCATCGAGGCCGTGGCGGCGGACCTCGCGCCGCTGCCCGTGCTGAAGCCGAACGAGGCCATGATCGAGGACGCGGCGGCGGCGGGAGGCACGATCGGCCTCCTCGCCACCTTCGGCCCGACGCTCGACACCATGCCCGCCGAGTTCCCTCCGGGCGTGCGCGCGGTGCCCAAGCTCGCGGAAGGCGCCCTGGCGGCGCTCGACCGCGGAAGCGCCGAGGAGCACGACCGCTTGGCGGCGGAAGCCGCGCGCGGCCTCGCGGGCTGCGACGCCGTCGCGCTCGCGCAGTTCAGCCTGGCGCGCGCGGCGCCGGCCGTGGCCGCGGCGACCGGCCTCCCGGTGCTGACCACGCCCGACAGCGCGGTGCGCAAGCTGCGGCGGCTGTTGCTCCCGGCCTGAGTCAAGCTGCGGCGATGCCGGCCTCGGCGAGCAGCCCTGGCAGGCGCGCCCTCACTTGGAAGAAGCCGCGCCCGGCGTGCGGCCAAGCCGCCGCGTGCCACGGGCGGAGCAGCCGGTGCAGCGGCGGCAAGCCCGCGGCTTCCGCCCCCGCCAGCGCCGCCGCCGCTGGGCCCACCGGCGCGTAGGGGGTCACCACCGGCAGGTCCGTCCAGCCGGCGAGCGCATCGGCATCCAACCGCGACGCCGGAACGCCGAAGCGCCCCTCCGCCCGCCGCAAGGCGTCCTCCAGCCCGTCGCGCGCGAACGCCGCCACCGGCCCGGCGCAACCCCCGAGCGCCGTGTCGGCACGGGCCGAGAAGCCCGCTACGGCCGAAACCTCCATGCCCCCGAGGTCGAACCCGTCCAGCGCCAAGTCGTCCTCGTGCAGCAGCAGCGCCACCCTGCCCTCCGGCCTCGGCGCGGCGGGCGGGGAGAAGCGGTGCGGCGGCACGTCGTCGTCGGGCGGCAGCGGCGTCGGGTCCTCGTCGAGCTGGCCGGCGGGATCGTACCGCCCGTCCGTGTAGCGGGCGATGTTCTCCGCCCGCGCGACGTAGTGCTTGCCGCGCGTGTGCAGCCCGCCCACCCAGCGCCAGGACAGCGTGTTGCTCGCCGGGTCGCCGTCCAGCAGGTGGCGCAGGAAGAACTCGGCGCCGAGCGACCAAGGCAGGCGCAGCGTGAAGATCCAGATGGACGCGAACCACATCCGCGCGTGGTTGTGCAGCCAGCCGCGGCCCACGACCTCCCGCGCCCAGTCGTCGAAGCATCCGATGCCGGTCCGCCCGGCGCAGGCGTCGTCGTGGACGCGGCGCAGGCCCGACTCCGCGGCCAGCCGGTCCCGCTCGCGCCGCGCCTGCGCGCGGTAGGCGTCCCACACCGCCGGCCGGCCCTCCAGCCAGCCCTTGAAGTAGGCGCGCCACGCCACCTCCTCCACGAACTTGCCGGCCTCCTGCGCGCCGTGGGCGGCGAGCGCCGCGCGCATCGCTTCCTCCTCCAGCACCAGGCCGTGGCGCAGCCAGGGCGAAAGCGCCGATGTCGAAGGTTCCGGCGCGTCCGGCCCCCGGTCGGTGTTGCGGCCCGCGGCGTAGTCCCGCCCGAGCGCGGCGGCCACGGCGCCGAGCCGCGCGAGCCCCGCTTCCCGTGTCGGCGTGAACTGCGGCATGCGGGGGCATGTCGGGCCGGCCTCGGCCCCCGCAAGGCCGGCCGGCCCGGTTCAGCCGGACGCGGCGCCGCTGCCGAGCCGGCCGGGGAGCGCGCCGCGGTTCAGCCGCCACACCGCGAGGTTCAGCGCCGCGGCGAAGCTCACCCAGGCCAGGTACGGCGCCAGCAGCCACGCCGCGCCGGCGTGGACCGGGTGGAACGCGGCCATCGTCGCCGCGATGGAGAGCCACAGCGCCACGATCTCGGCGAAGGCGAGGTCCGGCCGGCGCAGCCCGAAGAAGATCCACGACCACGCCGCGTTCAGCGCGAGTTGCACGGCGTAGACGGCCAGCGGCACCGCCGCGCCCGCGAACCCCGCCTCGCGCCAGACCAGCCACCCCGACACGGCGATGCAGAGGTAGAGCACCGCCCAGGCCGGCGCGAACACCCAGTTGGGCGGCCGCCACCGCGGCTTGCGCAAGCGCTCGTACCACTCGCCGGGCCGGAACAGCGCGCCGGTGGTGGAAACGGCGAAGCAGGCGCCGACGAAGCCGAGCAGGCCGAGGATCGAGGAGGTGTCCATCCCGGCAGCATAGGGCCGCGGTGGGCGGGCGCCGCAACCCGAGCGCCGCGAGGATCGCGCCCCACCGCCGGCCGTGCGAGGATGCGGGGCGCGGCAGGCGCCGCCGGACCGGAGGAGCAACCATGGCCCGCATCACCCGCCGCTTCCCGCCCGGCCCGCTCGCCGCGTCGCCGGCGGTGCCGCCCGCCCCGGAGTCAATGCCAGCGCCTGCCGCCACCAAGCGCCGCGCCGCGCTGGCCGTCGCCGTTCTGCTCGCCGTCACGGCCGCGCACCTCGCCGCCGACGGCGAGGCGTCGGCCCGCGCCGTCGCCGCCGATCCCGAGCTGGCCCGGCTGCTCCGCGCCATGGCCGTCCTCAAGGCGTCGATGGCCGGCGCCGCCGTCTGGCTCGCCGACCGCCTGCTGCGCCAACCCCTCCCCGCCGGCTTGGCCGCCGGCCTGGTCCTCGCCGTCGCCGCGATGGCGGCGGCGCCGGTGCTGATGTGGCACGTCGCGCATGTCGGCACCGGCGCCCTGCTGTTCCACGCCGGCATGGCGCTGCTGCTCCTGCTCGGCTGGCGCCCGGCGGAGGCGTGGCTGGCGCGGCGGAGCCGTGCCCGCCGCCTTTGAGGCGTCGCCCGGACCGCAACTCGACAGCCGCCGGCCGCCGCCTGTATCCAGCCCCGATGAGGAAACGACCGGACCGATCGACCGCCGTCCCGCGTGCGGAAACGGACACCCCTACCCGCCGCGGCGCCCTGCTCGGCGGCTCCGGCCTCGCGGCGCCCGCCGCCGNNCCCCCCGGCGCCGCCGCCCTGGCCGCGCCCGCCCTCGCGCAGCCGCAGCAGCCCGCGCTCCGTTGGCGCCTCACCTCCTCCTACCCGCGCTCGCTCGACGCCATCTACGGCGCCGCCGAGGTGTTCTCGCGCGCCGTGTCCGAGCTGACGGACGACCGCTTCCAGATCCGCGTGTTCTCCGCCGGCGAGATCGCGCCGCCGCTCCAGGCGCTCGACTCGGTGCAGAACGGCAGCGTGGAGTGCGCGCACACCACCTCGTTCTTCTACACCGGCAAGAACGAGGCCTTCGCCATCGGCACCGGCCTGCCCTTCGGCCTCAACACCCGGCAGCAGAACGCCTGGATGTACGAGGGCGGCGGCATCGACCTGATGAACGAGCTGTACCGCAAGTTCAACGTCCATGGCCTGCCCTGCGGCGCCACCGGCGCGCAGATGGGCGGCTGGTTCCGGCGCGAGGTTAACACCGCCGCCGACCTCCAGGGCCTCAAGATGCGGATCGGCGGCCTCGCCGGCCAGGTGCTGGGCCGCCTGGGCGGCGTGCCGCAGCAACTCGGCGCCGCCGACCTCTACCCCTCGTTGGAGCGCGGCACGATAGACGCCGTGGAATGGCTCGGCCCCTACGACGACGAGAAGCTCGGCTTCTTCCGCGTCGCCAAATTCTACTACTACCCCGCGTGGTGGGAAGGCGCGGCGACGACGCATTTCTTCGTCAACCTCGACCAGTGGAACGCCCTTCCGAAGAGCTACCAAGCCGCGATCCGCACCGCCTGCGCCGAGGCGACGCACTGGATGGTCGCCCGCTACGACACCCGCAGCCCCGAGGCGCTGCGCCGCTTGGTGGCGCAAGGCACGCAGCTCCGCCCCTTCTCGCGCGAGATGATGGACGCCTGCCTCCGCGCGGCGCTGGACCTCGAACGCGAGATCGCCGCCCGCAACCCGGACTTCGCCCGCATCCACGAGTCCTGGTCCAAGGCGCGCGACGAGATGCGCCTCTGGCACCGCGTCGCCGAGCTGTCCTTCGACAACTACGTCAGCGCGGCGGCGGCGCGGCGGTGAGGAGGATGCGGCGCCCTGCCGGGCGGGCGGGCCGGGGCCGTGCGGTCAGCGCAGCTCCGCCGGGTCGTACTCGCGCGGTTGTACGGGTCGGAGCTGAGGGTGGTCGGGCGGTGCCTCATCGCCGCCGTAGGCACCAGCGCCGGGCGGTCGTTCCTGACATCCCGGCCGAGGTAACCAGCGCGGCTGTCTTGCTCGAAGCGGCTGCCCGCCCGGTTGTCGCGCAGCACCACGGGGCAGGCTACCTGCACCCAACCCGCTCGGGCCATGTGTCAGGGCATCGGCTCGGCGGTATCAGAGGCGCTGACGGGCTGTGATGGTCAGCAGGTGTTCCCCGATGGCTGGTCCTTCGGAGTAGCGGTACTCGAAGCGCAACGGGCCATCGGTGAAGGCGGTGTTCCGCCTTCCCATGAATGTCGCAATGATCCTTGCCTTCAGCTTCGGAGCGTATAAATCGCCTACCACGTCGGCCATCTGGCGGGCCTCTGAGCGATCGGCCGCTAATCCGTCACCAGTGTTGCGAGTCCACTCGTTACACATCACCTTGACGTTCTGCACTACACCCGGCCGCCCCGGCATCTCATTGATGAAGAATTTCGCTGTCTCCGCTTGCCCCTGCACGCAGCCATAGAGCGCACCGAAGCCCGCCATGGCCCCGTTCGCTCTTGGCCTTCGGCAGTTGACGGCTGATGTTACGCGGTCAACCTCTTCCTGAAAAGATTTGAATCCTGCTCCCTCCTGCTGCCGCGCACCTTGAGGGCTGGTGTATGCTGTAAAGGGCAACACAGCGGCGAGAACTACACCAAGCACAACACAGCGCATCATTGGCGAACATTCCGCAAACACCAACTGCGTGCGTCCATGCGTGCTGCCCACATTGGGCTACTGGGATTACGCCGCGCTATTTCTTGAGCAACTTGGTCAACGCACTTGGCTAATTCAGTATCGTATTGGTCACTGTTGGGCCGCGCTGGCGGGCGGGTCTGGTTCTGCGCTACGGCCTGAGTTGCGACCAAGGCACAAAGCGTCAAGGCGGCCAGCATGGCTCGCATGGGTGAGTCTCTCCGAGAGAGGTTCAACATACTAAAGGTTTAAGTTAGACGCAAAAACAAACGCAAAAGTTGAGCGTGTATGCGTCCTGCACGCCATTAATCCTAGCGAGCCTTTGCCCTGACCCATCCGGCACCTGCTAGTAGCGCGGGCGGGGGCACGCTACCTGCACCCAGCCCGCTGGGGCCATGTGTCAGGGCGTTGGCTCGGCGGTGATCAGGCTTTTCCCTTCGACCCACCCCCTAAAACCGGATGGACCGCCGGCCTTGAATTCGAAACTAAAGTATAGGAATATAGTCTGTTCGACGGCTGGGGCGCGAGTGCGATGGTTGCTTGGTGTGGCTGCTCGAAAAACGGCGGTGGCGACGGCGGAAAGCTGAAGCTGAGTCCGGCTTCCCCGAACCACGAACGCGGCCATATCCCGGCTCGGCCCTGCCCCACGCATTCGTCCGAAAAGTGCAAAAGCCCTGGGAACGCCCCGGCAAACCGTGCAGGTTGCCGCCTCTCGCCCGGCTTCGCCCCACGCATATGTCCGAACGCGACAGGAGCCATCGCGCCAGCGCCAGCGAACCGCGGAAGTCGCGGCATCCCGCCCGGCGATGTCCGGCTCATTTGTCCGAAGGTGACAAAGGCCGCCACACGAGCCTCGACGAACTGCGCCGGTTGCCGCGTCCCGCCAAGCCCCGCCCCGCGCATTCGTCCGAAAACGATAAAGAGCGCCGCACCAGCCCGAGCCGGCTCGCCCCCGTCACGCCGGCAAGGTCGCCTCCGCCACCAGCCCGCCGCCCGCCAGGTTCCGCAGCACCACGTCGCCCCCGTGCGCCCGCAGGATGTTGCGCGCGATCGGCAGCCCCAGCCCGACGCCGCCCGTCTCCCGGTTCCGGCTCCCCTCCAGCCGCCGGAAGGGCTGGAACACCGCCTCCAGTTCCGCCGGCGGGATGCCCGGCCCGTCGTCCTCCACCACCAGCCGCAGCGGCCGCCCCTGCCCGTCCGGCGGTTGGAGCCGGAGCCGCGCCGTGCCGCCGTAGTTCAGCGCGTTGTTCACCAGGTTGGCGACCGCGCGCTTCAGCGCCACCGGCCGCGCCTGCGCCACCACCAACCGCTCCGGCCCGTCGTAGGAGACGCGCTCCGCCGCCTCCGGCCCCCGCGCGTCCGCCGCCTCGTCCAGCACGGTGCGGCAGAGCGCCGCGAGGTCGAGCGGCACCGCCGGCTCCGCCGCCGCCTCGTCGCGCGCGAAGGCGAGCGTCGCCGCGATCATCGCCTCCATCTCGTCGAGATCGGCCAGCATCCGCCGCCGCTGCTCCTCGTCCTCCATGAACTCGGCGCGAAGGCGCAAGCGGGTGATCGGCGTCCGCAGGTCGTGCCCGATCGCCGCCAGCATCTGCGTGCGGTCGCCCACGAAGCGCCGGATGCGCCCGGCCATGGTGTTGAAGGCCCGCGCGGCGGTGGCCACCTCCGCCGGCCCGTCCTCCGGCAAGGGCGGCGCGTTGACGTCGCGCCCCAGCCGCTCGGCGGCCTGCGCGAGGTCGCGCGCCGGCCGCGTCAGCCGCCGCACCGCCCAGAGCGTCACCCCGGCGGTGGTCGCCGTCATCACCAGGAAGGCGAGCAGGAAGGTTTCGGAATGCCAGGGCCGCGGCGGCGGCAGCCGCACCTTGAGGTTCAGCCAATGCGCGTCCGCCTGCCCGTCCGGCAGCCGCAGCGACATGGCGAATTCGAACGGCCCGCCGAGGCCCGCGACGCGCGCTTCCCGCGCCCGCATCCGCGGCGGCCCTCCGGAGGCGAGCCCCTCCAGCCGGAACAGCCGCATCGCTTCCACCGGCGGCGGCGGCATGCCCGGCCGGACCAGCGGTTCGTCGTCCAGGCTCGCGGACAGCCCTTGCGGCAGGTCGGCCTCAGCCACCGCAGCTTCCCGCCGCTCCGGCGGCGAGGTGAGCACCAAGCGCCACAGCCCGAACGCCCGCCCGGCGATCTCGCGCGACTGCGCGAAGCGTTGCAGGTCCACCCGGTCCAGCGCGTGGATCAGCAGCCCCGCGCCCTGCGCGAGCGTCAGCGCCAGCAGCAGCACCAGCGCGGTGCGCCCCGCGAGGCTCCGCGGCCAAAGGCGGAACGCCCTCAAGCGTCGCCGCCCCGCTCCACGTCCGCGGCCAGCACGTACCCCCCGCCGCGCACCGTCTTGATGAGGCTCGGGTTGCGCCCGTCGTCCTCCAGCTTGCGCCGGAGCCGCGACACCGCCACGTCGATCGCCCGGTCGAACGGCCCCGCCTGCCGCCCGCGCAAGAGGTCCATCAGCATGTCGCGCGTCAGCACCCGGTTCGGCCGCTCCACCAGCACCTGGAGCAGGTCGTACTCGCCCCCCGTGAGCGGCACCTCCGCGCCGTCCGGGTTGAGCAGCCGCCGCCGCGCCGGCTCCAGCACCCAGCCGGCGAAGCGGATCGCCTTGGCCGGCGGCTCCTTGGCCCCGGCCTCGCCCGAAGCCCGCCGCAGCACAGCGCGGATGCGCGCCAGCAGCTCGCGCGGATTGAAGGGCTTGCCCAAGTAGTCGTCGGCGCCGAGCTCCAGCCCGACGATGCGGTCCGTCTCCTCCGCCATCGCCGTCAGCATGACGATCGGCACCGCCTCCGCCCGCAGCCAGCGCGCGAGGTCGAGCCCCGACTCGCCCGGCAGCATCAGGTCGAGCACGACCAAGTGGTAGCGCCCGAGCAGCCACAGCCGCCGCGCCTCCTTGGCGTCACGCGCCGCGGTGACGCGCATCCCCTGGCGCTCCAGGAACTTGGAGAGGAGGTCGCGGATCTCGCGGTCGTCGTCCACGACCAGGATGTGCGGCTGCGGGTCCATGGCGCTTCCGATATAGCGCGCCGGCGGCGGCGAGAGGCGGGCGGAATGTTGCGCCGTGTTGCCGCCCCCGGCCGCCGTGACGTGCCGTTGCAATCCGTGACCCGAAAAGGGCTACGCCCGAGGGCCCGGACGCGCCAGCTTCGTGCGGGGCGCGCGGCGGACCCGTCCTCCTCCGGACGCCGGTGCGCTACAGGCGGCGGGGATGCCCACACCCTCCCCGGCCACCCCGCCGCCTCCCCCGCCCGCGTCGCCGCCGCTGCCGGCCTGGACGGTGTCCGGTTTGGCGGCCCTGGTGGCGTCGGACCCGCGCCTCGCCGCGATCCAAGTCGCGGCCGGCCCCCTGCCCTGGCGCGTGCGCCAGCCCGGCTTCCCCGGCCTGCTCCGCGCCATCTGCGGCCAACAGATCAGCAACCAGGCCGCCGCCGCCATCTGGCGCCGCTTGTCCGCCCTGCCCGGCGCCCTGGAACCGGCGGGCCTGCTGGCCCTGGACGACGCCGCGCTCTGCGGGATCGCGGGCCTGTCGCGGCCCAAGGCGGCGCACGCCCGCTCCCTCGCCCGCGCCTGCCTGGACGGCCGGCTCGACTTCGCGGCGTTGCGCGGCATGGAGGACGAAGCCGCGGTGGCCCACATCGCCGCGGTGCCCGGCCTCGGCCCTTGGACGGCGGCCATCCACCTGCTCTTCGCGGAGCAGCGCCCGGACGTGTTCCCGGCCGGCGACCTCGCCCTCGCCGCCTCCACCGCGCACCTCTTCGGGCTGCCCGCGCGCCCGCGCCCGCGCGAACTGGCGGAGATGGCGCTACCCTGGCGGCCGTGGCGCTCGCTCGCCGCGCGGCTGCTGTGGCACCATTGGCGCTCGATCACCGGCCGCCCCGCGGTCGAGGACGGTTGACCGCGGCGTCATCGCCGCCGGAGCCCGACACCAGCGCCACGCGCCGGCGTGCGCGCCGCGGAAAACGCCCGTCGGCTCAGAATCGGAGCGGCGCCAGCCGGTCACGGCCGTCGCGTCGCACCGTAGCGATCACCGTCCTGTTCGCCTCGACGGTGCCGAGCTTGTACCGCATGTCCTCGACGGTCGCGACCGGCGCCCCGTCGAGTGCGACGATGACGTCGCCGGGCCGGAGGTCGGCGGAGCTGCCCACGCCGCCCGGAAGCACATCGAGCACGACCAAGCCGCGCACGGCCCGCGGGTCTGGCGAGCCAGCCTCCGCCGGGAGGTGGTCCACCCGCACCAGCAGCTTGCGGCGGGCCTCGGCGTTGGACGCCGAGGCGGCAGCGGCGACGGGCCGGATCGCGCTCTCGGCCGCCAGGGTGTGGTACGGTCGCCGCGCACCCGGCGTCCGCGATGCGATATGCGGAAGTTCCTGAGCCCCCGCGCCGGCCGGCGAAGGATCGGGCCCGGCTGCGCCCATGGCGACGGTGGTCGAGGCGGGATAGGTCGAGGCGGCTCCCGATGCCATGTCCACCACCATCCCGACAACGCCGCCGAGGAGGATGTTGCCGAGGAACAGCGGTTGGAACCCGGCCGGTATGCGCCCTGAGGCGTTCTGGTAGCCGGGCTGCGAGCATTCAACCGCTATGTCGCGCATGGACTTGCTGACCTGCACGGTGCTCTGGGCCGGGCCGGCCATGCCCACGAGTTCGCCGCCGCGTTGGAGCCGGCACGACGCCCCCGGCGGTTCCGACGCGACCGAGAGGTTCTGCGTGGTGCCGGTGGTGATTGTCGCGCAGGCCGGCAGGCCGAGGGCGGCGGCGAGGAGTACCGAAGTTCGTTTCATCACGGGTTTCCATGCGGACGCCGGCGCGCACCGCCGATCCTATACGGAACGATACTATACAAGAACGTTATGTTGCAATCGCCCGGTTCCGGACGGCGGCCTCAAGTCGGCCGTGGAGGCTGCTGATGGTTGCGACCGTGGCCCGCGGCGTTCCGTCCCTCTTGGCAACCCCGATGCACCATTCGGCTTCAGCCAGCCGCTCGCCCGGGTGCGCATGCTGCGGGGTGCTCGACAGCGCCCTGCTCCTCGTGCATGGCGGACACGGGAAGCGAGGTCGGCGGAGCGCGCAGCCGGCAAGGCACCCGGTCAGAACGGCTTGCGCCGACGCTACCAGGGACGCCATCGGTGGCGAGCCGCACCGTTCGCCTCTGTCGCCCCTTCCCCGACGTACCGGCATCCCCGTCGGCTTCTGCGCCCGGCGCCGGTCACGCCCCTGCCGCGTCGAAGTTGTTCGGCAGCACGCCGCGCGGCTTGATGAAGTCGTAGGGCCCGCGCGGGAGGAAACGCCCGGTGCCGGGCTCCGCCTCCACGGCGCCGTCGCGCATCACCACCTCGCCCCGGCGGATCGTCGCCACCGGCCAGCCCGTGACCTCCATGCCCTCGTAGGGCGTGTAGTCGATGGCGTGGCGCATCAGCGCGTTGGTGAGCGTCACGCGCTTGTTCTGGTCCCACAGCGCGAGGTCGGCGTCGGCGCCCACCGCGATCGCGCCCTTGCGCGGCCCGAGGCCGTATAGCCGCGCCGGGTTGGTGGCGGACAGGCGGACGAACTGCTCCAGCGTGATCCGCCCCTTCGACACGCCCTCGCTGAACAGGATCGGCAGCCGGGCGGCGAGGCCGGGGATGCCGTTCGGGACGGCGGTGAAGGGCGCGTCGCGCCCCGCCCGCGCCTTGCCCGCGTCGCCGCCGTAGCTGAAGCCGCAGTGGTCGGAGGACACCACGTCGAGCACGCCGCGCCGGATCATGTCCCACACCCGCCCGTGCTCCTCCTCGTCGCGCGGCGCCGGGCTGCACATGAACTTCGCGCCCTCGAAGTCCGGGCGGTCCATGTCGGCGGCGGTGAGCGTGAGGTACTGCGGGCAGGTCTCGCCCCACACCTTCACCCCGCGCGCCTGCGCCCGAGCGATCTCCTCCGCTGCTTCTGCGCAAGAGACGTGGAACACCTGGATCGGCTGGTCCACCAGCTCCGCCAAAGCGATGGCGCGGTGCGTGGCCTCACGTTCGACGACCGGCGGGCGCGCCCAGGCGTGGTGTTTCGGCGCGGAAAGGCCGGCGCGGAGCAGCGCGTCGATCCGCCAGCCTATCGCCGAGTCGTTCTCGCAGTGGACGGCGACCAGGCAGCCGTGCCGCCGCGCCGTGGCCAGGACGCGCAGGTACTCGGCGTCATCGAGGCGCAGCGTGTCGTAGGTGAGGAACACCTTGAGGCTGCGCACACCGTCGGCGACGAGGCGCGGCACCTCGTCCTCCAGCACGGCGTCGGTCGGGTCGGTGATGATCTGGTGGAAGGCGTGGTCGAGCATCCCGCCCGCCCCGCGGCGGCGGTAGTCCTCGTAGCGCCCGAGGACGCCCTGCCCCTTCCACTGCGGCACGAAGCAGACGACGGAGGTGGTGCCCCCCGCGAAGGCCGAGCAGGAAGCGGAAACGAAGGTTTCCTCGTGGACGGTGCCGTCCGGCGCCGGTTCCTCGATGTGGCAATGCGCGTCCACGCCACCCGGCAGCACGAGCAGCCCGTCCGCCTCGACCACCCGCGCAGCGTCCGTCACGCGCTCGGCGAGCGCCACGATGCGCCCGTCCCGCACCCCGACGTCGCAGCGCGCCGCGCCGAAGGGGCCGGCCACCACGCCGCCGCGCACCGCCAAGTCGTACTCCGCCATAGCCGCCGCTCCCTCCCGATCCGCCCGATCATGCCGCCGCCGCCCGGAGGGGCAACACGGTCCCTTGCGGCGCGGCCGGGGCGACCGCACGGTCGCGCCGGAACGGCGGCAACCGGGGTGGGCTGGTTTGGGCTACGCGGCGGGCGCGATCCTGGCGCTCTGGATGGCGCTAGCAGCGGCCGCGGCGCTCGGCTGCGCGCTGTACCTGCGGCTGCTCCGCCGGCCGCAGCCGAGGCCGGCCGTCTCGCTGCCCGTGCTGGTGGCGGTGCCGGTCCGGGGCGAGGCCGGTCTGGACGGCTTCCTCGCCGCCCTGGCCGCCCAGGACTACCCGGCGTGGCGCGTCGTCTTCGCCGTGGAGAGCGCCGAAGACCCGTCCTTCGCCGCGTTGTCGCGCTTCGCCGCCGCGCACCCGGGGCTGGCCGGGCGCGTGGTCGTGTCGGGCGCGACGGGCGTGCGCGCGCAAAAGGTCCACAACCTCCTGGCCGCGCTGCCCGCCCTGCGCCCGGACGACGCCGCGCTGGTGACGCTCGACGCCGACACGCTCCCGCCGCCGGGCACGCTGACTGAGCTGCTCAGGCCGATCCTCACCGGGCAAGGCGACCTGTCGAGCGGTTACCGCTGGACCCTGCCGGCGTCGCCCGGGGCCGGGCCGCTGCTGCTGTCGCTGGCGGAGATGGGCGTCGCCACCCTGCCCCGCAGCGCCCGCCTGAACCTCTGCTGGGGCGGCGCAAACGCCATCGGCCGCCGCGCCCTGGACCGGCTCGACCTGCCGCGCCTTTGGGACCGCGCCGTGTCCGACGACCTGTCGGCGAGCCGTGCCGCGCACCGGACCGGCTTGGTGATCTACGCGCCGTTGACGGTGCGCCCGCCCTCGCCGACGGACCTGGGCGTGGCAGACGCGCTCCGCTTCGGCGCCCGGCAGCACCGGCTGATGCGCCTGCACTCGCCGTGGCGCTGGAGGCTCGCCGGCTTGGTGCTGGCGCTGCCGGTGGCCGGCGGGGCCGTGGCGCTGGCCGCGGCGGCGCAGGGCAGCCGCGCCGCCCTGGCCTGCTTGGCCGCGGCTTGGCTGCTGCAACGCGTGCGCGCCGCTCTGCGCCTCGCCATAGCCAAGCGCGTGCTACCGCCGAGCGAGGCGGCCAAGGCGGCGCTCACGCTGCGGCGCGGGCGTTGGTGGCAGCCGTTGGCGCATGTGCTGCACGCGGCCGCCTGGGCGGGCAGCGCGGCCGGCTGCCGGATGGACTGGGCGGGCCGGCGCTACCGGCTCACCACGCGGGGGGACGTGCGGACCGTCGCCGGCCTGCCCGAGGGAAGCCGGTGACGGCCGCCGCGCGTCAGGCTTCGCCCGCGACCGGCATCGCGGCGAGGTCGTCCGAGGACAGGCTGCGCAGGAACCGCTCGCCCCACCCCTCGGGCGAGGTGTCGGCGATGGCGTCCCACGCGGCGCGCCAGCGCGCACGGCGCTCCGCCAGCGGCATGTCGAGCGCCATCTGCAAGGCCTCCGCCACGCCTTCGGCGTCGTGCGGGTTCACCATCAAGGACGAGCCAAGTTGCGCCGCCGCGCCGGCGAAGCGGGACAGCACCAGGACGCCCGGGTCGGCCGGGTCCTGCGCCGCGACGTACTCCTTGGCGACGAGGTTCATGCCGTCGCGCAACGGCGTCACCACGCCGACGCGCGCCAAGCGCATGAAGCCCGCGAGGGTGTCGCGCGCCTGCGGCCGGGCCAGCAAGCGGAGCGGCAGCCAGTCCGGCTCGCCGAACTCGCTGTTGATGGAGCCGGCCGCGAGGTCGATCTCTTCGCGCAAGCGCCGGTAGGCGTCCACCTCCTCCCGCGACGGCGCCGCGATCTGGAGGAAGGCGACCCGCCGGCCCGGGCGGCGCGCGACCAAGCGCCGGAAGGCCTCAAGCCGCTCCGGTATGCCCTTGGTCGGGTCGAGCCGGTCCACGCCGAGCAGCAGCGCCTGCCCTTGGACGGACTTGGCCAACAGGCGCGAGGACTCCGACCGCGCCTGGAACTCCGCCGTGGCGGCGAACTCGCGCGGGGCGATCTCCGCCGGGAACACGCCGAGGCGCACCACCCGGCCGTCGCAAAGCATGGTGGAATCGCCGGTGCGGAGGGCGCCGCCGAAGCTGACGGCCGAAGACGCGAAGTTGTCGCGGTCGGCCGCGGTCTGGAAGCCGAGCATGTCGGCGGCCAGCACGTCCTGGACCAGTCCGCGGATGCCGGGCGCGACCGCCGCCGCGTCGGGCGAAGGGAACGGCACGTGCAGGTAGAAGCCGGTCGGGTTGCGGATGCCGCGGAGGCGGAGGCAGCCCGGCAGGCACATCAGGTGGTAGTCGTGGACCCAGATCCGGTCCTCGTCGCGCAGAAGGGGTGCGAGGTGCTCGGCGAAGCGCCGGTTCACCCGCCGGTAGGTTTCCAGGTCCTGCCGGCGGAACGCCATCAGGTGCGGCAGGTTGTGCAGCATCGGCCACAGCACGCCGTTGGAGTAGCCGCTGTAGTAGCCCCGGTGCTCGGCATCCGTGAGGTCTATGGTGGCGTAGCCGACGCGCCCGCGCTGGGCGAAGGCCGGGGCGTCCGCGCGCTCCGTCACCGCGCCGCTCCACCCGAACCAAAGGCCGCCGCGCCGCTCCATCAACCCGAGCAGCGCCACCGCCAAGCCGCCCGCCTTGCCGGCGTTGCCCGAGGGCAGCGGCACCCTGTTGGAGACGACGACGATCCGGCTCATCCCACCTCCAACAGCGCCACCGGCAAGCCGGCCAGGACCTCCTCCAGGCCCAGCCGGTCCCCGGAACCGGCGGGTGTCGTCCCGGTGAGCGCGTCGCGCCAGTCGCGTCCTTCAGCTACACGCGGCAAGATGAGTTCGGTTCCGCGCCAAAGCCCGGGCGGAACCTTGGGTACGCCCGAGTCGCCGAGAACGCCAGCGGAAAGCCGGGTCGCAACGGTCACGACCGCCTGCCCGCGGTGGATGCGGGCGAAGGCCAGGACGTTGCCGGCGAGCGGGCCCTCCACCGCGACGGGCTGGTACGCGCCTTCCGTGAACACATCCGGCTTCGCCGCCCGGAGCTGGAGGGCGCGGAACAGCACGGCTTGCTTCACGCGGCCGTCATGCCATTGGTCCAGCAGCTCTGCCGGGCCGAGGCCCGACTCCAAGGCTTCGCGCCGCGCCGCCCAGTCCACCGGGCGGCGGTTGTCGGGGTCAACCAGGCTGAAATCCCAGAACTCCGTGCCCTGGTAGAGGTCCGGCACGCCGGGCGACGCGCAGCGCAGGACGACCTGCGACAGGCTGTTCACCGCGCCGGCCGGCGCGATGCGGCGCGCGAAGGCCGCGATCTCGGCGCCAAGGTGGCTCGGGCGGTCGGGCGCCATCATGGCGAACAGGAAGTCGCGGCAGGCCGCCTCGTACTCGCCGTTCGGCACCGCCCATTCGGTGCGGCGCTTGGCTTCCCGCAGCGCCTTCTCCTGCCAGGCCGCGACCCGTTCGAGGAAGGCGTTGAGGTTCTCCCCGTCGTCCACGTCGAGGCCGAGCGGCCACGCGCCCACCAGGGTCTGGTACAGCATGAACTGCGCGCTCATGCCGGGCGCCGGCCCGTCGGAAAGGTCCTTCCGCAAGCTGGCGTTCAGCCGCGTCCAGCGGTTCACCGCCGCGGCCCATTCGTCCGGTATCTCGGACAGCACCGCCAAGCGCGCCCGCGTGTCCTCGCCGCGCTTGTGGTCGTGGGTGGCGGTGGCGAGCAGCGCGCGCGGGAAGTTCTTGGCCCGCGCCCGGGCGGTGGCGTGGAACCCCGCGGGCGTGACCGCGAAGCGGCCCGGGTCGGAGCCCACCTCGTTGCGGGAGATCAGGCGGCCGTAGCGGTAGAAGGCGGTGTCCTCCACGCTCTTGGCGGCCGTGGGCGCCGAAAGCTGCTGGAACCGCACCGCCGCGGCCAGGCGCTCGCGCCGGGTCGCGGGCGGCAGGGAACGCGGGGCTTCGCCGCCGAGCCAGGTGTCGAGCAGCTCGATCAGCGGCCGTTCGGTGGCGCGGACGGTGCGGCGGGCGCCGGCCAGCGCCCAGTCCAGGATGCGCTTGTCGTCGGCGCCGCGGCCGCCGGGCGTGATGTAGAGGCGGTACACCGGGAAGTGGACCAGCACCTCGGTCAGCGCCCGGCGCAGCGCGGTGAGGGTGAAGTCGCGGGTGGCGAGGTCGCGGTCGGCCACGCGCTTCAGCGCCGCCGCGGTGCCGTTCAGCTCGCTGGTGAGGTTCTCCCGCAGGATCTGCCGCCGCGCCTCGCGCGCCTCGTCCTCGAACACCGCCGAGCGGCCGGTGTTCTCGGTCCAGAGCGCGGAAAGCGGCGCCTCGCCGGCCGGGTCGTGCAGCACGCCGGCGACCTCGTCCATGAAGTCGTAGCCGGTGGTGCCGTCCACCATCCAGTCGGTGCGCAGCGCCTCGAAGGGCGCCAGGATCTTCTCCACCCAGATCAGCGGCGTCCGGTCGGGCCGCGCGGACTGCATGGAGCGGTGCAGCTTGCGGCAGTAGGCGCGCGGGTCGGCGAGCCCGTCCACGTGGTCGATACGCACCCCATCGACCACGCCCTCGCGGTAGAGGCGCAGCACCAGTTCGTGCGTCGCGTCGAAGGCCTCCGGCACCTCGACCCGCAGCCCGGCGAGCGAGGTGATGTCGAAGAAGCGGCGCCAGTTGATCTCGTCCGCCGCGGCCCGCCACCACGCCAAGCGGTAGTGCTGGCGCTCCAACAGGCGGTGCAGCCGGTCGCGGCCGTCGTCGGTCTTCGCGTCGAAGGCCGCGAGCGCCGATTCGATCTTCGCGCCGCCGCCCTCTCCCGAGGCCAGCGAACGCAGCGCAGCCGAAGCGCGCTCGGCGTCGGCGCGGGAAGCGGCGCGGTCGCGCTGGCGCAGCCCGATACGGCCGAACTCCTGCGCGAGCTGGGCGAAGCTCTCGTCACCAACGGCGGCCAGGATGTGGTGGTAGTGCTGCGGCGCGATCGGGAAGCGGTGCTCGTAGTACCAGGCCGCGAACTTGCCCGTCTCCGGCTCGTAGCGGAGTTGGAGGTCGCCGGAGGCCAGCACCTCGCCGTAGGGCGCGCCGAGGAAGGGCGCCAACATCCGGTTGGTCAGGCTGCGGTCCGGCGGCTCCCAGTCGATGTCGAAAAACGTCGCGTAGGGGCTCTGCCGGCCCCACTCCAGCACGTCCATCCACCACGCGTTGTCGGACCCGCCGACGCCCATGTGGTTCGGCACGATGTCGAGGATCAGGCCGACGCCGTTGCCGCGCAGCACTTCGTGCAAGCGGCGCAACGCCGGCTCGCCGCCCAGCTCCGGGTTGATCTGGCCGTGGTCCACTATGTCGTAGCCGTGGGTGGAGCCGGGCCGGGCCTTGAGGATGGGCGAGGCGTAGAGGTGGGTGATGCCGAGCCGCTTCAGGTAGGGCACCAGCGGCACGGCGTCGTCGAGGGTGAAGCCCGCGTGGAACTGCAGGCGCGCGGTGGCGAGGAGGGGCGGCGGCGCGGCGGCCGCGGGGGGGCTGTGCTCGGTCATGGGGTCAGGCGTCGCCGCCGTCGCGCGGGCGGGCGCGCGTCACGGTTTCGAGTCGGCGCGACACGCGCGGGTCGTCCAGCAGCGCGCCGGCCTCGCCGGGCAGGCGGCGGCGCCAATTGGGATGCCCCTCGACGGTGCCCGGAAGGTTCGGCTGCTCGGGCAAGCCAAGCACGTCTTCGAGGGGCAGGATCGCCAAGCGGCAGGAGGCGCGGGCGGTGTGCGTCAAGGCGGCGTCCACCACCGCGTCCGTCTCGTCCGGCCCCGGCGCGTCGGCACGCCCGTTGGGGGCCGCTCCGCTGGCGCGGAAGGCGGACCACAGCGCTTCGCGGTCGCGCCCGCGCCGGTGCCGCTCCTTCTCCGCGGCCTCGGCGGACGGGAAGAGCGACAGCTTCTCGCGCCATTCGATGTCGTGCCCGCGCCACCAGCCGACCACGGTGGGCAGGTCGTGCGTGGTGGTCATGGCCGCGGCCTCGCCCGACCAGGCGGACGGCGCCTTGAAGGAGCCGTCCTTCTCCTGCTCGAACCACAGCACGCGCATGCCGAGGATGCCGGCGCGCTCCATGCGGTCGTGGAAGCCTTCCGGCAGGGTGCCGAGGTCTTCGCCGATGACCACGGCGCGGTGCCGGTGCGATTCGAGGGCCAGCAGCCGCAAAAGGTCGTCCACCGGGTAGCGGAGATAGGCGCCGTCCGCGGCGCCCGCGCCCTTCGGCACCACCCAGAGGCGTTGCAGCCCCATGGCGTGGTCCACGCGCACGCCGCCGGCGTGGCGGAGGTTGGAGGTGAGCAGTTCGCGGAAAGCGCCGAAGCCCGCCGCGCGCATCGCCAATGGCGAAAAAGCCGTCAGGCCCCAATCCTGGCCGAGCGGCGAAAAGATGTCCGGCGGCGCACCGACGGACAGGTCGGGCAGGATCTCCGCCTGCCGCGACCACGCATGGCTGCCGCCTCCGTCGGTGCCGACCGCGAGGTCCGCTATCAGGCCGACCGGCATCCCCGCCTCGCGCGCGGCGCGCTGCGCGGCGCCGAGCGACGCGTCGGCCAGCCACTGGCAGAAGGCGTGGAAGGCCACCTCGCCGGCGTTCTCGCGGAAGAAGCGCGCCGCGCCGGGCGAGTCCGGGGTGCGCAGGTCTTCGGGCCAATCGCGCCAGTGCCAGCGCGGCGGGTCGGACGCGACCATGCGGGCGTGCAGCGCCTCGAACCGCGCGTGGTCCTCCAGGCGCGGCCCGGCGTCGTTGCGGAACGCCACGAACTCCGGGTGGTCGGCGGCCTTCTCGAACAGCGCGCGCAGCCGCGCCATCTTGCGCGCGGTCGCCGCCGGCCAGTCGATCAGCCCGTCCCGCGGTTCCGGCGCGTCCGGGGGCGGAAGGTGCGGCAGCCCCTTCACCATGCCGGGCGCCGCGTGCAGCACGTTGAGCGCGAGCCGGCTGGAGGGCGCGTAGGGGCCGTACTTGCCCGGGTCGGCGGCGAACAGCGCGTGCGCCGGGCTGATCGCCAGGGCCGACGCGCCGCGCTTGGCGGCGTCGCGCGCCAGGGCGGCGACGCCGCCGAAGTCGCCGATGCCGCAGTCGCCGGCGGTGCGGAGGGAGTAGATCTGGGCGGCGAGCGCCCAAGGCGCCGTGCCGCGGTGGCTGCCCGCGCCCGCGTCGTACAGGGAGAAGCAGCGCGGCGGCGCCGCGGCGACGGTGGCGTGCCCGCCGTCCACCGACAGGCGGTGGTAGCCCGGGCTGTCGAGCGCGGGCAGGCGCGCCTCGCCCGCCCACCCCATCTCCAGCTTGCCTTCGACGCGCCCGCCGTGCTCCAGGTCGAGCCGGAAGCGGTCGCCCGGCGTGGCGCCGGGCACGGCGCAGCCGTCCGGCCCGCAGGTGAGCGTCAGCAGAGGCGGCAGCGATTCCCCGAGCCGGCCGAGCAGCGTTTGCGCCGCGGAGCGCCCGGCGGGCAGACCCAGCGCCGCCAGCACGGCGCGCAGGGTATCGGGCGCGACCTGCCTGTCCTCGCCGTGGACGTCCCGCCACACCGTGGCGATGCCCGCCGCCTCCGCCAGCTCGCGCAGCTCAGCGTCCGTCATCCGACCCCTTCTCCAATGCGGCCCCCGCCCCGCCTAGGACGGAGGCGCGAGCAGCGCGACGCAGGCGTGCGCCGGCAAGGCGCCGGCGGCGAGCGACGCCGCAGCGCCGCCGGCGCTCTCAAACAGCGTTTCGCCGCCCAGGGCCTCGCATGACGCGGGCGAGGCGGCCAAGTTGCAGGCGATCGCGAGGCGCGAACCGTCGCCGAGGCGCCACCGCGCCAGCACCGCGCCCGGCCCGATCGCCTCGGCACCCGCTGAAGAGGCGCCGGGCAGCCGCGGCACGATGCGCTCGCGCCGCAGGGCCAGCAAGCGCCTGTGCAATTCGAGGACGGCCGCGTGCGGCGGGCGCTCCGCCTCGGCCGGGTCGGGGACCGAGTCGCGGAAGGTCCGCTCGGCGTTCGGGTCGGGGATGCGCTCGCGCTTCTCCGGGTCCTGGAAGGCGGCGAACTTGGCAAACTCCTTGCGCCTGCCGGCCGTAACGAGCGGCGCCAGTTCGGCGTTGTGGTCGGTGAAGAACAGGAACGGCGCCGTGGCACCCCACTCCTCGCCCATGAACAGCATGGGGATCTGCGGCGACAGCAGGAGCAGCGTGGTCGCGGCCCGCAACGCGTCCGGGCTCGCCAGTGCGGACAGCCGCTCGCCGAACGCCCGGTTGCCGACCTGGTCGTGGTTCTGGAGGAACAGCACGAAGGCCGTCGGCGGCAGGTGGCCCGAGGGCTCGCCGCGCGGGGCGCCGAGATGCGGCGAGACCTGGCCCTGGAACAGGAAGCCCTGCTCCAGCACCGTGGCGAGCTTGCGGGCGCCGTCGTCGCAGAAGTCCTCGTAGTAGCCCTCGCGCTCGCCCGTCAGCATCGGGTGCAGGATGTTGTGCCCGTCGTCGTTCCACTGCGCGTCGAACTGGCCGCCAGGGGGAGGAGAGCCGCGGAGGTGGCTCGCGCCGTTGCGCTCGTTCTCCAGCACGAGGTGGACATGGCGGTCCGTGATCTCGCGCCGGACCCGGGCGGCCAACGTGTCGAGCCAGTCGCGCTCGGCGATGGCGTGGACGGCGTCGAAGCGCAGCCCGTCGAAGCGGTACTCGTCCAGCCAGAACAGCGCGTTGTCCTCGAAGAAGTCGCGCACGGGCGCCTTCTTGAAGTCGATGGCGGCGCCCCAAGGGGTGTGGACGCCCTCGTCGAAGAAGGGCTTGGCGTAGGCGTGGAGATAGGCGCCGTCCGGCCCGAAGTGGTTGTAGACCACGTCGAGGAACACCATCAGCCCGAGGCCGTGCGCCGCGTCCACCAGCGCCTTCAGCTCGTCCGGCGTGCCGTAGGCGGCGTCGGGCGCGTAGGGCAGCACGCCGTCGTAGCCCCAGTTGCGCTTGCCCGGAAAGTCGTTGATCGGCATCAGCTCGACGGCGGTGATCCCGAGGTCGCGCAGCCGCGGCAGCGCGTGCTGCACGCCCTTGAAGCCGCCCATGGCGCCGGCGTGGACCTCGTACAGCACCGTCTCATGCCAAGGCCGCCCGCGCCAACCGACGTTGCGCCACTCGAAGGCCCGCGGGTCCACCACCACGGAGGGGTCGTGCACGTCGCCCGCTTGCAGGCGCGAGGCCGGGTCGGGCACGGCGAGGTCGGGCGAGACGCGGTACCGGTAGCGCGCCCCGGCGCCGACCGGCGCCTCGGCCTCGAACCAGCCGTCGCCCGCCGGGCGCATCTCCTCCGGCGGACGGCCTTCGATCTCCAGCTTGCAGGCGCCGGCGCTGTCCGGCGCCCAGACGCGGAAACGGGTGCGCGAACCGTCTGGCAAGAGCGTCGCGCCCCAGCGCGTCTCGCGGGCGAAACGGCCCACGGCGTCGCTCATGCCGGCGGCAGCTTCGCGGCGAGCAGGACCACGGACCGTGGCCCCACCGGAACGGCTTCGTCTTGCACAGGATGCTCCTCGCGGTCGGGGTGCGCGCTGTCGAGAACAAGCGTCCAAGCCAGCGCTGGTTCCGGCAACGCGAAGGCGTGTCCGGCGCCGTCGGCGTTGAGCAGCAGCAGCGTGGCGTCCGCGCCGCCGTCCGCCGTCGCCAGCGCCCGCCGGAGCGCGAGCGTGCGCTCCTCTGGCTCGTTCCAAGAGCCATCCGTCATGGGGGCGCCGTGCCGGTCGAACCAAGCGATGTCGGCGAGGCCCGGCCGCAGCTCCGCGCCGCCGTGCAGGTACACCGGGGGCCGCAGGGGCGGCAGGCGCCTGCGGAGCGCGATAGCGCGCGAGACGAAGCGGCGCAGCGACTCAGCCTCCGGCGTCCGCGCACGGGCCCAGTCCACCCAGCTCGTATCGTTGTCCTGGCAGTAGGCGTTGTTGTTGCCGGTCTGCGTCCGGCACATCTCGTCACCGGCCAGGACCATAGGCGTGCCCGCCGAGGCCAGCACGGTCGCCAGCATCGCCCGCTTCAGGCCGGCGCGGGTGGCGGCGATGGCGGGGTCGCGCGTCTCCCCCTCCTCCCCCCAGTTGCTCGTGTAGTTCTCGCCGTGGCCGTCGCGGTTGTCCTCGCCGTTGGCCTCGTTGTGCTTCTCCTCGTAGGTGACGGCGTCGTGCAGCGTGAAGCCGTCGTGCGAGGCCACGTAGTTGACGCTGGCCCAAGGCCGGCGGCGGCGCCGGTCGAACAGCTCCGCCGAGCCCGTCAGCCGCGCCGCCAGCTCCGCCCGGACGCCCGGGTCGCCGCGCCAGAAGCGCCGCACCGCGTCGCGGTACTTGTCGTTCCATTCGGCGAAGCCGGGCGGGTGGTTGCCGACCTGGTAGCCGCCGGGGCCGAGGTCCCAGGGCTCGCTGATCAGCTTCACGCGCGAGAGCACCGGGTCCTGCCGCACCGCGTCGAAAAAGCCCGAGCCCGGGTCGAAGCCCGTGCCCTCGCGGCCAAGGATGGTGCCGAGATCGAAGCGGAAGCCGTCGACGTGGTACTCGTTCACCCAGTACCGCAGGCTGTCCATGACCATCTGCAGGACGCGCGGGTGCGAGGTGTTGACCGTGTTGCCGCACCCGGTGTCGTTGATGTGGACGCGTTCGTCGCCCGGCATCAGCCGGTAGTAGGAGGCGTTGTCGAGGCCGCGCCAGGAGAGCGTCGGCCCGGTCTCCCCGCCCTCGCAGGTGTGGTTGTAGACCACGTCGAGCAGCACCTCGATGCCGGCCGCGTGCAGCCGGCGCACCGCGACCTTAAGCTCGTTCCGCATCCACGGCTCGATCAAGTAGCGCGGCTCGGGCGCGAAGAAGGCGAGGGTCGAGTAGCCCCAGTAGTTCCGCAGCCCCTTCTCCACCAAGAAGCGGTCCTGCGCGAAGGCCTGCACCGGCAGGAGCTCGATGGCGGTGACGCCAAGGCCGTGCAGATGGTCCACCAGCCGCGGGTCGGCCAGCGCCGCGAAGGTGCCGCGCTCCCGCTGCGGCAAGTCGTTGCGGCGCATGGTCAGGCCGCGGACGTGCGCCTCGTAGATCACCGTCCGGTCCCAGGGCACGTTGGGCAGCCGGTCGTCGCCCCAGTTGAAGCTGTCGTCCGCGACCACACCCTTCGGCATGGCCGGCGCGCTGTCCCGGCGGTCGAAGGAGAGGTCGGCGCGGCCGGCGCCGACGCGGTAGCCGAACAGCGCGTCCGACCAGCGAATCTCGCCGAAGAGCTGGCGGGCGTAGGGGTCGAGCAGCAGCTTGTGCGGGTTGAAGCGGTGCCCGTGCCGCGGCTCGTAAGGGCCGTAGGCGCGGTAACCGTAGAGGAGCCCCGGCCGCGCTTCTGGCAGGTAGCCGTGCCACACCTCGTCCGTGCATTCGGGCAGCGGCAGCCGCGCCACCTCCCGCCGCCCCGCGGGGTCGAACAGGCAGAGGTCTATCCGCTCCGCGTTGGCGGAGAAGACGGCGAAGTTGACGCCCAAGCCATCCCAGTTCGCCCCCAACGGGTCTGGCCTGCCGGGCAGCAGCCGGTCCGGGAGGGGCGGCATCTCAGCCTTGCGGGGTGAGGATGAGCGTCGCCAGCGGCGGCAGGGTGAGGAGCAGCGAGTCGGCGAAGCCGTGGCTGGCCACGGGCTGCGAGGCGACGTGGCCGCCGTTGCCCTTGTTGCTGCCGCCGTAGCTCTCGGCGTCCGTGTTCAGCGCCTCGCGCCAGGTGCCGCCCGAGGGCACGCCGACGCGGTAGTCCTCGCGCGGGACGGGGGTGAGGTTGCACACCACCAGCACCGGCCCGTCGCCTTCCGCGCCCTGCCGGAGCCAGGCGAACACGCTCTGGTCGCGGTCGCCACCGACCACCCAGCGGAATCCCTCGGGCGAGGCGTCCAGGCGGTGCAATGCCGGCGTGTCGCGGTAGACCGCGTTGAGGTCGCGCACCAAGCGCTGCACCCCGCGGTGCCGCGGGTCGTCGAGCAGGCCCCAGGGCAGCGCCGCGTCGTGGTCCCACTCCGTCGGCTGGGCCAGCTCGCTCCCCATGAAGAGGAGCTTCTTGCCCGGGTGCGTCCACATGAAGCCGAGGTAGGCGCGCAGGTTGGCGAACTGCTGCCACGGGTCGCCCGGCATCTTACGCAGGAGCGAACCCTTGCCGTACACGACCTCGTCGTGGCTGATCGGCAGCACGAACTTCTCGCTCCACGCGTAGACCAGCCCGAAGGTCATCTGGTCGTGGTGGTAGCGGCGGTTGACCGGGTCCTCCTGCATGTAGTGGAGCGTGTCGTGCATCCACCCCATGTTCCACTTGTACTGGAAGCCCAGTCCGCCCTCGTGCGTCGGCCGCGTCACGCCGGGCCAAGCGGTGCTCTCCTCGGCGATCACCACCGCGCCCGGGCAGCGCTCCTGCACCACCGCGTTCAGCTCCTGGAGGAACTGCACGGCCTCCAGGTTCTCGCGCCCGCCGTACTTGTTGGGTATCCACTCGCCGGCCTTGCGGGAGTAGTCGCGGTAGAGCATGGACGCCACCGCGTCCACGCGCAGCCCGTCCACGTGGAAGCGCTCCAGCCAGTGCAGCGCGCTGGCGAGCAGGAAGCCGCGCACCTCGTTGCGGCCGAAGTTGTAGATCGCGCTGTTCCACTCGGGATGGAAGCCCTCGCGGTCGTCGGCGTGCTCGTAGAGCGCCGTGCCGTCGAAGCGGTACATCCCGTGCGCGTCGGTCGGGAAGTGCGCCGGCACCCAATCCAGGATCACGCCGATGCCCGCCGCGTGCGCGCGGTCCACGAATCGCGCGAAGCCGCCCGGCGTGCCGAAGCGCGCGCTCGGCGCGAACATGCCTAGCGGCTGGTAGCCCCACGAGCCGCCGAACGGGTGCTCCATCACCGGCAGGAATTCCAGGTGCGTGAAGCCCATGCCACGCACGTAGGGGATCAGCCGGTCGCCCAGCAGGTCCCAGTCGGGCGGGGTGCCGTCCGCCTTGTGCCACCAGGACCCGGGGTGCACCTCGTAGACGGAGATCGGCGCGCCGGCCTCCTGTCGCGCCGCGCGGCCTGACATCCACGCTTCGTCGGTCCAATCGAAGGGCGCGGCGGAAGCGACGCGGGAGGCCGTCGCCGGCGGCATCTCCGTTTGCCGGGCCACCGGGTCGGCCTTCGGCGGCAGCACGGACCAGTCCGGCCCGCACAGCTCGTACTTGTAAAGGGCGCCGACGCGCAGGCGCGGGATGAACAGCTCCCACACGCCCGCTTCGGCGCGCAGCCGCATCGGGTGCCGGCGGCCGTCCCAGTTGTTGAAGTCGCCGATCACCGAGACGCGCCGCGCGTTGGGCGCCCAGACGGCGAAGCGCACGCCGGCCACGCCGTCCACCGTCATCGGCTGCGCGCCGAGCGCGTGGCCCATCTCGAAATGCCGGCCCTCGGCCAGCAAGTGGATGTCCACCGGGCCGAGCAGGAGGCCGAAGCCGTAGGGGTCCTCCGTTTCCTGAGCCGCGCCGGGCCAGTCGATCCGCAGCACGTAGGGCCGCTGGTCGGGGACGCGGCCGGCGAAGACGCCGGCGGGGTGCACCTGTTCGAGCCGCGCGATCTCCCGCCCGTCGGCGCGCGAGAGCAACGCCACGCCCCGGGCGCCGGGCTGGAAGCTCCGCACGATGTCGCCGTGCCGCCCGAGCACGGCGAACGGGTCGCCGTGGCGACCCGCGGCGAGGGCGTCGAGGTCCGCGTCCATCAGGCCGTGACCCGCTCCGCCAGCGCCGCAAGGCCGCGCAGCGGCAGGCCGATCCAGGTCGGCCGGTTTGCGGCCTCGTAGCGCACCTCGTAGGCCGCCTTCTCGATGAGGAACAGGTCGAGCAGCGCCGCCTCGCCCCCTTCCGGCACCCACTTGTCCGGCGCTTCCGCGGCGGCGGCGCGGTAGGCCCGCAGGAAAGCGCCCTCCGCCTCCGCCTGCCAACGCTCCAGCAGCGCGATGCGGCGGTCGGTCGGCGCGGCGGTGGCCGTCGCCGAATGCTCGCTCGCGGCGGCGACGGAAGCCGCGTAGTCGAAGGAGCGCAGCAACCCGGCGACGTCGCGCAGCGGGCTGCCCTTGGCGCGCCGCTCCTCCAGGCTCCGGGCCGGTTCGCCTTCGAAGTCCACGATCACCGCGTCGCCCTGCACCACCAGCACCTGCCCGAGATGGAAATCGCCGTGGACGCGGGTCTTGAGCGCGCCGGCCGCGGCTTCGGCCAAGCGCGACACGGCGCCGCGCAGCGCGTCTGCCCGCGCGAGCAGCCCCTCCGCGACGGCCTTTTCCGCTTCGGGGAGGTCCTTGGCGCGGCGCAGGAGGTCGAGCGCCGGGTCGAGCTGTGCCATGGCGCCCGCCGCCCAGCCGCCGCGGTCGGCCTCCGTCGCCGGCTCCGGCGCGAAGGCCGGGTCGTCGCCCGGCCGGGACAGCACCGCGTGCAGCTCGCCCAGGCGACGGCCGATCGCCGCGGAGAAGCTGGTGTAGCCGGCGAAGGGCTCCTCCGCGTCCGCGGCGTTGTCGGTGAGCGCCATTTCGTCGATGGTCCGGCGGAGCCAGTCCTGCGTCCAACCCCAAGCGTCGCCCTGGTTGCGGATGAAGCCCTGCGCCAGCATCACCGTGTGCGGCGTGCCGTCGGCGGCGACCCGCACCACCTCGCCCAGCAGCGGCGCCGCGTTGCCGTAGCCCGCGGCCGTGAGGTGGCGCGTCATCTCCGCTTCCGGGTGGATGCCGGGGCTGATCTTGCGGATGATCTTCAGCACCACCGCGTCGCCCAGGATCATGGACGAGTTCGACTGCTCCGCGGAAAGCCGCCGGATGCCCATGGGGGACGGCAACGAGACGGAGGCGAGGTCCGGGCCCGGAATGAAGCGCAGCTCGCCATCGTCCGTGGGGAGCGAAAGGCCCTCCCTCAACGCCGTCATCACCGCCTCGGGCGTGCGGTCGTCCGCGAAAGCGTCCGTCAGGTAGCCGACCCGTCGGCCTTGCCTGAGGCGCGACAGCGCGAGCTGGGCCGCGAGCGGCCCTATGTCGCCCTTCTCTTCCACGCCCGCAAGCGGCAAGGCGTAGCGCTCGGTGCGGTCCGGGAGCCTGACCTCGACCTCCGTCATGACCACGGCGCCGTTGGCGCCAGGCAGCGCGGCCGTGCCGGTGATGCGGACGCCGAGCAGCCGCTCGCCCTTGGACGCGAACCAGCGGCGCTTGGCCAGGTACTCCGGCAGGACGCCGCGCTCCAGCTCCGCGCGCACCTCCGGGGCGAGCAGCTCCTTGACGCCCGCGCCCATCACCAGCGTGCGGAGGTCGGGCAGCGGCTCAGGCGAGGGTATGTGCCAATTCGGCATGGCGCGCTCTCCGGCCAGCATGAACCAATAAAAGCCGTAAGGCGGCAGGGTGAGCAGGTACGAGAGCTGCCCGACGGGCGGGAAGCTCGTGCCGCCCAGCATCTCGAACGGCACCTTCCCCGCGTGCGCCGACAGGTCCAGCTCCACCGCCTGCGCGGCGCGGGACAGGTTGAACACGCAGAGCACCGTGTCGTCCTCGTGCTCGCGCAGGTATGCCAGCACCTTGCGGTTCGCGGGGTAGAGCAGGTTCATCTGCCCGCGCCCGAACGCCCGCGTCCGCCGACGCACCGCCAGCATCCGCCGCATCCAGTTGAGCAGCGAGTTCGGGCTGCGCGCCTGCGCCTCCACGTTGACCGCCTGGAAGCCGTCCAGCGGGTCCTGGATCGGCGGCAGCACCAGCCGCGCCGGGTCGGCCTTGGAGAAGCCGCCGTTGCGGTCCGGCGACCACTGCATCGGCGTCCGCACCCCGTCGCGGTCGCCCAGGAAGATGTTGTCGCCCATGCCGATCTCGTCGCCGTAGTAGATCACCGGCGTACCCGGCATGGAGAGCACCAAGCCGTTCATCAGCTCAATGCGCCTCCGGTCGCGCTCCAGCAGCGGCGACAGGCGGCGGCGAATGCCGAGGTTGATCCGCGCGCGGCGGTCGGCGGCGTAGGTGGACCAGAGGTAGTCGCGCTCCTGGTCCGTCACCATCTCCAGCGTAAGTTCGTCGTGGTTCCGCAGGAACACCGCCCACTGGCACCCGTCCGGGATGTCGGGCGTTTGCCGCAAGATGTCGGTGATCGGGAAGCGGTCCTCCTGCGCAATCGCCATGTACATGCGCGGCATGAGCGGAAAGTGGAACGCCATGTGGCATTCGTCGCCCTGCCCGAAATACTGCTGCGTGTCCTCCGGCCACTGGTTGGCCTCGGCCAGCAGCATCCGCCCCTTGTAGCCCGCGTCCAGCTTGGCGCGGATCAGCTTCAGAACCTCGTGCGTCTCGGGGAGGTTTTCGTTGTTCGTGCCCTCGCGCTCCACGAGGTAGGGCACGGCGTCGAGCCTGAGCCCATCCACGCCGATGTCCAGCCAGAAGCGCATCACGTTCAGCACTTCCGACAGCACGCGCGGGTTGTCGAAGTTGAGGTCCGGCTGGTGGCTGTAGAAGCGGTGCCAGAAGTACGCCTTCGCCACCGGGTCCCAGGTCCAGTTGGACTTCTCGGTGTCGATGAAGATGATGCGCGTTTCGGGGTACTTGTGGTCGTTGTCCGACCAGACGTAGTAGTTGTGGTGCGACGACCCCGGCCGGGCGGTGCGCGCCCGCTGGAACCAGGGGTGCTGGTCGCTCGTGTGGTTGATGACCAGCTCGGTGATCACGCGCAGGCCGCGCGCGTGCGCCTCGCGGACAAAGCGCCGTGCGTCCTGCAAGGTGCCGTAGTCGGGGTGGACGCCGCGGTACTCCGCGATGTCGTAGCCGTCGTCCTTGCGCGGGCTCGGGTAGAAAGGCAGCAGCCAAAGCGTGTCCACGCCAAGCTCGGCGATGTAGTCGAGCTTCTGCAACAGGCCGGCGAAGTCGCCGACGCCGTCGTCGTTGGAATCGAAGAAGCTCTTGACGTGGAGTTGGTAGATGACCGCGTCGCGGTACCACTGCGGGTCGTCGCCCAGCTTGGCGGCGGCGGGCAAGGCGGCCGCCCGCGCCCCCGCCAACCCTTCCGGCGCCCTCGCCTGCTGCCCGGGAGCCGCGAACCTGTCCCGCGCCATCAAGCGCCCTCCGCCGGCCGCACCCGCCAGATGCCGAACGGCAGCCCGTAGGGTTCGAGGCGGATGCGCTGGACCTTGCCGTGCCACACAAAGCGGTGGCCGCGCATCAAGTCCTCCGCCTCCAGCGCCGCGCCGTCCGGCAGGCCCCACTCCCACAACGGCAGTTCCACCGTCGCTTCCTGGACGTTGTGCGGGTCGAGGCTGACGGCGCACAGCACCACGTTGGAGCGGTCCGGCGTGGATTTGCGGTACCAGAGCACCTGGTCGTTGAAGGCGTTGTGGAAGGCGAGGCCCATGTGCGTCTGCAACGCGGGATTGGCCTTCCGGATCGCGTTCAACCGCGCGATCTCGTCCACGATGTCGCCGTCCGAGCGGTCGGGCCACACGCGGATCTCGTACTTCTCGCTGTCCAGGTACTCTTCCCGGCCCGGCAGCGCCCGCGCTTCGCAGTGCTCGAAGCCCTGGTACATGCCCCACAGGCCCGACAGCGTGGTGGCCAGCGCCGCGCGCGTGAGGAAGCCGGAGCGGCCGGAGGTCTGGAGGTAGTACGGATTGATGTCCGGCGTGTTGACGAAGAAATGCGGCCGGTAGAAGTCCTTCATCGCCGTGGTGGTCAGCTCCGTCAGGTACTCCATGATCTCGGCCTTGTGGTTCCGCCATGTGAAATAGGTGTAGGACTGCGAGAAGCCGATCTTTCCGAGGCGGGCCATCACCTTGGGCCGCGTGAAGGCTTCGGCGAGGAAGGCCGCGTCTGGGTGGCGGCTCCGGATGTCGGCGATCATCCACTCCCAGAACGGGAACGGCTTGGTGTGCGGGTTGTCCACGCGGAACAGCCGCACGCCCTGGTCGCACCAGAACTGCACCACGTCGCGCAGCGCCAGCCACAAGGAGGGGATCGCGCCCTCCTTGTAGAAATCGACGTTGACGATGTCCTGGTACTTCTTCGGCGGGTTCTCGGCGTAGCGGAGCGAGCCGTCCGGCCGCCAATCGAACCAATCCTTGTGCTCCTTGAGCCAAGGGTGGTCGGGGCTGCACTGGATGGCGAAGTCGAGCGCCAGCTCCAGCCCGTGCGCCTCCGCCGCCTCGCGCAGCGCCCGGAAGTCCTCCAAGGTGCCGAGCTGCGAGTGGATGGCGTCGTGCCCGCCTTCGGGGCTGCCGATGGCGTAGGGGCTGCCGGGGTCGTCCGGCCCCGGCGTCAGGGTGTTGTTGCGCCCCTTGCGGAAGGCGGTGCCGATCGGGTGGATCGGCGGGAAGTACAGCACGTCGAAGCCCATCGCGCGGATGCGCGGCAGCTTGGCGATGACGTCGCGGAACGTGCCGTGGCGGTTCGGATCGCCGCTCTGGCTGCGCGGGAACAGCTCGTACCATGAGGCGAAGCGCGCCCCGATCCGCTCCGCTTCCACCGGCATCTCGGCGCTGCGCGACCGGAAGGGCCGGTCGTCGGCCGCCGCCATCAGCGCGGCGGTCCCGGGCGCCGTCAGCAACGCCAAGCGCTCGGCGTCCGCGGCGCCCTTGAGCCGCGACGCCACGGCGGCCAACTCGCCCCCGGCCCGCTCAGCCGCCTCCGCGACCAGCAGCCGCCCCTCCTCCAGTTCCAGCGAGATCGGCACGCCCGCCGCGTGCTTCTTGGTGACCTCGTCGAGGAAAGTGGCGAAGGCGTCGCGCCAAGCCTCCACGACGAAGACGTGCCGCCCAGTCCGCAGCAGCGGGAAGGACGCGGCCCAGCGGTCGTTGCCGAGCGGCTCCAGCCGCGTTTCCCGCCAACCCTCCTCGTCCGCGGCGCGCCAGAGCAGCGCCGCGCCGAGCTTGTCGTGGCCGTCGCAAACCAGGTCCGCCGACACCTCGACGACCTCCCCGACCACGCGCTTCACAGCGAACCGCCCGCCGTCCACCGCCGGCTCCACGGCCTCGATGCCGATGCGCGGCGCGCGCGCGGCCAGGGCGGCCGGCCCCCCCGCGCCG
>NZ_BAAAFZ010000018.1:0-7698 GCF_039523795.1 Craurococcus roseus | reverse complement strand
GTGCGGCACGCGCCGCCGCCCCTCGGCGCGCCCCCGCCGGGCCGGCGCGGCCGCCTCGCCGCGTTGGTGGCGGAGATGGAAGCGGGGCGCGTGTCGCACCTCCTGCACCTGGGCGGCTGCAACCCCGCTTACGACGCGCCCGCGGCTCTGGGCTTCGCCGAGGCGTTGGTGCGCGTGCCCGCCTCCGTCCACCTCGGCCGGCACTTCGACGAAACGGCGGCGCTCTGCCGCCTGCACGCGCCGCTGCCGCACCCGCTGGAGGCCTGGGGCGACTCGCTCGCCTTCGACGGCACGCCGTCCCTGCGCCAACCCGCCACGCCGAAGCTGGCGCCGGAGGCGCGCGGCGAGGCGGAGGCGCTTTCCGTGCTGTTGGGCGCGCCGACGGCGGAGCGGGAGGCGGTGCGCGCGACGTGGCGCGGCGTTTGGGGCGAGGACGGGCCGGGGTTCGAGGCGCGCTGGGCGGCCGCGCTGGAGGAAGGCGTGGCGGGCGCGGCGCCGGCTCCCCTCGCCTTGCCGCTGCGGCCCGGTTGGGACGCGGCCGGGGCGGCACCAGCGGCGGCGCCAGTCGCGCCGGGCCTTTCCGCCGTGTTCGCGCCCGATCCGCACCTGCGGGACGGCGCCTTCGCAACGAACGCGTGGCTGCAGGAGATGCCGCGGCCGTTGACGAAGATCGTCTGGGGCAACGCGGTGCTGCTGGCGCCCGCCACCGCGGCCCGCCTTGGCCTCGCGCCCGGCGACGAGGTGGAGGTTTCGCTCGGCGGCGAGGCGGCGGCCCCCTCCCCGGATGCGGCGCGGCCGGGCTTGCCCGAGGACGTGAGGCCCCGGCTCCTCGGCGGCGAGCAGATGGCGCGGAGGATCGACGCGCGGCCGGCGCCCGCCGCCCCCGCCGCGCTGCGCGCGCCCGTCTGGCCCGCGCCGGGCCACGCGCCCGAGACGGCCACGCTGCTGCTGGGCGGCGGGCGGCGGGTGGGCGGCGAGGTGGTGGCCGAGGGGCGCGGCTACGACGCCTACCGCCTGCGCCCCGCCGACGGCGCGTGGACGGCAGAGGGGCTGGTCCTCCGCCCCACCGGACGGCGCGGCGCGTTGGTGACGACCGACTCGCACCACGGGCTCGACCCGACGGACGCGGCGCGCGTGGTGGCGCCCGGAGACGCGCTGCCGCCCGTGGAGGAGCGCCCGTTCTCGCTCCACCCGGACTGGCCCTACCCCGAAGGCGTGCGCGCCTGGGGCATGGCGATAGACCTCGACGCCTGCATCGGCTGCAACGCCTGCGCCGTCGCCTGCCAAGCGGAGAACAACGTGCCCGTGGTGGGGCCGGCGGAGGTGGCGCGGGGGCGCGAGATGCACTGGCTGCGCGTTGAGCGCCACCACCACGGCGCGGCGGAAGCGCCGTCCGGCACCTTCCAGCCCGTGCCCTGCATGCATTGCGAGAAGGCGCCGTGCGAGCCGGTCTGCCCCGTGAACGCGACGCTGCACGACCACGAAGGGCTGAACGTGATGGTGCACGCCCGCTGCGTCGGCACGCGCACCTGCTCCAACAACTGCCCTTACAAGGTGAGGCGCTTCAACTGGGCCGACCACCGACGCGCCCTGGCGACGCCGGCGCGCAACCCGGAGGTGCCGCTCCGCCCGCGTGGCGTGATGGAGAAATGCACCTATTGCAGCCACCGCATCGCCGAGGCCCGGCAACGGGCGGCCGCCGATGACGGGGCGGGCGGCGCGGTGGAGACCGCCTGCCAACGCGCTTGCCCCACACAGGCGATCGCGTTTGGCGACCTGAACGACCCCGGCAGCGCCGTGTCGCGCGCCCGCCGCGACGGGCGCTCCTACGCGCTGCTCGCCGAGTTGGGCACGCGGCCGCGCACCACCTACCTCGCCCGCGTGGCGCGGCCCGCTGGGCAAGGCGCGGAGGGGTGAGCGTCGGCCCCGCCTTGCTGCGCCGCCTGGGCTGGGCCGCCGCCCTTTCGCTGGCGGCGACGGCGCTCGGCGCGGCGTCGCTGTCGCGCGGAGGCGGCGCGGAGGCGGCGCGGCCGGCGCACGCCCCCGAACCGGACGGCCCCGGCCCGGCCTTCGACACGCGCCCCGTGGCGCGCGCGGCGTTGCGGCGGCGGACGGGGTGGGGCTTCCGGCTCGCCCTGTCCGCATCCGCCTTCGGCGTGCTGGTGCTCGCGTTCGCCGTTGGCGTGTTGCTGCTCCGCGGCGTCGGCGTCTGGGGGAACAACATCCCCCACGTTTGGGGCTTCGACCTGGCGAACTACGCTTGGTGGATCGGCGTGGCCAACGCCGCCAGCCTGTTCGCGGCCGTGCTGGTGCTGCGCCGCCACGGGCTGCGCACCGCGGTGAACCGCTTCGCGGAGGCCGCGGCGCTCGCCGCCGTGGTGGCCGCCGCTTTCTACCCGGTGCTGCACCTCGGGCGGCCCTGGCTGGCTTACTGGGTGGTTCCTTACCCCTCCGTCCAAGGCTTCTGGCCGCAATTCGGCAGCCCTTTGGTCTGGGACCTGTGGGGCATCCTCTCGCACGTCCTCGTCACCTCGACCTTCTGGTTCGTCGGGCTGATCCCGGACCTCGCCACGCTCCGCGACCGCGCCGCGGTGCGCGGGCGGGTCGCCGCCGCCCGCGCCTACGGGCTGTTCGCGCTGGGCTGGCGCGGGTCCGTCGTCCACTGGCACCGGCACCAGGCCGCCTACCGGATGGTGGCGGCGCTGGTGCTGCCGCTGCTGCTCTCGGCGCAGACGGTGGTGGCGTTGGAGTTCGCCACCACCGTCGTGCCCGGCTGGCACCAGGCGCGGCTGGTGCCGCACATCGTGCTGACCGGGCTGCCCTCGGGGTTGGGCGCGGTGCTGGCGCTGGCGGCGGTGCTGCGCCGGACCCTCGACCTGGACGACCTCATCGACGACCTGGACATGGACCTGCTGTCGCGCCTGACCGCGGCGGCGGCGCTGGCCAGCCTCGCCGTGTACGCGCACGAGGCGCTGGCCGGGCTGGTGCTGGAGGACGCGGCGACCCGCGAGGCCACGGCCGCGCGCCTCTTCGGGCCGCTCGCGCCGGCGTGGTTCGGCGCGGTCGCGCTGGTGGCGCTGCTGCCGCAGGCGCTCTGGTGGAAGCGGCTGCGGACGGCCGCTTGGGCGACGGTGCCGATCGGCGTGCTGGCGGCGGCGGGGGTGTGGCTGGACCGCTACTCGCTGGTCGTGGGCGGCGTCCTGCGCGAAAGGATGCCCGAAGCGCGGCCGCTCTACGTGCCGACCGTGGACGAGTGGGCGCTGTTCGGCGGCACCGCGGCGCTGTTCGCCTTGGCGCTGCTTGTGTTCGCGCGCTTCCTCCCGGTGGTGTCCATGTTCGAAACGCGGCACGAGGAGACGGAGCACGAGCGCGAGGAGGAGGAACGGTGAGCGCGGGGGAAGCGGGGCTGATGGCCGAGTTCCGCGAGGCCGGCCCGATGCTGGACGCGCTCCGCGCCGCGCGCGCGGCGGGGTGGCGCGCGCTGGACGCCTTCGCGCCGCATCCGGTGCCGGAAGCGGCGGAGGCGATGGGCGTCCGGGCGGCGCCGGTGGCCTGGATCGCGGTCGCCGCGGGCCTCGCGGGCGCAGCCATCACCTACGCGGCGCAGTGGTGGATACAGGTGCAGGACTACCCGGTGAACGTGGGCGGGCGGCCGCTGCACGCCTGGCCGGTGTTCCTGCCCTCCGCCTACATCGTCGGCGTGCTCTGGGCCTGCTTGGCCGCGCTGGCCGGGATGCTGTGGCTGAACGGCCTGCCGCGGCTGCACCACCCGGTGTTCGGCGCGCGCGGCTTCCACCGGGCGAGCGAGGACCGGTACTTCCTGTTCCTCGACGCGCGCGACCCGCTCTACGACCGCGCGCGGGCCGAGGCGATGCTGCGCGCGCACGCGCCGGCGCGCGTGTCCGCGGTGCCGGCGGAATGACCCGCCTGGGCCGAGCGGCCGCCGTTCTCGCGCTGTCCGCGGCCGCCGGCTGCGACGGGTGGCCCGAGAGCACGAAGCCGGCCCCGCCCGCGCCGCCGCCGGAGGGCGCCGTCCCGCGCGGCCGCACGGAGCGCCTCGCCGCGCTGGCGCCTCCGGGGCCGCCGGTGGACGACGAGCTGCTGCGCCGCGGCGCGGACCGCTACGCCATCTACTGCACACCGTGCCACGGTGCGCGCGGCCGGGGCGACGGCGTGGTGGTGGCGCGCGGCCACCCGCCGATCCCGCCGCTGCCCGCGGACCCGCGGCGCAGCATGGAGGCCATCGCCACCAACCTGGCTGGGGCGCACCCCATGGCGGACCGGTTGGAGCCGCGCGACCGTTGGGCTGTGGCCCGCCACGTCGAGGCCATCATGCGGGGAGGAGGGCCGCGCCCGTGACCCTGTTTGCCGAGGCTTGGCTGCTGCTGTTCCTGCTGGCCGCCGGCCTGGTGGCCGGCGCGCTCGCCGCGCTCGCCATGGGGCACCTGCTGGGCGACGATTGGCTGCGTGCGGTGCGGCCGGGGCTGGAAGCGGCGGTTCGCGCGGCGCCGCTGCTCCTGCCGCTGTCCTTGCCGGTGCTGCTATTGATGGGGCGCCTTTACCCTTGGGCCGTCGCCGCGCCGGCCGACCCCGTCCACGCCGTCTGGTTCGCGCCCGCGTTCTTCGCCGCCCGCGTGGTGGGCGCGCTGGCGCTCTGGGCGGCGCTGGGCCGCTGGCTGCTGGCGGGGACGCGCGACGCCCTGCACCCGCGCCGGGCGGGTGCCGTGCTCCTCCTGCTGGTGCCGACCTCCGGTGTCGCCGCGCAGGACTTGGCGCTGTCGCGCGACCTTTCCTGGTTCGGCAGCCTGCAAGGCTTCGCCCTCGTGGTCGGCGCGGCCTCGGCGGCGCTGGCCGGCGCGGCGCTGGCGGCGCTGCTGCGGCGCGGCCAACCGCAGCCTGGGAACCTGGATGGGCTCGAGCGGGCGCTGCTCACGCTCGGCATGGCGGTGCTCTGGCTGTGGTTCATCCAGTTCGTCGTCGCCTGGGCGGGCAACCTGCCGGAAGAGGCCGCTTGGTACGGGCGCCGTGGCGAGGGCGTCTGGCTCTGGGTCAAATTCGGTTTCGCGCTGCCGGCGTTGCTGGCCGCGGTCGCCCTGTCGTTGGTGCCGCAATGGCGCGCTTGGCGGCTCGGCGCGGTGTGCGCGCTGCTGTTCGCGCACCACGCGGCGCAGGTCGCCTGGGTGGTGGTGCCGGACTCGCCGGCGCTGCGGGCGGCGGTCGCGGCATGAGGGCGGAATCCCGCCGCGACTTGCCGGCCGTCCACCGCGTTCTGATGCGGCCGGAGGTGCAGGCGTTGGCCGCCGGGCATGGCCGCGCCGCGGTGGTGGAGGCCGTGCGCGCGGGCTTGGCGGCGCTGCGCGGTGACGGGGGCGGCTACGAGGAAGCAGCCTTCTTGGACGGGGTGCGCGCCGCCCTGGCCACGCGGGCGGCGCGCGGGCTGCGGCGCGTGCTGAACACGACAGGCGTGGTGCTGCACACCAACCTCGGCCGAGCGCCGCTCGCGCCCGCGGCGCTGGCGGCGATGGCCGAAGCGGCGCGCGGCTATGCGAACCTCGAATACGACCTGGGGAGCGGCTCCCGCGGCGACCGCCACTCGGCCTGCGCCGCCCTGCTGCGCGGGCTGACGGGCGCGGAGGCCGCCGTGGTCGTGAACAACTGCGCCGCGGCGGTCCTGCTGGCCCTGGCCGCACACGCGCCGGCCGGTTCCGAGGTGGTGGTGTCCCGCGGCGAGCTGGTGGAGATCGGCGGCGCGTTCCGCGTGCCGGAGGTGGTGGCGCAGGGCGGCGCGCGGCTGGTGGAGGTGGGCACCACCAACCGCACCCGCATCGGCGACTACGACGCCGCCATCGGACCGGCCACGCGCGTGCTGATGCGTGTCCACCAGAGCAACTACCGCGTCGTCGGCTTCACGGAAGCGCCGGAACCGCGGGAGATCGCGGCCCTGGCCCGCGCGCGCGGCCTCGTCTCGGTGGAGGACCTGGGCAGCGGCGCCGTCGCGGACCTGTCGGCCTTCGGCCTGCCGCGCGAGCCGACGCTGGCGGAGTCGGTCGCGGCCGGCTTCGACCTGGTGGCGTGCAGCGGCGACAAGCTGCTCGGCGGCCCGCAGGCAGGGCTGCTGCTGGGCAAGGCCGGAGCCGTCGCCGCCTGCGCCCGGCATCCGCTGATGCGGGCCTTGCGCCCGGACAAGGCGACGCTCGCGGCGCTGGAAGCCACGCTGCGCCTCTACCGCGACCACGGTGGCGACCCCGCGCGGTTGGCGCGCGAGGTCCCGGCGCTCGGGATGCTCGCGGCCGACGCCGCGGCGCTGGAGGCGCGCGCCGCCCGGCTGCTCGCGTCGTTGCCGGAGGCGGCCGGCGCTGCGGTGGGGGCCGGCGAGTCCCTGCCGGGCGGCGGCAGCCTGCCGGGCGCCGCGCTGCCGACGAGCCTAGTGGCGCTGCGGCCGGCGGCGGTCGGGGCGGAAGAACTGGCCCGGCGCCTGCGCGCGGGCGCGCCGCCTCTGGTCGCGCGCATCGAGCGCGGGCGCGTGGTGCTGGACGTGCGGACCCTGCGCGACGCCGAGATCGAGGAAGCCGCGGCCGCCGTGGCCGCCGCGCTGTGACCGGGCGGCGGCACGCGCTGATCGGCGTGCTCGGCCACGTGGACCACGGCAAGACCGCGCTCGTGCGCGCCCTGACCGGCACCGACACCGACCGGCTGCCGGAGGAGAAGGCGCGCGGCATCTCCATCGCGCTCGGCTTCGCGCGGCTGGAAGCGCCGTGCGGCGCCGAGGTGGAACTCGTGGACGCGCCGGGGCACGAGCGCTTCGTGCGCGCCATGGTGGCCGGCGCCACCGCCGTCGACTCCGCGTTGTTGGTGGTGGACGCGCGGGAAGGCGCGCGCGCCCAGACGGCGGAGCACGCCGAGGTCGCCGCGCTGCTCGGCGTGTGCCGCGGCGTGGTGGCGGTGGCGCGGCGCGACTTGGCCGATGCGGAGCAGGCGCTCGCGGCGGCGGAGGGCGCTCGGGCGCTGCTGGCCCGGCTCGGCCTCGGCGCGGACTGGCCGGTGGTGGAAACCTCGGCCGCGACCGGAGAGGGCGTGGCGGAGTTGGCGGCGGCGCTCGGCGGCTTGGCGCGCGAGGAAACGCCGGGCGAGGGCGGCGAGGCGTGGCTGCCGCTCGACCGCGCCTTCGCGCTGGCCGGCGCGGGGGTGGTCGCCACGGGCGCGTTGCGGCGCGGGCGGCTCTCGGTCGGCGACTCGGTGGAGGTGCTGCCGCGCGGCCTGCGCGCCTCCGTCCGGGGCATCCACAGCCACGGCCGGGCCTTGGAACGGGTTGGCCCCGGTCGGCGGGTCGCCGTGGCGCTGCGCGGGGTGGAGCGGCGGGACGTGGCGCCGGGCGACGCATTGGCGGCGCCGGGGCTGGGGTTGGCCGCGTCCGCGCTGCTCGACGCGCGCGTGGCGGTGCTGGCTTCCGCGCCGCGGGCCCTGGCGCGCGGGGAGCCGCTGCGGCTGTTGATCGGCACACGCGAGGTCGGCGCGCGCCTCCGCCCCTTGGGACGCGACCGGGTGGAGCCGGGGGAGGAGGCCGTGGCGCAGCTCGCGCTCGACGCGCCGGTCGCCGTGCCCGCGCGGGAGCGTTTCGTTCTGCGCCTGCCCTCGCCGCCGGCCCGCGAGGGCGGCGGCGAGGTGCTCGACCCGTCGCCGCTCCGCCGCCGGCTTCGG
>NZ_BAAAFZ010000017.1:0-39097 GCF_039523795.1 Craurococcus roseus | reverse complement strand
TTCCCGGAAGCCGAGGAGAACGGCGTCCGCTACCTGAAAATCCCGGTGAAGGCGAAGAACGCGGCTTTGTGAGCCGCTGCCTTGGGGCGTCTTGCGCTGGATCAAGGCGCCGCGGCGAACCGAACGGCCAAGCTGGCCGCGCCCGGCGGAGCGCGGCCCGCGTCGGCCGCCCCCGTCGCAACGCAGGAAACGCGGCCGACATGCGCACGCCCCCGCTCCCTTGGGTCATCGCGGGCGCCCTCTTGGTGGGGGTGCCCGCGCTTTTCGCCGCGCGCCCTGCCCCCGGACCGGCGCCGGCTGCCGCCCCGCCCGCGGGTTCGCCGCGACCCGACCAAGCCCGGCCGCCGGCCCCGTCGGCATCGGCCGCGGAAGGGCCCGGTTGGCAGGTGCCGGACCCCGACGCGCTGCCCGACGACGCCTACGGCCGGGCCGTCCGGCGCGGCCGCGACCTGATCGCCCGGACCTCTTCCACCATCGGCCCCGACGCGGCCGACCCGGCGATGCGCTTCGCCGGCAACGGCCTAGACTGTCAATCCTGCCACCTGCAAGCCGGCACCCAGCAATTCGGCCTCCCGCTCGCCGGCGTCTGGGGCGTCTTCCCCACCTACATCGGCCGCGAGGACGAGGTCCGCACCCTGGAGGAGCGGGTGAACGGCTGCATGGAGCGCAGCATGAACGGCCGCGCCCTGCCGGTGGAAGGACCGGAGATGAAGGCGATCCTCACCTACGTCCGCCACATCAGCGCGCCGGAGCGCGTCGGGCAGTCCCTGCACGGCCGCGGCTCGCCGCCCCTGCCGCTGCCGGACCGCGCCGCCGACCCGGAGCGCGGCCGGCAAATCTACGCCGACGCCTGCGCCACCTGCCACGGCGCCGACGGCCAGGGGCAGCGGCTGGAGGCCCCGGAGGCCGCCGAGACGGGCCGGCGCTACCGATTCCCGCCGCTCTGGGGGCCGGACAGCTACAACGACGGCGCCGGCATGGCGCGGACGATCACCGCCGCCCGCTTCGTGCACGCCAACATGCCGCTCGGCACCACCTTCGAAGCGCCCGCGATCGGCGCCGAGGACGCCTTCGACGCGATGGCCTTCGTCAACACCCAGCCGCGTCCGCGCAAGGAGGGACTGGAGCGGGACTACCCCGACCGCTCGAAGAAGCCCGCGGACGCCGCCTACCCGCCCTTCGTCGGCCCCTTCGCGCCGGAGCAGCACCGCTACGGGCCTTGGAAGCCGATCCAGGACTGGTTGCGCGCCAACCCGGACGCGGCCCGCGTCACGAACTGACGGAAAGCCCGAGCAGCATGGACGAGGCCCTCCAAGTCGTTTGCCCGCGTTGCGACGCCATCAACCGCGTCCCCGCCGCGCGCCTCGGCGACGGCCCGCGCTGCGGCGAGTGCCGCGCCCCCTTGTTCGAGGCGAAGCCCGCCGGATTGTCCGAGGAGCGTTTCCGCCGCCACCTCCGCCACAGCGGCATTCCCTTGCTGGTGGATTTCTGGGCCTCCTGGTGCGGCCCCTGCCGCGCCATGGCGCCCGAGTTCGAGGCGGCGGCGCGGACGCTTGAGCCCCGCTTCCGCCTCGTGAAGGTCTCCACCGAGGAAGCGCCGAACATCGCGGCCGAACTCGGCATCCGCAGCATCCCGACCTTGGCGCTGTTCGCCGGCGGGCGGGAGGTGGCGCGGCAGGCCGGCGCCATGCCCGCGCGGCGCATCGCCGCCTGGGCCGAGGGCGCCGTCGCGGCGGCCGGGGTCTGAGCTGTGCGCCCTGGGTGGCGTTGCCGATGCCGGCCATAGGGGGGCCGTCCTTGGGCTTCTACGAAGACAAGGTCCTGCCGCGGCTGATCGCCTGGGCCATGCGCACCGGGGAGCTGACGCGCTATCGGGAACGGCTGGTTCCGCGGGCCGAGGGACGGGTGCTGGAAGTCGGGCTCGGGTCCGGCCTGAACCTGCCCTGGTACGGGCGCCAGGCGGAGCGCGTGATCGGGCTGGAGCCGTCGGCGGAACTGCTGCGCCGCGCGGCGTCCCTCGCGGCGCGGGCCGCGTGCCCCGTCCATCTCCTCCGCGCCGCGGCGGAAGCGATCCCGCTCGCTGCGGCGAGCATCGACACGGCGGTCATGACCTGGACGCTGTGCAGCCTGCGGGACGCGCGCGCCGGGTTGCGGGAGGTGCGCCGGGTGCTCCGGCCCGGCGGGGCGCTGGTCTTCGTCGAGCACGGGTTGGCCCCGGAGCCCGGAGTCGCCGCTTGGCAGCACCGCCTCGACCCGCTCTGGTGGCGGGTCAGCTGCCACCTCGACAACCCGGTGGAGCGGCTGCTGGCCGAGGCGGGCTTCGAATTCCTCGAGCTCCGGTCGGGCTACCTGGGCGCCGGACCGAAGCTGGCGACCTTCATGGTCGAGGGCGTCGCGCGTCCCGTGCCGTGACCGGGGTGGTTCCCGGCCGCGCGGGGCAGCCCGCGCGGCCGGGGAGCTCGGCCCGGCGGTCAGCCCGCCTTCGCCCCGGCGTCACGGAAATCGGCCGCGGCCGCCACTTCGTGGGGCCGCGGCGGGTGGGGCAGCAGCCGCGGCGCCGCGAGCCACTCCCGCCCCTTCAGCATCGCGTCGAAGTAGAGCGCCGGCAGCAGCTTCGCCTTCAGCCACCAAGCGCTGCGCCGCGGAACCACCGGGTCCAACGGGAAGGTCGGCAGCAGCTTGCCGCCGTAGCCGAACTCGGCCAGCACCACCTTGCCGCGCTCCACCGTCAGCGGGCACGAGCCGTAGCCGTCGTAGAGCGCGCGCGGGCTGCGCCCGTCCAGCGCCGCCAGCACGTTCTCGGCCACGACCGGCGCCTGCTTGCGCACCGCCGCCGCGGTCTTGGCATTGGGCGCCGAGCAGGCGTCGCCGAGGCCGAAGACGTTGCCGTAGCGCGGGTGCTGCAGCGTCTCGTGGTCCACTCCGCCCAGCCGGCGGCATCCGCGAGCGGGCCGTTCCGCACGAAGTCCGGCGCGGTCTGCGGCGGGCAGGCGTGCAGCATGTCGAAACCGCGCTCCACGGTGCGCGTCCCGCCCCCGGCGTCCTTCTCCTCGAACCAGGCCCGGCGCCCGGGGCCGGCCACCGCCTTGAGGTTGGAAGAAAAGTCGAGCTTCGCGCCGTAGCGCTCGACGTAGCGCATCAGGGGCGGGACGAACTCCTTCACCCCGAACAGCACGGCGCCCGCGGTGTGGAAATGGACGTCGATGTGCTTCAGCGCACCGCGGCGCTCCCACGCGCTGCAGGAAAGGTACATCGCTTTCTGCGGCGCGCCGGCGCACTTGGTGGGCATGGGCGGCTGGGTGAAGAGCGCGCGACCGCGCTCCAGCGCCTGCACGAGCTGCCAGGTGTAGGGCGCGAGGTCGAAGAGGTAGTTCGAGGTCACGCCGTTCTTGCCCAGCGTCGCCCGCAGCCCGTCCACAGCGTCCCAGTCCAGCTTGAGGCCCGGGGCGACCACCAGGGCGCGGTAGAAGAGGCGCGTGCCGTCCTCCAGCACCACGGCGGCGCGCTCCGGCTCGAAGGCCGCAGCCGCGGCGCGGACCCAGCGCACGCCGCGCGGCATCACGGCGGCCATCGGCCGCTCGGTGCGGCGGCGGTCGAAGGCCCCGCCGCCCACCAGGGTCCAACCGGGCTGGTAGTGGTGCCGGTCGGAAGGCTCGACCACCGCGATGTCGAGGCCGGGGCGGCGCTTCAGCAGACTCGCGGCGGCGGCGATGCCGGCCGCGCCGCCGCCCACGATCAGCACGTCGTAGGTGGCGGAGGGGAGCCGGGCGGCATCGGCCCCGCCGGCTCGCCAGCGCGTCTCCAGGCGGGGCCGGAGCCCGCCGAGGTCGTAGCCCGTCTCGGCGGCCGTGCGCAGCACCGCGTCGGCGGCGAGCCGGGCACCTTCGGAGAGGGCCCAGAGCGTGGCGGAGCGGGTGCCCGTCCGGCAGAACGCCAGCACCGGGCCCCTGAGCTCGGCCAAGCCGGCGGCGAAGGCCCGGACGTCGGCATCCGTCACGTTCCCGGATACCACCGGGATGTGCCGGTAGGCGAGGCCGTGCCGCTCGGCCGCCGCGGCGATGGCGGCCGAGGGCGGCTGGTCCGGCGCCTCGTCGTCCGGGCGGTTGCTGACGATGGCGCGGAAGCCCCGAGCGGCGGCCACGCCGACATCGGCTTCAGAGATCTGGGAGGTGATCGACAGGAAAGGGGTCAGACGTGCGACGCGGTCCATGGGCGTCCTCCTCGCGGTGTCCGAGCGGCCGAACCGAGCCGCCATTGTCCGCGCCGACATAGCATTCAGGCATTCTAATATAAGAAGTAACTTAAATAATGTGGGCGTGAGCGCGTTCGAGAAGAAGCGGTCACGCCTGGACGCCGTCCGACGCTTTCGGGACCGCAACGCCCACGATCGCCCGGAACCCACCTCGGACGCATCGATCTGGCGCCCCGCTGCGCGGCGGCTTGAGCCTGATCAATGCGGCCGCGAGCCATGCTGCCACAGTTGCCGAGGGAGGGCGGGAAGCCCCCAGCCGTGGAGGACAGCGACCATGACTCGCAATGTCGGGAACATCGACAAATGGCTGCGGATCGCGGCCGGGGTCGTCTTGTTAACGCTCGGCCTGTTCGGCCCGCTCGGCTGGTGGGGGCTGGTCGGGCTGGTGCCGCTGGCCACCGGCCTTGCCGGCAGTTGCCCGGTCTACGGCCTGCTCGGCCTCAGCACCTGCAAACTGGCCCGGCGGAGCGCCTAGGCTCCCCGGGTGGCGCGCTCGCGTTGGCTCGCCGCTGCGGCGGTGGCCGGCATCGCGGCGGCGGGCGGCGCCTGGGCGCTCCGCGACCGCCCGGTCGAGGTGCCGGTGGCGCGGGAGGAGCGGGACGTGCCCGTCCGCGTCTTCGGCCTCGGCACCATCGAGGCGCAGGTTTCCTCGCGCATCGGCTTCGAGGTCGCGGGCACGCTGGCCGAGGTGCTGGCGGACCACGGCGACCGGGTGCCGGCCGGCACGGTGCTGGCGCGGCTCGCCCCCGCCGCGCAGCAGGCGCGGGTGGCCAAGGCGGAAGCCGGCGTGCAGAGCGCCGAAGCGCAGCAGGCCCGCGTCGCGGCGGCGCTGGACCGCGCCGCGGCGATGGCGCAGCAGAAGCGGGCCACGGCACAACGCCGGCGGGAGCTGGCGGGCCGCGGCGCAGCCTCGTCGGAGGCCGCCGAGATCGCGGAAACCGAGGCGGTCGCCGCCGCCGCCGACCTCGCCCTGGCGCGGGCCGACCTCGGTGTGGCGCGGGCGGCGTTGGCCGACGCCCAGGCGGTCCTGCTGGCCGAGCGCACGGCGCTGGCCAAGCACACCTTGGCCGCGCCCTTCGACGCCCTTGTCATCGCCCGGCTGCGCGAGCCGGGCGCCGCGCTGGGCCCCGGGGAGGCGGTTTTCAGCCTGGTCGCGCCCGGCAGCCTCTGGGCGCTGGCCTACGTGGACGAGGGCCGCGCCGGCGCCATCCGCGAAGGCTTGCCGGCCGAGGTGCGGCTGCGCTCCCTGCCCGGCGAAACCTTCACCGGCCGCGTCGTCCGCGTCGGTTTGGAGAGCGACCGGGTGACGGAGGAGCGCCGCGTCCACGTCCGCTGCGAGCGCTGCCCGCCGCGCCCCGTCCTCGGCGAGCAGGTGCAGGTGGAGGTGGAGACCGGCCGGTTGCCGGCCGCGCGCCTGGTGCCCGAGGCCGCCGTGGAAGGCTTCGACGGCGCCGCCGGCCGGGTCTGGGTGGTCGAGGACGGGCGGCTGCGCCAGCGGGAGGCGCGCTTCATCGCCCGCACCTTGGACGCGCGCCTCGCCCTCGCCCTCGACCCCGCCCTGCCGGCCGATCTGCCGGTCGCCACGCGCGTGCTGGCCGGCTTCCGCGAGGGCCGGGCCGCGAGGCCGGCGCCGTGAACCTCGCGCTGCGGGACATCCGCCACAACCTCGGCCGCTTCTTGCTGACCTGCCTCGGGCTCGGCCTGCTGCTCGGCGTCGCGCTCGCCATGGTCGGCATCTACCGCGGCGTGGTGGAGGAGGCGCTGTCGCTCGCCCGCGGCCTGCGGGCCGATCTCTGGGTGGTGGAGGCCGGCACCCGCGGCCCCTTCGCCGAGGCCAGCCGCATCCCGGGCGACGTGCGGGAGGCGGTGGCGCGGCTGCCCGGCGTCGTCGCGGCCGGCGGCGTCACCTTCCAGACGGTGGAGGCGCGCCATGCCGGCGGCCCCGACGGGGCGGCGGCTCCCCCCGGGCCCGGATCGGCGGACGACTGGGTGCGCGAACGCTCGGGCGAGGCCGGGCGGCAGCGCGTCGGCGCGGTGCTGCGGCTGCAAGTGGTCGGCCACGAGCCCGACCGCCCCGGCGGCCCGCCCGGCATCGTGGAAGGGCGCGGCATCGGCCGCGGGCGGCGCGAAATGGTGGCCGATCGGGGCAGCGGCCTCTCGCCGGGAGCCACGGTGGAAATGGGCGGCGTCCGCTTCCGCGTGGTCGGGCTGACGGCGCGGGCCGTCTCGACCGGCGGCGACCCGATCGGCTGGATCACCTTGCGGGACAGCCAGGAACTGCAATTCCGCCTGACTCCGCCGGCGGCGCGGCGCGCCCAGCAGGGCGGCGGCGGCGGCCAGCCGCAGGACACGGTGAACGCCGTCGTCGCGCGGCTCTCGCCGCATGCCCGCGTAGAGGACGTCGCCGCCGGCATCCGCCGCTGGAAGCACTTCGCCGCGCTGACGGCGGCCGAGCAGGAGACGGTGCTGACCCGCAGCGTGGTGGAGCGGGCCCGGCGGCAGCTCGGCCTCTTCACCGTGGTGCTGCTGCTCGTCTCCGCGGTGATCGTGGCGTTGATCGTCTACACCTTGACCATGGACAAGATGCGGGAGATCGCGACGCTGAAGCTGATCGGCGCGCCGGACCGCAGCATCGTCGCGCTGGTGATGCAGCAGGCCTTGATGCTGGGCGCGGTGGGTTTCGCCGGCGGCACGGCGCTGCTGCTCTCGGTGAAGGACGCCTTCCCGCGCCGCGTGCTGCTGGGGCCGGAGGAGGTGGCGGGCTTCGGCCTGGTGATCTTCGGCATCTGCCTGTTCGCCAGCCTGCTCGGCGTGCGCTACGCGCTCCGCATCGAGCCGGCGCAGGCGCTCGGCGGATAGCGGATGGAAGCGACCAGCGGCGCGGGAGGCGCGGGCCCGGGCGGGCTGCGTGCCCCGCGCCAGGATGCGGGCACGCCGCTCGTCGAGCTGGCCGGGGTAGCCAAGGGCTTCGGCGAGGGCGAGGCGCGGGTGCAGGCCCTCTCGGACATCACGCTCTCGGCGATGCCCGGCGAGGTCGTCGGCCTGCGCGGCCCCTCCGGCAGCGGCAAGTCGACGCTGCTCAACCTCGTCGCCTGCATCCTGGAGCCCGACGCCGGGCTGCTCCGGCTGGCCGGCGAGACGGTATGGCAGGGCCGCTGGGCGCGGGGCGACCTGCGCGCGCTGCGGCGTGAGAAGATCGGCTTCATCTTCCAATTCCACAACCTGCTGCCCTTCCTGGACGCGACCGACAACGTCGCGCTGGCGCTCACGCTCAACGGCGTGCCGCTGGCCGAGGCCAGGCGGCGCGCGCGAACCCTGCTCGACCACCTGCAGGTCGGGAAGCGGGCCTCCGCCATGCCGGCGAAGCTTTCGGGCGGCGAGGCGCAACGTGTCGCCATCGCCCGCGCGCTGGCCAACCGCCCGCGCATCATCCTGGCCGACGAGCCCACGGCGGCGCTCGACTCCGAACGTGCCCAGGTGGTGATGGACCTGCTGCGCGGCGTGGCGAGGGAGCAATCGGCCGCCGTGCTGGTGGTGACGCATGACGAGAAGATCTACGGCCGCTTCGACCGCCTGGTCAGCTTGCGCGACGGGCGGATCGAAGCCGAGACGCGGCCCGCCGCCGTTTGAGGAGTCCGGCCATGCCCGATCCGCCTCTCGCCTTGCTGCGCGACCCGCCGCGCCAGCTCTTCTTCACCGGAAGGGGGGCGTCGGAAAGGCGTCGCCCGCCCGCGCCACGGCGATCGCTGTTCCCTGACAGGGTTCGCACCTGGCGAGGTCTCGCCCGGTCGGGGCCAGGGGCTCAGCCGGCGCCACCCGGCCGGTTGCCAGAGACGCTCACGCGGCCGCCCGCAACGCCGCCTCGGCGCGTGCGTGCGGATCATCGGTCGCCGCCTGCCCGATCGCCGCGAAATCGCCGCGGAGCGCCTTCAGCGCCGTGCGTTCGCCGTTGATCTCCTCCGCGGTGCGGACGCCGAGCCGGCGGATGACGGGCAGGGGCGGGCACCAGCCCTGCAGCGCGTGTTGCAGCAGGAAGGCGGTCACCACGACGGACAGGGCCAGGAAACGCCGGTCCTCCAAGATGCCGAGCACCGTCCCGCCGAGCGCCAACGTGGCGGCGTTGGCCTCGAGCACCCGTTCCGTGTCCCACTCCTCGTCCAACTCGCGCAGGCGCCGGTCGATGCGTTCGGGGTGCGCGGCCAGGAAGGCCACGTTCCGTTCCGTCCGCTCCGCGATGCGACGGTTCACGGCGCCCGCGGTGTTGCGGCTGATGCGGCTCGCGGTCGCAGGAAGGGTGGGCATGGATCGGTCCTCCAACTGCGGGAAGCAAAGGGCCCGGGCAGCGGCCCCGTCCCCGGTTTGGCTACGCCCGCGGGGGCGCCTGTCGCGCTGCCCGACGGTCCCCCATCGGCCGAGGAGGCGCACGCGGCGGGCAGCGCCGAGCAAGCGCGCGCCGTCAGATCTTGATGTAGGCGAAGCCGCGGTGCTGCAGCCGGGCGACCTGGCCGACGCCGCTCTCGACCAAATCGTCTTCCGTCGCGTCGTAGAGTTCCTCCAGCTTGATGCCGTCGAGCCGCAGCGTGATCCGGCAGATCTCGAAGCGGACGCCGGCCAGCTTCAGCTCGTCGACCGTCGCGGCGATCTGCGGCTCCTGCCGCGCCGCCAGCCGCAGCAGGCCGAGGCCCGCGCCGTGCATCACCACGCGGAGGTCGTAGCCGCCCTGCGGCAGCACGCTGAGGTGGTTGCGCAGGTTCCGCAGGAGTTGGCGGTAGTGGCGGAATTCCTCACCGCCGGGCTGGTTCAAGTGGTAGAGGATCAGCTCCTTCGCGGGAGCGGCCGGGGCCTGGGCCGCCGCGCCGCCCGCCGTCGCCGCCCCTGCCGCCAACAGGCCCGTCAGCCCCGCCCGCCGCCTCATCCTGGCCGCCATCGCCGCCTCCATGCGCTATTGCGGTTCCGAGAAGCCGGAACCGGAACCCGGTTGCACGAACCGCCGGCTGTCCATCGTGACCGCCACGGGCCTCCCCTGCCGGCAACTGCTCATGCAGGCCTCGTCCGGCGTGTCCGGCCGCGCCTCCGGCACGAAGCCGTCGCGGTTCGGCATGCGGATTGATTTGAGCTTTTCCGCGTCCAGCTCGGCATCCTCGGGCAGCAGCTCGTTCAGGTGCAGCACATAGGCCGTCAGCGCGTAGGCCTGCTCGTTCGAGAGGCTCATCGGCGTCGCGTAGGGCATGGCGCGGCGGATGTAGTCGAAGACCGGCGGCGCATAGGGCCAGAAGCTGCCGACGGTGCGCCGCGGCTGGTCGGTGTTCAGGCTGCCGCGGCCGCCGATCAGGGCCGGCCAGCGCTCCAGCCCCTCGCCGAAATCGCCGTGGCAGGAGGCGCATTGCTGCACGAACAGCTCCTCGCCCTCCTTCACGGAACCGCGGCCGGGCGGCAGCCCCTCGCCGTCGCCGCGCACGTCGACGTCCCAGCCCGCGATCTCCTGCGCGGTCACCGGACGGCCGATGCCGGCGATGGGCCGCGGCAAGCCCTCCGAGGCGGCCGGCGGCGCCGGCCAAGCGCCGAAGGGGCCGATCGCGGCGCCGCCCTGCGGCAGCGGAAAGGGCCGGTACAGCGCGGCGCGGTCGCCGCCGGTCTGCGCCCGCATCGCGCCGCCCGCCGCAAGCGCGGCGAACCCGATAGCGCCGAGGAGCAGCGCCCTACGCATCGATCTGGACATTGACCACCGTCCCGTCCGGCTCCAGCAGCCAGGTGTGGATCGCGTTCTTGTGGTAGATGCTCTCGACGCCGCGCGCCTTGCGCAGCGCCGCGAAGGTCGGCTGCACACGCCCCGTTTCGTCCATTGCGCGGGACTGCAGGAAGGCCCGCTGGCCCTCCCGCCATTCCCAGGGGACGCGGAAGCGGGTCAGCGCCTTGCCCAGCACCGGCTCCTGCAACTGCGCCGCGCGCCAGTTGTCGCCGCCATCCACCGAGACATCGACGCGCGTGACCCGCCCGGCGCCGCTCCAGGCCAAACCCGAGATCTCGACGAAGCCGGGCTTGCCGCGCAACGGCTTCTCCGGGCAGGGCGCGGTGATGACGCTGTTCACCTCGTTGACGAAGGTGAACTTCCGCGCCCTGCCGTCCGGCATGAGGTCCGTGTAGTGGCGCGTCTCCTCGCGGTGGTACCAGGGGCGGTCGCCGACCTCGATGCGGCGCAGCCACTTGATCCAGACGTTGCCTTCCCAGCCCGGCACCACCAAACGCACCGGGTAACCCTGTTGCGGCCGCACCGCCTCCCCGTTCTGGCCATAGGCGACGATCACGTCGTCCAGCGCCTTGGCGAGGGGGATGGAGCGCGTCATCAGGCTGGCGTCGCCGCCCTCCACCAGCAGCCAGGACGCGTTGGGCTTCAGCCCGGCCTGGCCCAGCAGCGCCTTCAGCGGCACGCCTGTCCACTCCGAGCAGGACAGCATGCCGTGGGTGAATTGCACGCCCGACATCTGCGCGCCGCGCCACTCCATGCCGCCGTTCGCCGGGCATTCGATGAAGTGGATGCGGGACACGCTCGGCAGCCGCTTGATGTCCTCCAGCGCGAACTGCAGCGGCCGTTCCACCAGGCCGTGGACCATCAGCCGCCAATCGGCCGGCACCACGTCCGGCACGCCGCCGTGGTGCCGCTCGAAGTGCAGGCCGGAGGCGGTGATGATGCCGTGCATCTCCGCCAGCGGCGTGAAGGAGACGGAGGATTGCCGGTCCTGCGTCAGCCAGGGCACGTAGCGGCGGACCGCCGTCTCGTGCCGGCTGCGCGTGCCGTAGGCCTCCTCGATCACGCCGGGCCCCAGGGCCTTCGCCCATTCCGGCGTGTTGGGCGGCAGGTTCGCCGGATCGCCCTCGGCCGCCGTGGCGGCGCCGGCGCCGAGCGTGCCCGCCGCCGCCGCCTTCAACAGGCCCCGCCGCGACGCGGCCCTTGGTCGCTGCAACTCCGTCATGCGGTGCCTCGTTTCTTCCTGCCTGGGCGTGCCGCCTCAGGCGATGCCGAACATCTCCCGGGTGATGCTCTCGTACCAACCATCGGCGTAGAGCGCTTCCAGCCGGCGGTGCTCGGCGGCGCGCTCTCCCAGCGCGGCGGTGCGCGGGCTGATGCCGCCCGATCCGGGCACCTCCTCCATCCGCTGCGGCGTGCCGCGGTACACGCCGACGATCGAGATCCCGTAGTCGGGCCCGACATGGCTGTAGCAGGTGTTGAAGTAGGTGGCCGCCGGCGGCTCCCGTCCCGCCAGGGAGGCCGCCGCGCAGGCCACCGCGTGCTTGGCGTGGGACGAGGCGGCGAAGCCCGACTTCGGCATGGGCGCCGCGATGCAGGCATCCCCGATGACGTGGATGTCCGGCGCCCGCGCGGACTCCATGGTTTCCGGCTTCACCGGGCACCAGCCGGACTCGTCGGCCAGCCCGGCGTCGCGCGCGACGCGGGCCGCCATCTGCGGGGGGATGACGTTGACCACGTCGCCCTTCACCTTGTCGCCGAACTCCGTCTCCACCTCCATCGCGGCGGGGCGCACCCGCACCACCCGCCCGTCTTCGGAGGCGCCGCGCCACTCGACGATGCCGGGGTAAAGCTCCCGCCAGGCATCCTGGAAAAGCGGCTGCTTGGAGAAGCCGTTCTTCGCGTCCAACGCGATGAGCTTGGCGCGCGGCTTCGCCCGCTTCAGGTACTCCGCCACCATGCAGATGCGCTCGTAGGGTCCGGGCGGGCAGCGGAAGGGGTTGTCCGGGATCGTCATCACGAAGACGCCGCCCTCCGGCATCGCCTCCATCTGCCGGCGCAGCACGGTGACCTGCTGCAGCGCGGGGATCCAGCCGTGCGGCATGCGCGCGGCCGCCGCCTCGTCGTAGCCCTCGACCGCGCCCCAGCGCAGGTCGATCCCCGGCGACATGATCAAGCGGTCGTAGGGAAGCTCCGCCCCGTCGGCGAGGCGCAGCCGCTTCCGCCCGGCATCAACCGCGGCGACGCTTTGGCGCACCACCCGCACCCCGCGGGCGGCGAGGCCCTCATAGCCGAAGGTGATGCTTTCGACGTCGCGCCGGCCGGCGAGCACCAGATTGCCGTAGGGACAGGTGGTGAAGCGGGCGCCGCGCTCGACCAGCGTGACGTCGAGCCGCGGGTGGTGGTCGCGGGCGAAGCGGGCGGCGGAGGCGCCGCCGAAGCCGCCGCCGAGGATGACCAACCGCCCGGCCTGCTGCGCGCGGGCGAGGCGTGGCGTGGCGAGGAGGCCGGTGGCGGCGAGGAAGGCGCGACGCTGGATCGTCATGGCGGGCCCTCCTCAGTCGCGCGCCGCGTAATGCGCGGCCAGGGCGGCGATGTCCTTCTCCGAAAAGCCGCGCGCGATGCGCCCCATGACGGTCGCCTCCCGCTTGTTCTCGCGGAAGTCGCGCAGGATGGCCGCGAATTCCGCGCGGCGGCGCGTGCCCGCGATGGCGGGGATGCCCTGCGATCCGCCGCCCGCTGCGCCATGGCAGCCCTGGCATGCGCCGGCGAGCAGCGCGCCGTGCTCCTGCGCGGCGGCCGGCGCCGCCAGCATCGCCAGGGCCAGGATCGCCGCCCTGCCCATCCGGCCGTTCCTCCCCCTCGGTTTCGCTTTACTTTCCCGCGAAGCGCGGCATTCTCGTTGCGTCCAGGGTCCAGCGTACCGCGTCCAATGCGTGTCTGACGCGCGACGGCGCGGTTTCATTCCCGTGCTGCCGCACGGTGAGGGAGGACCCGGCCCATGGGATTTCGGAGTGCCGTTCTGGCCGTCGCCATGCCGGCGGCGGGGCAGCACGCGTTCGATCAACGCTGCGGGCGCAACGGCGCCGGCCCGGACCCGCGCGGCATGGTCGGCCACACGGCCGGCAGCACGCCCTACCCGGGGCTGGAGGACGGGCAGCGGATGAACGATCCGCCCGCCCATCCCCACCGAGCGGCGGGCACCGCGCGCTAGCCTCGTGGAGGGCAGGATGCGCCGGCGCGACTTGGCCTGGCTGGGCTTCGGTGCCGTCACCGGTCCGCGCGCCCGCGCCGGGGACGAGCCCACCGCGCGACTCGTCATGCTGGAGCGGCACGACTGCCCTTGGTGCCGCCGATGGCTGCGGGAGGTGGGCGAGGCGGCGTGGAACGCCTCCGACCTCGGCCGGCGGGCGCCGCTGCGCCGGGTGGACGTGGCGAAGGAGATGCCCGCCGATTTCGGCGCCTTCGCGCATTGGCGCTTCACGCCGACCTTCGTGCTGGTGCAGGGCGGGCGCGAGCTCGGCCGCATCATCGGCTACCAGGGCGACCTTTTCTTCTGGCAGCGGGCCGAGGCGCTGCTGGCCAAGCTGCCGCAAGGCGGGACCGGAGACAGGGAGGATTCGAAATGAAGCGGGCATGGATGCTGGGCGCCGCGCTGCTGGCCATGGCGCCGGCGACACGGGCACGCGAAACCGATTTCACCACCTTCCGCGTGCTGGCCCCGCCGCTGGCGCTCGAACTGGCGCAAGCCGCGCTGAAGTCCTGCCAGGACCGTGGCTTCCAGGTGGCGGTCGCGGTGGTGGACCGCTTCGGCGTGGCGCAGGTGGTGCTGCGGGACGCGCTGGCCGGCCCGCACACGCCCGACACCGCGACCGCCAAGGCGCGCACCGCCGTCAGCTTCCGCGCGGCGACCGAGGAGCTCTCCGCCGCCACGCAGGCCGGGCAGATCAACTCCGCCATCCGCCACATCCCCGGCTATGTCTTCCTGGGCGGCGGGGTACCGGTGGAGGGCGGCGGGTCGATCCTCGGCGGCATCGGCGTTTCCGGCGCGCCGGGCGGGGCGGAGGACGATGCCTGCGCCCGTGCCGGGCTGCAGGCGGTCGAGGACCGGCTGATGATGTGAGCGGGCCGGCCTAGGGCCGGAGGTGGACCCAGCCCATCAACTGGCGCTCCACCACTTCCGGCAAGCCGTTCTCCACCACCTGCACCTCGGGCAGCACCGCCTCCGGCGGCAGTCCGAGCGTGTCGAGCGTCGCCCCGCAGGCGACGAATTCGATGCCATAGGCCTGCAGGCTCGCCACCCGCTCGGCCACTTGGCTCTCCGCTCGCAGCAGGTGGCGCACGCCGGGGCCGTAGGCGACCACCAGGATCTCCACCAGGTCCTGGCCGTAGAAGGCCTGGATGTTCACGAGATTGGACAGCACCGCGTTGGCCCGCGCCGGGTCGCCTTCCGGGAGGGAGACGACGATGCGCCGCGGCGCCTCCGGGCTCGGCCTCGGCTCGGCCAGCGGCGTCTGCCGCACGCCGCCGGCGGCGGCCAGCGGAAAGGCGGCCATGGCCGCCAGGATGGCGCGTCGTGACCGCTTCATCGTCCGCTTCCCTCCGCGCTCAGGATCAGGTGCGACATCAGCCGCTCCACCGGGGCGAAATCGTCGGTGAGCACCGGCACGCCCGCGGCGGCGATGCGCGCCGCGACGAAGCCCGGCGGCAGCCGGGCCCAGCGGCGTCCGGGGCCCCGCCGCGCGGTGATGCGGTCGGAGGGCGTCGGCGTGTCGGAGGCCAGCAGCAGGTAGGTGACGCGCCTCCCCGGCGCTTCCGCCATCTCCACCCAGACCTCCACCGCCGGGAAATCGAGGGCGAGGGTCCGCGCGAGGGCGAGCAGGAAGCGCGGCTGCCGCTTGTCCTCCATGACGTTCGCAACATAGGCGCCGCCGGGGCGCAGGCGCGCGCGCACCACGCGGTGCCATTCGCGCGTGGACAGATGCGCCGGCATGGCGATGTCGTGGAAGGCATCGGCGAAGACCAGGTCGAACCGCGGGGCCGCCGGCAGGTTCTGCAGCGCCGGGCGGCCGTCCGCCGTCAGGACCGCCAGCGCCGGGCCGTCTTCCAGCCAGAAGTCGCGTCGTGCCGCCGCGGCCACGGCCGGGTCGAGTTCGGCGACGATGAGGCGGCCTTCCGGGTGGTCGGCGGCCCAGGCGCGCGGCAGGGTGAAGGCGCCGCCGCCGAGGAAGAAGGCCGCTGGCCGCTCCGGCAGGCCGCGCGCCGCCATCAACTCGTCCACCAGATGCAGGTAGGGCTGCACGAACAGCGTCGGCTCGTTCCGGACGTTCGCGCCGTGCGCGAGGTGGTCCAGCACCATCAGCCGCGCCGGCTGCCCGACCGCATCCGTCAGGTCCACGGTACGGATGCAGAAGTAGGCGCTCTCGCTCTCGCAGGGCGCGGCGAGGGCGGGCAGCCGCGCCGCGGCCGCCGGCAGCAGCAAGGCGGCGAGGCCGACCGCGGCGGCGACCGGCAGCGCCGCCCGGCGCCGGGCCAAGGCCAGCGCGGCGCCCGCGTGACCCGAGGCCATCAGCCCATAGAGGGCGGTGCAGGCGAGCATGGTGGCGGTGGAGCCGAGCCAGGAGACGAAGACGAAGCCCGCCGCGAGCGTCCCGGCGATCGCCCCCAGCGCCGAGACGGCGAAGAGCCGCCCGAGCACCGGCCCCATCCGGCCAGGCGGCGCTTCCTCCACCGCCAGCTTGGTCACGATGGGGGAGACCGTGCCGACCAGCAGGCTCGGCAGGAAGAAGGCCGCCAGGGCGAGACCGAGGATGGCGGCGAGCGGATGCACCCGCCCCCCCTCCAGCAGCGGCGCGGCCAAGCGCAGCGCCGGCACGGCGAGCAGCGTCGCCGCCGCGCAACCGCCGAGCAGCCAAGCCAGCCGCCGGTGCCCCGTGCGCCGGTCGCAGCCCGGCCCGGCCAGCCGGCCGCCCCACCAATGGCCGAGCGAGAAGCCGCCCAGCACCACGGCGATGATCGCCGTCCAGGTGTGGAGCGACATGCCGACATGCGGCGCGAGGAGCCGCCCCGCCACGATCTCCACCACCATGCCGAGCGCGGAGGCGAGCAGGATTGTCGCGGCGTCGCCGAGCGCACGCAGCGGAGAGGGACGGACCCCGGTCATTGACCCGCGCCCCGCCCGGCGCGACATTCCATGGAAACGCTGCGAGTGGGCACGACATGCGCCGCGTCGCCGCCATACCGCTGTCCCGCCGCGGGCTTTCCGTCCTGGTGCTCGCCGTGGCCCCCACCGGCTTGTCGCGCGCCGCGCCGGTGCGCACGGAGCTGGGCTACACGCAGGACTGGTTCGCCGAGAGCTTCCTCGACCTGCCCGAGGACCTGAAGGAGGCGACGGCGGCCGGCCAGCGCCTCGCCGTGGTGTTCGAGCAGCGCGGCTGCCCCTACTGCATCGAGATGCACACCGACCATCTGGTGGAGCCGGCGATCGAGGGCTTCGTCCGGCCGCGATTCCGCTTCGTGCAACTCGATCTGCATGGCGCCCGGCGCGTCACCGATTTCGATGGGCAGGTGATGGAAGAACGGCAGCTCGCTCGCAAATGGCGGGTGGTCTTCACGCCGACCATCGTCTTCTTCCCGGAGAGGCTGCCCGACCCGCCGCGCCCGGGACGGGAGATCGAGGTTGCGCGGATGCCGGGGCTTATGAAGAAGCCGGAGTTCCTCGGCATCTTCAGCTATGTGGCCGAGCACGGCTACGTCGACCGCACCAGCTTCCGGAGCTGGTGGGACCAGCGCGGCCCCGCCTGCGGGTCGCAGCTTGAGGCGGCGCCGCCCGTCACCCAAAGCGGCCCAGCCCCGGCCAGCGGTCCAGCATCCACGCCCCAATCTCCTGAAAGCTGCCCGTGAGCACCAGCACGCCCGTCAGCGCCAGCAGCCCGCCCGCGGCCAACTCGACCGCCCGGTAGTGCTGCCGGAAGCGCGCGACGAAGCGCAGGAAAGGCGTGACGAAGGCGGCCGCGAGCATGAAAGGAATGCCGATCCCGAGCGCGTAGGCGAAGAGCAGCATGGCCCCCTCGGCCACGCCGTCCCCGGCCGCGGCAACGGTCAGTATCCCGGCCAGCACCGGCCCGACACAGGGCGTCCAGCCGAAGGCGAAGGCGAGGCCGACGACATAGGCCCCGAGCGGCGAGACCGGCTTCTCCTTCGTTTGCAACCGCGCTTCGCGGTCCAGCAGGCCGATGCGCAGGACGCCCGCGACATGCAGGCCGAAGAGGATCAGCACGATGCCGGCGACGACCGCCAGCGTGTCCAGATGCTCCGCCAGCAACTGCGACAGCGCGCTGGCCGTCGCGCCGAACATCGTGAAGACCGTGGCGAAGCCGAGCACGAAGAACAGCGCGGCCAGCAGCACGAGGCCACGGTTCGGCGCCTCCGCCACCGCCCCGCCGGGCGCGGCGCGCAGCGTCACGCCCCCGAGGAAGCCGAGATAGGGAACCACCAGCGGCAGCACGCACGGGCTGAGGAAGGACAGCATCCCCGCAAGGACCGCGCCGGCGTAGCCGACCTCCATCGCAGTGGCTCATGCTCCCTTCAAGCGGAGGTGCCGGTTCGGCTCGGCCCGCACCGGCCCCTCGGACAGGTGCCGCATCACCACATCCCAGACCGGCGGCCCCTCCGTGCCCTGGTTCACCGAGGCCCAGCCGGCCACGGCGTATTCGCGCGCGGCCTCGATCGGCTGGCCGGTCCGCAACAGCGTCAGGTCCTGCACGCGACTCCCGGCCGGCGCCGCGACGTCCAGCGTCCAGCCGAGGCCGCCGACCCGCACCATGTCGCCGCCCTGCTGGTAGTAGGGGTCCGGGTTGAACAGGTTGTCGGCGACGTCCTCGAGGATCGCCTTGAGCTGCTCGCCCGTCATGGCGGTGCGGTAGGCGGCCGGGTAGGTGATGGCGGTGTGCGCCCAGACATCCTCGGCGGTTATGTCGCTGCCCGGCAACAGGCTGTAGCCCCAGCGGAAACCGGGGGAGAGGGCGATCTCCGCATCCCGCTGGCGCATCAGCGCGGCGCAGATCAGGTCGTCGACGGTGCCGTTCAGGTTGCCGCGGCGGGTCAGCAGCACCTCCGTCCGGCCGACCACGCGGGCGAGTTCGGCGGCGTAGGGCGCGCGCAGCCGCCGGACCAGCGCCGCGGTGTCCGCGTCGGGCGCGATGCTCTCGGCGAAGACCGGGATCAGGGCGTGGCGGAACTCCGCGACGCGGCCGCCCTCCACCCGCAGGTCGAGGCGGGAGATGAACTTGCCGTGGCAGCCGCTGGCCACCAAGAGCGTGTTCCCGACCTTCAAAGGCTCGGGCAGCGCGTCGTGGGTGTGGCCGGTCAGGATGACGTCGATCCCCGGCACGCGGGCCGCGAGCTTCCGGTCCACGTCGAAGCCGTTGTGGGAGAGCAACACCACCAGTTCCGCCCCCTCCCCGCGCGCCGCCTGCACCCGCTTCGCCACAACCTCTTCCTTGATGCCGAAGGACCAGTCGGGGATCAGCCAGCGCGGATTGGCGACTGGCGTGTAGGGGAAGGCTTGGCCGATGACCGCGACCCTCACCCCGCCGCGCTCGAAGGCTTTCGTGTGCTCGAAGACGTCCTCGTTCCACTCCGTGTCCTGCACGTTTCCGGCGAGGAAGGGGCAAGGCATCGCGCCCACCAGCTCCTTCACCCGGTCGGCGCCGTAGGTGAACTCCCAGTGGCCGGTGGTGGCGTCGGCGGTGAGGGCCTTCAGCGCCTCCACCATGTCGGCGCCGCGGGTTTGCAGGCTTGTCCAGCTCCCCTGCAGCGTGTCGCCGCCGTCGAGCACGATGGTGTTGCCCGGCCGCTCCGCCCGGATCGCCTCGACCAGCGTGACGATGCGGTCCAGGCCGCCCATCGGGCCGTAGGCGCGGGCCAAGCGCTCGAAGTCATGGCCGGTCAAGGCATGCGCCATGGGCGTGCCGGCGCCGATGCGGTACCGCGCCAGCAGCGCCTCCCCGGTCAGGTGCGGCACCTGCCCGCGCGCCTCCCCCACCCCGACATTCACGCTCGCCTCGCGGAAATGCATGGGCACGAGCTGGGCGTGCAGGTCGGTCACGTGCACCAGCGTCACCTGGCCGAGCGGGGCGAAGCGCAGCAGCTCGGCCTGGCGCGGCCTCTCCTGCGCGCGGGCGGTACCGGCCGCGGCGAGGGCGGCGGCGGCGGCCATCAGGTCGCGGCGGGTGATCATCCCTGGTCCCTCCCTCGCCCGCGCGCCGCTCAGCGGCGGACGGCGGGCGTCTCCACCGGCAGCCCCTGGGCCCGCCAAGCGAGGTAGAATTCGAGGTTGGTGAACTCTTCCCCGCCCATCGGCGGCGATTCGCCGCGCACGTCGTTGACGCAGCCTTGCAGGCGGTATTGCAGGCTGATCACCCGCTGCTCTTTGAGGCGGTAGGTGGGGAAGCCGTTGCTCATGCCCTGGCTGAGCAGATCGGCGCGCAAATGGCGGCCGTGGTTGTCCTCGTGGCAACTGCCGCAGCGCATGTCGAGCTGGCCGCGCCGGGTGTTGTAGTAGGCCTCGCCCTTGTCGAAGAAGGGCCGCGCCGGGCCGGAGATGTCCACCTGCACCGGCACGCCGCGCGATTGCAGGCCGAGATAGGCTGTGACGGCGTTCAGCGGCCGGCCGTCCACCCGCAGCGCGGGCGCGCCCATCTTCTCCTCGCGGCAGATGTTCACCCGCTGCTCGAGCGTGACGACGCGCCCCTTCTCCGCGTCGTAGGCCGGGTAGCGGGCGCGCACGCCCTTCATGCTCTCGGCCGCGTCGCCATGGCAGGAGGCGCAAGATTTCCCGGCGGTGCCCTCCGCGTGGTTCCAGGCCTGCTCGCCCTCTTCGACCCAGAGGAAGGCGGGGTTCTGGAAGTCGTCGTCCTGGATCGCCAGCGTCTCGGGCGTGGCGAAGTGCCGGCCCGATAGCGGATCGGGGATGGCGCGGCGCGGCTCCCCGCCCCCGCCTTGGGCGAGGGCGGCAACGGCGGCGAGGCCGATCAGCGCCGCCCCGCCGCCGGCCAGCACCGCGGCATGGCGCGCCCGCATGGCGTCAGGCCACCTTCAGCTCGGCGGTAGCCTTGCGCTCCTCGCCGGCGTCGTTGGTCCAGGTGAACTCGAAGGTGCCCGGCTTCTCCGCCTTGAAGGGGAAGGTGATGTAGGGGTTGGCCGAGATCGCGGTCGCCAGGTCCATGGCGAAGACCTCCTGCCCGTCGAATTTGGCGACGAAGCGCTTGATGATGTCGCGCGGGATGGTCTTGCCTTCCTGGTCGCGCCGCTGCCCCGTCTCCATGACGTGGGAGATCAGGGTCCGGATCTCGATGATCTCGCCCGCCTTGGCCTGGGCCGGCAGGCGCACGCGGGGCTGTCCGATGGGGGTCGCCATGGTGCCGTCTCCTCCGCTTCGTCCGTCAGCCGCCGCAGCCGCCGATGGTGACCTTCACCTCGGTCCGCGCCATGTAGAAGGCGCCGTCGCTCATCTGCGCCACCGCAATCACGTCCTGCGTCTGGCCGAGGCGCATGCGGGTGTCCGCCTGGGCGCGGCCGAGCGCCGGCGTGAGGTGGAAGACCGCGACGTCGGGCGTCGGGTTCTTGTCGGCGAAGATCCAGACGGTCTTCACGTGGTCCGCCGCCGTCATCGGGCTGTCCACGCTGACCGTGAGGGGCACGGTGTTGCCGTTCTCCGCGATCGGCGGCAGGCGCAGCGCCACGCGGCCGTCCTGCGGCTCCTTGCCGCCGGTCGCCTTGCGGATCGCCTCCGCGGTCGCGGGCTGCATCTGCGCCCCCGCGGCGCGCGGCAGGACGGTGATCGCCGCCCCGCCCGCGGCGGCGGCCAGCAGGTGGCGGCGCCGCATGGTCATGCTCGTCATCCCGTCTCCTCCGGTGTCATTTGAGCGTCATCAGGAAGGCGAGGACGTCCTCCACCTCCTGCGCCTCCAGGATCGGTTTGCCCGCGAACTCGCGGCGCACGTCGCGCAGGCCCTCCACCTTGTAGTAGGAAGGCATGTTGCTTTCCGGGTTGATGCGCTTGCCGTCCACCAGCCGCAGGCGGAGCTGGCCCGCGCTGTAGCGGTCGCCGACGCCGGCCAGCGGCGGGCCGAGGTTGCCTTGGAAGTCCGCCCGCAGCGGCAGCTCGTGGCAGGTGACGCAATTGCCCTTCGACCGGTCGAGCGCGATCGCCCGGCCGCGTTGCGGATCGCCCGGCCGCGCCGTCAGCGGACGGGGTATCGCGTCCTCCGCAAGCTCGTAGGGCACGAGGCTCGCGGCATGCGTCGTGCCCGCCAGGGCCACCGGGACCAGGACGAGCAGCGCGCGGCGCCAAGCGGAGGATGCGGGGACCGGCTCGCGCATGCGCTTCAATCCGTCAGGAAGGGGTTGCCGGCCCGGCGCCTGCCGGAAGAGGCCGGGAAGGCCGTCGCCAGGTAGTCCACGATCTGCCGCCGCTGCTCGCCCTCCAGCGGGTTCATGCCGTGCTTCTCGGCCATCCAGTCCATCAGGTCGTCCCATTGCTGCCGGCTGAGCCGGGAGCGGCGGATGACCGCGGTGCTGTGGCAGGCGGTGCAGGCATAGAAGACATCCTCCCGCGCCTCGCCCGGCGGCAGCACCTCGGGCGTCTCCGCCGGCTGGGCGGCGGTGTCGGCCTGCGCCCGCGCCGGCCGCTCGGGCCACGCGAGCGGGCCGAGCGCCAGCGGCAGGCCAAGCAGCGCGCCGAGGGGGATGCGACCGCGCATGGCCTAGCCGACCAGCACCGCGATGCGGCTCAACGGGTTCGCGCCGTAGCCCTGCGGGTTCCAGTTGCCGGCGGCGTGCGGCTGCATCCGCCCTTCGCTGTCGGTCGCGCGGTACCACACCTCGTAGTAGCCGTCGGAGGGCAGGGCCAGGCGCGCCGTCCAGCGCTGCCAGGCGTGCCGGTTGGCGGGCGCCGCCAGTTGCGCCTCCCGCCAGGTCGCGCCGAAATCGGTCGAGACGTGCATGGCCCGCACCGCTTGGTCGCCCGCCCAGGCGAAGCCGCGGACATCCAGCGCGCGCGTGCCGGCGGGCAGGCGCGCGCCATGCGCGACATTGGTCAGGATGGAGCGGACGGGCATGGACTCCATGTCCGCGAATCCCTTGCCGTCGTCGCGGCTGCCCGGGACGATCGGCCGCACCGGCACGCGGTACGAGGTGCCGCCCATGCCCGCCCCGGTGTGCGGCCGGTCCAACAACGTGACGCGCGTCAGCCATTTCTGGCTGAGCGAGCCCGGCCAGCCTGGCACCAGCAGCCGCACGGGCGCGCCGTGGATGTGCGGGATGGGCCGGCCGTTCATCCGCAGCGCGACCAGCGTGTCCTCGTCCAGCGCCTTTTCGATCCGCATGCCGCGGCTGATCGCCTGCCGGTTTGGGTCGCCCGAGAGGTGCGGGTCGGCGCCGAAATGCCCGGTGTGCTTCGCGCCCTCCTTCATGCCCGCGGCCCGCAGCAGGTCGCGCAGCCGGACGCCGGTCCATTCGGCGCAGGAGATGGCGCCGTTGGCCCACTGGTTGCCGCGCGTCTCCGGCGCGAAGAAGGAGCGCCCGTTGCCGCCGCACTCCATCTGCAGCCGGCGCGTCACCAGCGGAAAGCGCGACTCGATCTCGCCGAGCGCCAGTTCGAGCGGCGCGTTCACCTCGCCGTCGACGCGGAGCTTCCAGGCCCGCGGGTCGCCGGCGAAGGGCTCCGGGATCTGGCCGTTCATGCGGATGAAGAATTTGTCCTCCGGCGTCACCTCGTCGTCCAGCAGGTGCTCCGGCGTTTCGGCGACCAGCGGCCGCTCGCCCAGGACGACGAGCGGCGCCTTGCCGTCCATGCGCAGCGGCTTCGGTCCGTCCCCGGCGGCCGGCGCGCCCTGGGCCAACGCGGCCGGCACCAGGCCGGCGGGCAGGCGGCCGGCGAAGGGGATCGCGGCGCCCAGCGCGGCGCCCATGGCGGCCAGCGCCCCGCCTCGAAGCGCGCCGCGGCGCCCCCAGACCAGCGCGTCCGCGCGCTCCGGGTCCGCGCGGTAGAGTTCCTGCAGCCCCCGCTCCGGCCGTCCGATCCTCGTCCTCAAGTCCGTTCCTCCCATTCTTGCTTCGAGGGGCGCCGTGTCCTGCTCAGCCGATGCAGACCCTCGGCGTCTCGGCGCGGGCGATGAGCTGGTCCGCCGGCGGGGGCTTGGGCCCGGCGCGGACCGCGCGCTCGGCCGCGAAGGCGATGCCGCGGAGCTCGCTGCGGGGCAGCGCGGCCGTCACCGCGTAGCCGCGGCGGCCGTCGAACCAGGAGTAGGTCACCCAGCCGCCCGGGTGGTCCGTGCAGCGCAGCGGCTCGGCCGGCCTGTCCGGCGCCGGACGCAGGTAGAAGGAAAGCCGCGTGTCGCCGGCCAGGCGCTCATAGGTCACCACCGCCGCCGTGCCTTGCGGCACGGGCAGCAGATGGGCACCCAAGGGCCGGAAGCCCGCCGCCAGCAGGTCCGGCACCACCACCGGTTCGCCGAGCCGCGCCGTCAGCCAAGCCTCCAGATCCCCCTCCACGGCGGCGGAAGCCTGGCTGGGCTGGCCCGCCCCGGCGGCGAAGATCCGGTGCGCCTCGGCCGCCTCGGCCATGGGGGCCGCGGCGGGCGTGGCTCCGCCCGCCGTCAGGCCGTCGCGCGCCAGCCAGCCGGCCCCGGCGCCGGTCAGCAGCAGCAGCACCGCCGCAGCCGCCATGCGCCACTGGCGCAGGCGCCGGGCGCGCAGTCCGGCCCGCACATGGGCGACGCGGAGCCGGGCCGGGATCGGCTCCGCGGCCCTGGGCGCCAGGACGGCACGCAGCGCATCCCGCTGCGCCGCCAGGGCGCGCACCCGGGCCGCCGCCTCCGGATGCCGGTCGAGCCAAGCGCGGACCAGCGCGAAGCGCGCGGCGTCGAGCCGCTCGTCCACATAGGCGTGGAGGTCGTCCTCGCCGATCGGGGGATGGTCGCGCGGATCGGTCACGGGCCGCGGCCTAGCCCACCACGCGCAGCCGGGAGCCGGCCGGGGGCGCCTCGCCGCCCTCCTCGGTCAGGCGCCGGAGACGTTCGCGGCCGCGGCTGAGCCGCGACATCACCGTGCCGACGGGCACGCCGAGGACGCGCGCCGCCTCCTCGTAGCCGAGCCCCTCGACGCCCACCAACAGCAGGACGGCCCGCTGCTCCTCCGGCAGGGCGTCGAGATGGCGCAGCACCTCGGCGAACTGCACCGCGTGGTCCGGGGCGTCCCCGCCGGTCGCGCGCTCCGATGCGCCGGCGACGTCGCCGAGCAGGCGGGCGCGGCGCGCCTCGCGGCGGCGGCCGTCGATGTGGGTGTTGTACAGGATCGTGAACAGCCATGCTTTCAGGTCGCCCTCGGCCCTTCGGAGGCGCCAACTCCCGAGTGCCCGCTCCAGGCAGTCCTGGACCAGGTCGTCCGCCGCGTGCTGGTCGCGGACGAGCGACCAGGCGAAGCGCCGAAGCGCCGGGATCGTCGCCTCGATGCGCGCGTCGCGGTCCATCCGGCTCGCGTCCTCCTGCACGGGCGTCCCGTTCGGCAATCGGCAGGTCCGTTTCCTCGGCCATGAGACGCCGGAGGCCGGCAGGTTATTCCCCGCCCGAGCCGGCCGCGGTGAGGAAATCGGTCGGATACCGTTGGCGAAGTCGCCGGTCAGGCAGCGAGGGCGGCGAAGCGCGAGGTGCGGGTAGGGGCGAGCGGGCGCTGGGCGAACCACGCCCCGAGCCGGTCGAGGTTGATGGCCGCGGCCGTGGCCATGCTTTGCAGCCCCACCTTGGCCAGGCCGCGGTAGCGCGCCCGGCGCAGGCCGAAGGCGCGTACGCCCTGCGAGATCGTGCCCTCGAAGCCTCGGCGCTGGCCGTAGAGCTGCTGGCCTGCCCCCTTTCCTAGCCGCGCCCGAACGGCCGCGATCGCCTCGTGCTCCGGGCGTGGCAGCAGTCCGAGCCGGCGGCTCGCCGCCCGCACGCAGCGCGGCCGCGACGGACAGGGCCGACACTGGGCCGGGCAGAACCCGGCGCGGATGTAGATCTGACCCGATGCCCTGTCCTTGTACCCGCCCCGGATGGTGCTCTCGTGGCCCTCGGGGCAACGCACGCGCTGTCGTTCCCACTCCACCGCGAAGTCGGCGGCGTGGAACGCGCCCGGTTCCTGCTTCTGCCAGCTCTGGTCCGGCCGGGCCGACCAAGTCGATGCGGTGGCGCTCTCGGGCGGTGACGATGTGGGCGGCGCTGACGTAGCCCGCGTCGGCCAGGTGCTCGGACGGGGCCAGCCCTTTGGCGGCCAGCGCGTCGTGGATCGGCCCGGTGCGCATGGCCTCGTGCACGTTGGCCGACGTCGCCTCGGCAGGCACCACCAGCCGCGGCATCCCCTCGTCGCAGGTTTCGGTGAGGTGGACCATGTAGCCCGACCAGCTCGTGCCGGCCTTGGCGTGGAAGAGGGACTCGGTGTCGTAGGGGGAATTCCGCCCGGTCGCCAGGGCCGCGGCCCTGCACGGGGCGCAGCCGCACGCCGCCGGCCGGGTCGCCTCGCATGTTGCTTCCCGACCCTGCCCCGGCCCGCTCGAAGTGCCGCGCCCACACGCGGCGCAGCACGGCGACCTTGGGCAGGTCCCGCACTGAACCGCGCCGGGTCCGTCGGAGGCTTTCTGGCGTGCGTCACTCCGCCAGGGCGGGTGCCTCCGCCTGGGCATAGTAGCGCTCTTCGGCCTGGGTGGGTGGCACGTTGCCGACCGGCTCGAGGAGGCGGCTGGCGTTGAACCAAGCCACCCATTCGAGGGTGGCGAACTCGACGGCCTCGAGACTGCGCCAAGGCCCGCGGCGGCGGCGCGGACGCGCTTGCGGCCGATCCTTATGACCAGCCTCGCCTTCGTCTTGGGCGTGCTGCCGCTGACGGTGGCCACCGGGGCTGGAGCGGAAATGCCGCAGAGCCTCGGCGTCGCGGTGTTCTGCGGCATGCTCGGCGTGACGCTGTTCGGCCTGCTCTTCACCCCGGTGTTCTACGTCGTGGCCCGCGCGCTGGCGCGGCGCCGCCGCGGGCGGCGGAGCGTCGGCGCGACGATCGGCGGCGCGCCTTGAGGGCGCGTCGTGGGCGCGCCGCTTCGGGTCGGCGTGCCGGCGTGCGGCTGCCGGACCGGATGCGGTGTGCGTAGGCGCCGGAGTCGATCCAGCCGCGGCCGAGGCTCCTTGTCGGCGCGGCACGCCAAGGCCAGCGAACTCTCCGGCCTTGGTCGCCTGGACGAAACCAGTCCGGAGCGGTCCAGGCGGGCGCCGGTGCCGCCGCTACCGGGGCGCCGAGCGCCGGGCTGCGCAGAAGTGACCCGCAGCGCCGGCGCTAGACCCGGTTAGCCCTGGGTGGAATCGGGATGCGATTTCCGGCGACGCGGCCTGGCGTGATTCGTAGGCCTCCGGCTTCGGTCGGAGGCGGCGGTGGCGTGGCGTCGGGGGCAGGCATACGGGCAAGGCCTGCGGGATCGGGTCGCGGCGGCGGCACGCCTTTCGCTGCGCGCGGCGGCGGCCCGGTCCGCGGTGAGCCCGTCCTGCGTGGCCAAGGCGCGGGCGCGGCTGCGCCGGACGGGCGAAGCGACGCCCGGGCCGCAGCGCAACCACGTCCCGCCCCGGCCCGCGCCGCTGGAAGGGGCGTTGCGCGCGCGCGTGGCGGCAGCGGCCGACGCGACCCTGGCGGAGTTGCGCGCCTGGACGTTGGCCGAGCACGGGGTCCGGGCCGGCCAGCCGGTGACGTGGAAGGCGCTGGCCCGCCTGGGCCCGACGCTCGAGAAAACGGCCGCGCGCGGTCGAGCAGGACCGCCCCGGCGTGGCCCGGGCGCGCCGCGCCCGGGCCGGAGCCGCGCCGGGGTTCGACCCGGGCAAGCTGGCGTTCCTCGATGAAACCCGGGCCAAGGCCGCCATGACCCGCGCGCGCGGGCGCGCCCCGCGCGGCGGGCGCCTGGTCCGCCCGGTGCCGTACGGGCGCTGGCGCACCACGACGTTCCTGCGCGGGTTGCGCACGGACGGGCCGGTCGCGCCGCTGGTGCTGGACGGCGCCACCAACGGCCCCGCCTTCCTCGCCTGGGTCGGGCGGATGCTCGCGCCCGCCCTTCGCCCCGGCGGCACCGTGGTCGCCGACAACCTCGGCAGCCACAAGGTCGCGGGCGTGCGCGAGGCGATCGAGGCGCGCGGGGCGTCGCTGCTGCGCCCGCCGCCCCACAGCCCCGACCTGAACCCGATCGAACCCGCCTTCAGCAAGCTCGAGCGACTGCTCCGCGCCGCCGCCGCCCGCACCGCGGGCGCGCTGGAGGCAGCCATCGGCGCCGCCCTCCGCCACTTCACGCCCGCCGAATGCGCGAACCACCTCCGCCACTGCGGCTATGCACAGTCAGGGCGATAAGGGTCTAAGGGGCGCAGGCCCGCTCGCGCCCGGCCGCCTGGAAGGCCACTTGGCCCAGCGCGGTGTAAAGTTGGTTGAGCGCGAACGGCTTGTGGAGCAGCGCCGTCGGGCCACGTTTGTCGGCGAAGAGGGTTTGCCCCCCGCCGGGCGGCAAGTACCCGGTCATGACAACCACCGGCAAGCCGGTCCGCCGGGCGCGCAAGCGGGAAATCAACTCCCACCCAGTGACCCTGGGCATCGCAAGGTCCGTCACCAGCACGTCGAAATCGAAGGTCTCGGCGATGTCGAGAGCTTCCCGGCCGTCGCAGGCCAAAACGACGTGATGACCTTGGTCGGAAAGGGCGTCCTCGACCACAAGCGCAGCGAGCTGCTCATCTTCTGCAACCAAAACGCGAAGCCTTCTTTCAGGCACCAACGGAGCCATGTCACGTTTTGCCCTTCTTGTGTCGCATTTCGGAACGAAGTGACCGTGCAACGAAATGATACCTATGCGATAGCTGAAAAAGCAGAGTTCGAGAAAGCGTGATTCAACTCCCAGTTCTATTCGGTGCCAGATATGTCGCTTGTATGCAACATTCTCTTTCGGGTACTCCACTCCCGTACGGCCGCCAAGATACGCTCTGCCGAAACGGCGGGCGCGCGGTCGCGGCGCAAGGCGGTCCGCGCCTCCGCACCCCTTGTCCGCAGGTCGGCCCGGTCGGCGAGGAGGCGCTTGACGGTTCTCGCCACCCCGCCCTCCGCGTCGGTGCCGAACGGCACCTTTTCGACGAATCGGTCCGGGTACTCCGCCGAAGGGCCGACGTCGTAGGCCAAGGCCGGCAAGCCAACGCCCAGCGCCCGCGCCAACACGCCGGAACTCTCGCCGGACGAGGGCGGCCTCAGCAGGAGGAGAAGATCGACGGCGCGGAGAAGGGCGAAGAAGTCCGCTTCCGGCACCCAGCCCAAGGCGTGGACGTGATCCCCGACCCCGGCCTCGTCCACCAAGCGCGCCAACTCCAGCGAACCGTCTTCGGCGCCCGCCACCACCAAACGGCAGGCCACGCCCTCGTCCTTGAGGCGGGCCAAGGCGCGGAGCGCCACGTCCAAGCCCTTGGCGCGTGTCACGAAGCCGAGCGAGAGGAGCAGCGGTTCGTCGCCGACCGGCAACCCGAGCCGCGACCGGGCCGCGGCCCGGTCGAGCCCGTCCAGTGCCGCCACGGCCGACGGGACGTGGTGCGGCATCACCCGCACCGGCACATCCGCCGCGACCTCGAGCCGGGAGGCGGCAAAGCGGCTGTGGACGAGCACCCCCCGCGACCGGTCCAGCACGTGCCGGTGCAGCGGCAGGAGGTTGCGCTGCGCCGGGGAAAAGAAGCCGGCACGCCGGAGCCGCGCAAGCCGCCGGCCGGCGGGGCCGTAGTTCTCCGCCAGCGCCGCTTCGTAGCCGACCCAGTCGCCGCGCCCGAGGGTCAGCGCCTCCACCAAGTCGTGGAGCACCGGGTCGTGCAGGAGGACCACCCCGGGCCGGCGCAGCGCCGCCCGGTAGACGTGGGCGCCATGCAGGTTGTTGCCCAACTGGTAGAGGTGCGGCAACTCGTGCAGCGCCGAGCGGCGGCGGTACTCCACCTCGGCCACGACGTCCACTCCCTCGATCGGGCGGAGGTCGCGCTCCGAAGCGACGACCGCCGTCACAACCGCCCCGCGGCCCAGTGCCGGCAGCAATTCGGCCGTGTAATCCGCGATGCCGGAACGCGTCGGCGGCAAGGGCGAGAACACCACCAGCCCTTCCGCCGCCGCGCCGCCGCCGACACCCATCCTACACTCGCGCCGGCCGCGTCATCCGGCGGACCGGCCGGCCGCGGGTGCTTGCAACGCCCGCGCTTCCAATGCCCGCAGCCTCGCCTCGAACCGCGCTTCCGCGATGGCGAGCAGATCGCCCACGTAGTCCGCCAAGCGCCTGGGCAGGGGATCGGTGGCGGCGGGCGGGCCGGTGTCCGGCCACGGCGGCCCCCCGGCGTCGCCCCGCCCCTCCAGCCGGCGGCGGAGTTCCGCGACCTCGCGGCGGAGGGCGCCGATCTCGGACCGCAGGGCGGCGTCCCGCGCCTCGATCAGTTCGGCGGCCAGCGCGGAAAGCTCCGGTCCGCCGGCCCCGCCCAGCAGTTCCACCGCTTCGCGCAACTCCGCCACTTGGTCCCGCAGCCAAGAGGTCCGGAGGTCCAGGGCCACCGCCAGCGCGCGACGGGGGTCGGCGGGCACCACGGCGCCGGGCGGGATCACAGGCGGCGTGGCGCCGTCGCGGTGCGCCTCCTCCGACGCGGCCATGCGCCGGAGGGCGTCGATCCGCCGTTCCGGGCGGCCGGCGACCATTCCGAGGAAATCCCGGTAGCCCGCGTCGTCGGGCCAGCGCCGAAGCAGGGCGAGGTAGAGGTTGACGACGAAATCGTGGTCGTCGCCGGCGAGGAGGTCGCCCGCTTCCGGCGGCGCCCGCCGCGGCGCCTTCACGCCGTCCGTCCCGTCATTCAGCGGCCTCGGCCAACCGCTCGCCGGCGATCGGCCCCGCCGTTCCCGGCCCTTCGGCGCGGCTCCCGAACCGGGCATAAAGCGCTTCCAGCCGCGCGGCGTAGCGCTCCGGGCTGAACTGCGCCGCCCGGCGCGGGCCGGCCGCGGCGAGCCGCGCCCGCAGCTCGGCGTCGCCGTCCACGGCTTGGATCGCCCGCACCAGCGCCGCCACGTCGTAAGGGTCCACCGTGATGGCGGCGTCGCCCACCACCTCCGGCATGGAGGCGGTGTTGGAGGTGACGACGGGCGTGCCGAGCAGCATCGCCTCCAGCGCGGGCAGGCCGAAGCCCTCGTAGAGCGAGGGGAACAGCACCGCGCGGGCGCCGCGGATCAGGTTCACCAGGAGCCGGAAGGGCGCGTAGTCCAGCAGCATCACCTTGTGCCGCCGGCGGATCTCCTGCCCCTCCTGGACGTGGTAGCGCACGTGGTCGTCGAAGAGCAGCCTCAGCTCGCCCTCCGACTTCCAGGCCTTCTTGCCGACGATCACCAGCGGCCCTTCGGCGCCGCTCGCCAGGAAGGCCTGGATCATCCGGCCGACGTTCTTCTTCGGCTCGATGGCGCCGAAGAACAGCCAGTATTTCCCGGCTTCCAGCCCGAAGCTGCCGGCGACCTCGGCCCGAACCGACTGCATCGGCGCCTCGGCCAGCCGGCGCGGGATCTCGACCGACTGCCAGGTGTTCGTCACCCGCTCCTCCGGCACGCCGAGCAGGTCGATGATGTCGCGGCGGGAGTTCTCGGACACGGTGACGATGTGCGCCGCCCGCTTCGCGAGCAGGCGGGACAGGCGGTAGTAGCGCCGCTTGTGGTCCAGCGTGGTGAAGGGCAGGCGGAGCGGCACCAGGTCGTGCATGGTGTAGATGTTCCGCGTCCGCGGCATGTGGACCGGCACGGGATAGGTCCAGTGCATGATCCGGGGGCGCTGCCGCATCCGGACCGTCAGGGGCGCGCCGACCACCCGGAAATAGGCGTGGGCCTGCTGGAACAGGTGCTGCGCGTTCCAGATCTCGTCGAAATGCGGCAGCCGGTCGCGGAAGGTGTCGGAGACCACCCGGCCGGTGATCGGCACCCGCGCCGCCCTTTCCCCGAAGGGCGATGTGACCATCCGGTTGGCCCGTCGCAGGAACTCCACCCACTGCGGGGACTCGCCCACGCGCTCGTCGAAGAAGGCGATCTCGCGGATGAGGGGATCGGCTGAGGTGGTCGGGCGCGTGCCGTAGAGCACGCCCACCTCGAAGCCGAGCCGGTTCAGGGCGAAGGACAGGTTGCGCGCGTAGGTCGCCACGCCGGTGCCTTGGTCCAGGGCGAGGTTGTAGCCGTCGATGAAGAGGCGGGGCCGGGCACGCTCCGTCACCCGGCCGCCCCCGTCAGCGCCTGATCCGCCATCGTCGCTCCCCCAGCCAATGCTCGTCGCATACAGGCGCATGCGCCCCGCGGTAAGAAGCCCGAGCATATTAATACGAAAGCAACACTATTTCGCTTGAATCAGAGGGCTGGGAGGAGTTTCATTGAGCGTCCGTTGCGAGATGGCTCCCGTGGAACAGCTTCCGGGCAACGTCCAGACCATCGCAATCCCCGCCGGCGGAACGGTCGCGCCGAAGCCCTTGCGCACCATGCTGGCGCCCTGGACGGCCGAACTCGCGGTGCTTCTGCTGCGGCTCTCGGCGATCGCGCTCCTCCTGTCGCCCCTCCTGCTGATCGCGGCCTTGCTGCTGCGCTGAACGGCCGGTCGGGCCGCGGGCATCGACGGCGCCGGTTCTGACCGCGCCGGGCATGCGCTATGCGGTCCGAGACGGGCCGCATATCGAAGGCGGCCGAGGGGGACCGCCGCATGGACCTGCCGCCCCGACCGGACGGCCTTTCACCCGATGACCTGCTCGCGCGGGCCGATGCCCTCCGGGACGGGAGGGCCTGGGCGGACGCGGCCGAACTCTACGCCGATTACCTGCGGCGCCGGCCCGACCACTGGCAGATCTGGGTGCAATACGGCCACTGCACAAAGGAGTGCGGCGACGCCGAAACGGCGCTGCTGCTGTACCGGGACGCCGAGCGGCTGCGCCCGGAGGAGTCCGACATCCACCTGCACCTGGGCCACGCGCTCAAGCTCCTGGGCCGACGGGACGAGGCCGCGGAGGCTTACGCCCGCGCGGTGTCGCTGGACCCCGCCAACGACGCCGCGCGGGCCGAGCTGCTCGCGGCGGCGGCCGCCCCGGCGCCCGTCGAGGAAGCGCCGCCCGACGCGGCCGTGCCCGCGGCGGCGCGCGTGTTCGACGCGTCCGACCTGCTGGACTACGCCAAGCGCAACCGGGCGCCGACCGGCATCCAGCGGGTGCAGCTCAACCTGATCGAGCATTCCCTGGGGGGCGGCGCCGCCGTGGCCGCCTTCGACCCCGCCAGCGGCGCGTGGAAGCCGATTCCGCGCGAGGCGTTCGAGCGCCTCGCCGGCCTCGCGCGCAGCGGCGCCGACCCGGCCGATCCCGATTGGAGGGACGCCGTTTCCGCGGCGTCCGACGCGGTGCGGCGCGGCCCGCCGCTGGACTTCGCGCCGGGCTGCACGCTGGTCACGCTCGGCACCGCTTGGTGGATACCGAACTACCTGCTGCGCGTGCGCGAGGCCAAGGCGCGGCACGGCGTGCGCTATGTGGCCATGGTCTACGACTGCATCCCCGTGCTCCGGCCGCAGGATTGCGCGGAGGGCCTGTCCGCCGAGTTCGCGGCGTGGTTCGCCGGCGCCTGCGTCCACGCCGACGCGATGCTAGCCATCTCGGATTGCACGCGCGACGACGCGCTGCGGCTGCGGCGCGGACTGCTGCCGGGCGCCGACGACGTCCCGGTGGCGGTGCTGCCCCTCCACGCCGGGCCGCTGCTGCCGGAGGCGGCCGCGGCGCCGGCGCGCCCCCGGCGCCGGCCCTACGTGCTGTTCGTGGCGACGGTCGAGAGCCGCAAGAACCACCTCCTGGTGTTCAACGCCTGGCTCGCCCTGATCCGCCGCCACGGCGCGGACGCGGTGCCGGACCTGGTGTGCGTCGGCAAGCGCGGATGGAAGGCGGACGAGGCCTTCGCCCTGCTGGCCGGCAGCCGCGCGCTCCGCGAGCGCGTGTTCCTGCTGCACGACGTGTCCGACGCGGAGCTGGACGCGCTCTACCGCGATTGCCTCTGCACCGTGTTCAACAGCCGGTACGAGGGTTGGGGCCTGCCCGTCACGGAAAGCATCGGCTACGGCAAGGTGCCGATCGTGGCCGACAACTCCTCGCTGCGGCAGGCGGGCGGCGAGGCGGCGCTGTTCTTCGCCTCCGGCAGCGAGCCGGAGCTGGTGGAGCGGCTGGAGTCGATGCTCTTCGACGCCGAGTTCCGCGCCGCGCAGGAAGCGAAGCTGCGGCAAGCGCCGCCGCTCCGGCGCTGGGGCGAACTGGCCGCGGACCTCGCCGCCGCCCTGGCCGCGGTGCCGGCCAACCCGACGCCGCCGCTCGCCCGCCTCGCGCCCTTCTTCCGCGCCGGCGCGGACTACGCGGTGCGCGCCCTGCCGGGTTCGGACCCGACCCTGGAGATGGCGATCGCCGACGCGGTGCGCGAAGGCCCGTGCTGGGGCCGGCTGAAGGAATGGGGCGTCCGGACGCTGCGCGGCTGCGCGGTGCTGCGCCTGCCGGCGACCGCGATCCAGGGCACGGCGCGCATCACCTTGCAGATGCAAGGCCCGCCGGGCGGCGGCCGCTTCGGCTTGCGCGCCGGCCCGGCGGGCGCGGTGGACGGGCCGTTCCGCTGGATCGAGGCCGCCGACCACGAGCGGCTGTTCTGCGTCCTGAAGGTGCCGGACGCCGCCGGCCGCGAACTGGTGGTGGAGATCGACACGCCGGAAGGCTCGCACCTGGAGGACGGCAGGCTGGTCGGCCCCAACCTGCTCGGCTTCATGGTCTGCGCCGCCGACGACCTCGCCGCGCGCCTCGGCTACCTGGAGCGCAAGGCGCTGGCGAAGCTCGTCGCCGTCTGACCGGCAGCGCCTACAGGAAGATCCGCGTCGCCACCGCCACTTGGTAGATCAGCCCGAGCAGATCCGCGCCGATCTGGAAGCTCTTCGGGTCCAGGTAGGGCAGGGCGATCAGCTCGTCGCCGGGCCGGAGCGTCTGGTTCGCCGGGTCCAGCACCAGCTCCCCGCTCGCCCGCCGGACCATCAAGGTGGACTCCCGCCCGCGCGGCGTGAAGCCGCCGGCCGCGCGGACGTAGTCGTTGAGGCGCATCCCCGGCCGGTACACCACCGCCCGCGGCGCCGTCACCTCGCCCGAGACGAGCACGGTGGAGGAGCGCTCGGGGATGACGATCACGTCGCCGTCCTCCAGCCGCACCGGCACGCACTGCCCGGCGTCGCTGAACACCACCAGGCGGCCCTCCGGCTGCGTGCGCCGCGCCCGCTGGATGTAGGAGGAGACGAGCTGCGCCTCGCTGGCGCGAATGGCCGCGACGCCGGTGGTGGCGCTCACCGCCATGAACAACTGCCGCTCCAGGCGGTCCAGCGCCTCGTCGATGGCGCGGCGCTGCTGCTGCGCGACGGAGGGCCGCAGGAGGAACACGGAGCCGGTGTCGGCGAGCGCGGGGTCCACGGCGACGTGGTCCAGCACGCCGCAGAGGTTCGCGTCGCGGTCGGTGACGAGCACGGAGGGGCCGAGGCGGCTGCCCTCCACCGTCACGCGAACGGTGCGCGCCGGGCTGTCGGTGATGAACGTCACCATGTCCTGGTCGCCGAGCTGTATGCGCGACAGCTCCGCCAGCGTGGCGTAACGCGAGAAGGGCTGGCCGCCGCGCGTGCCGCGGACGACGGCGTTGGTCGCCGAGGGCAGGGGGCGCGCGTACTCCATCAGCTCGCGCCCGGTCATGGCGCGGTTCGGCACCTCGAAGAGGTAGTTGTTCCGCACCGCCCCGTCCGCGCCGACCATGGCGCGCTGGCGGGCCACGACGAGGGTGTCGCCCTCCTGCAAGCGGATCGGCGGCAGGCCGCCCTCCAGCAGGAAGCGGTAGAGGTCGATCGTCACCACCGTCCGCCCGCCGCGCTGCACGGAGATGTCGCGGAACGAGCCGCGCCCGGGATCGACGCCGCCGGCGCGCACCAGGAAGTCCAGCACGCTGTCCGCCGCGGAGCCGCCGAAGCGGCCGGGCGTGCGGACGAAGCCGGTCACGAACACGCCGATGCGCTGCGTGGAGAGCAGCACGGCGTAGACCCGCACCTGCGAGGTGTAGACCTTCTGGACCTCCGCCTCGACCACCCGTTGGAGGTCGCCGGCGCGCACGCCCGCGACGCGGACCGGGCCCACGTTGGGCAGGAACAGGAAGCCGCTCGGGTCCACGACGCCGAGCGCCTCCGACTCGATAGCGCCCCACACGCGCAAGGACACGCGGTCGCCGGGCACGATGACGTAGTTCGGGTTCGGCGCGTCGGTGATCGCGGTGGATTCGCGCGTGAAGAGCGACGCGCCGAACACCGCCGTCGCGCCGGGGAAGCGCCCCGTTTCCCCGAGCGGCCCGCTGGCCGTCGGCCCGCCCTCCGACTGCGTCACCTCGCCGGGGCGCACCAGGACGCGCTCCGGCCCGACGAGGTTGGGCAGGGAGTAGGTGGGCGGCGCCCCGGGCGTCAGCGCGGGGACGCGCGCGCCGCCGCCGAGCGTGAGGGGCGCGGAGTAGCTCGTGGTCGGCGGCGTTTGCTGCTGCTGCGCTTGTTCGAGCTGCTGCCGCTGGAGGGCCTGCTGCGCCTGCTGGATCTGCTGCTGCTGTTGCTGCTGCTGGATCGCCTGCATCGGAGTCTGCGCCGCGGCAGGCGGCGCCCACCAGGCCGCGATGCCGGCGGCCAGCGCCGCCGCCCGGAGCATCGCCTCAAGACGCATGTTCGCGCATCCCCGCCACGAGCAGCCAGGCGAGGCCGTAGGCCACCGACAGGCACAGGAAGACGTAGGCCGTGTTGAGCGTGGCTTTCGGGTGCCGCGCCCACTCGGCCATGTTGGGTTCCACCACCCGCAGCAGGAAGATCTGCTGCCGCTGCGCGTCCGCCCGCGCCCGCTCCAGCGAGGCGGTGGCGGAAGCGAGCTGGGCGCGCGCCAATTCGCGCTCCACCGAAAGCCGCTCGTACTCGCCGAGCTGCTGCGAGTTGCCGGCGTCCGCGCTCGCGGCGTGCTTGCGCTCCTCCGCCACCTGGGCGGTGAGCCCCTCGACGCGGTTTCGGATCTGCACGATGCGCGGGTTGTCGGCGCGGGCGAAGCGTTGCGCCTCGGCCAGCTCCGCCCGGGCCTGCGCCAGAGCGCCTTCCAGCCGGCCGAGGTTCTCCAGCGCCACGGCGGCGGAGCGGGCCGGGTCCACCGCCCGCTCGCGCTCGCGGAACTCGGTCATCGCCACCTGGGCGTTCGTCAGGCGCGCCTCGGCGCGGGCCAGCTCCTCGCGCGCGACGCGCAGGCCGTCCTCCTGGAGGCGCTGGTTCAGCCGGTTCACCATCGCTTCCGACAGGCGCAGCAGCTCCTGCGTGATGGCGAGCGAGTCCTCGGGGCGGAACGAGCGCGCCCGCAGCGAGGTGATGCCGCTGGTGGTGTCGTACTCCGCCTCCACCCGGCGCCGGAAGTGGTCGAGCAACCGCTCGGCGCTCGGCTCCGCCCACCAGAACATGGCGAGCGGGTCCGCCTCCGGCCGCCGGAAGATGCCCACCAGGTCGAGCCCGCCCCGCAGCGCCGTGACGGCGTCGTGGGATTGCAGGTAGTCGCGGATGCCCATCGCGTCTTCGTTCGCCGGGCGGAACCCCGCGCTTTGCAACGCCTCGCCGAGGCCCGTGGCGGCGGAGGCCTGCCGGCCGCGGATCAGGAAGCGCGCCTCGGATTCGTACTGCGGCGCCGCGACGGCGAAGAAGTAGAGCCCGACCAGCACGGTCGGCAGCAGCACCAAGAGCTTGAACGGGTGCCGCCGCAGGCGGCGGCGCAGCCCGCCGCCGCGCGGCTTGGAAACCGGCCCGGACCAGGTGGCGTCCGACAGGGGACCGCCCGGGGCGAGGGCGGTGGAAAGGGCGTCATCCCGCCTCGTAGGCGGCGATCGCTTGGTCCAGATCGTCATACCGGGTCAGCTTGCCATGCTGGAGGATGGCGGCGGAAGTGCAGAAAGCCCTCACCGTTTCCGCCTGGTGCGAAACGAGCAGCAGCGCGCTGCGCTCGCGCCGCTCCGCCAGGGCCCGCCGGCAGCGCTCGCCGAAGCGGGTGTCGCCCACCGCCACCACCTCGTCCACGAGGTAGCAATCGAAGTCCACCGCCAAGGACAGCGCGAAGCCGAGGCGCATCATCATGCCGGAGGAGTAGGTCCGCACCGGCATGCCGAAGTACTCGCCCAGCTCCGCGAAGCCCTCCACGAAGTCGAGGGTGGAGCCGATCGGCTTGCCGTAGATGCGGGCGATGAAGCGCGCGTTGTCCGCGCCGCTGATGCTGTAGTGCATGGCGCCGGCGAAGCCGAGCGGCCAGGACACGCTCATGCCCCGCTCCACCCGGCCGCTGGTGGGCCGCTCCACGCCCGAGATCACGCGCAGCAAGGTGCTCTTGCCGGCGCCGTTGCGGCCGAGGATGCCGACCTGCTCGCCCGGCCGGAACTCGCAGTCCACGCAGCCCAGCACCTCCTTGTGGCCGTGCCGCGTGTGGTAGGTCTTGCGGACGGCCCGGAGCGCGATCACGGCGGCGGCGGCCTACAGCGCGAGGTCCCGGCGCGCCCGCCGCAGCGCCGCCATCCCCAGCAGGTTCAGCGCCGCGATCCAGCCGAGCAGGTAGGGCAGGTCGTAATGGGTGGGCACCCGCGTCCCGTACTGCCCGTCCCGCACCAGCTCGAACACGTGCACCGTCGGCACCCAGAGCGCCGCCTTCTGCAATTCCGTCGGCAGCCAGAACACCATGAAGAAGGCGCCGGTGATCGGCAACGACAGGTAGGTGAAAAGGTGCGTCACCCGGTCGAAGATCTCGGTGTAGACGCTACCCGCCGCCAGCAGCATCGCCACGCCGTGCGCGAAGCCGAACATCAGCAGCATGCCCAAAACGATCTTCGCCGGCTCGCGCGGCCACCCGTCCCCGACCAGGCCGAAGAACAGCAGGAAGCCGACCAGCGCGCCGCCCGTCGCCCCGGCCTCCAGCAGGTTCCGCGCCAGCATGATGTCGAGCAGGGTGACGTGCCGGTGGTACAGCAGCGACTGGTTCGCCGCGATCGCCGAGGGCCCGCGGTTCAGCACGCCGCGCAGCATGTAGTAGGGGATGTAGCCGATCACCCAGAAGCTCGCCGGGTCCACCCCGCCCGGCATGGCGTGGCCCGTGACGTGGTGCACGAGGCCGAGCGCGCCGCCCAGCAGCGCGGGTTCGAGGAACAGCCAGACGTAACCGAGGTTGTCCCGCCCGAAGCGGGTGCCGAGTTCGCGGAGCGTCAGCGCGCCCACCACCCGGAGCTGCACGCGCAGCGCCGGCAACAGGCTGGCGCCGCCGCCCGTCAAGGCCGCGCGCCGCCGCGCAGCAAGGGGCGGGCGGGAGCCCAGACGCCGTCGTCCCGGCACACCAGCCGGGTGCGCTCCGCCAAGCCGGTGCCGATCAGCACCTCGCGGCACTCGCGCCCGCTGGCGGCGGCGTAGGAGCGGAGCAGGCGCAAACGGGCGCTGCCCCCGGCCTCCGGCACCACCGCGACCGTTTCGGCGCCGGGCATGGCGGAGGCGGCGAAGGCCACCACCGGATCGGCCGGTACCGACGAAAGCGCTGCTGGATCGGTGGACGGCACGGTCCTCCCGCCGCTGGCGAAGGGGTTGGCGCACGCGCCGGCCGTGGCGGCAAGCAGGCCGAGGACGCACCATCGGCTGAAACGCCGCTCGAAGCCGCATCGGAGACGCATCGCCAACGAAATCCCCCCTTCGCCGTCTCTAGCAGAAAGCGAGGCGTTGTTAAGGCCGTTCGCCGTAGCAGGCGAACCGCGCGCCTCCTATAGCTCGCCGGCCGTGACGGATTTCCCTCGCCGAACCGAAACGGAGGCGCCCGGTCAGGGCCTCGTGGCCGCCGGGCCGCCGCCGCTCGCGGTCGCGCCGGCGCTGCTGCGCCGCGTGCCGCACCTGCCCGCGTTCTTCCCGGAACGCGCCGTGTTCGCGCGGGGCGACGCGCCACCCGGCGCCGTGCCGC
>NZ_BAAAFZ010000016.1:393-800 GCF_039523795.1 Craurococcus roseus | reverse complement strand
GGGGGGCGGTGGCGACGCGCGCCGCGTCCGGGCCGTGCTCGAGCGCGTGGCGCGGGAGGTCGTGCTGCCGGGGATGCTGTCCGCGCGCGCGTCGGCTCGGCGGGCCGAGGCCGGGGCGGTCGCGCAGCGCGAGGCCGAAGGCGCCGCCGCCGGGTTGGCGAGTCGCGCCTTGTCCGGCGCGGAGGGGGCCGCAGGGCGCGTGTTCGCGCTCTGCGCCGGGGCGCTGCCGGGCACGGCGCGCTTGGCGTTGCTGGAGGGGGCTGCGCGGGCGCTCGGCGACCTGTGGGCCGAGGACGCCTGCGGCGAGGCGGAGGTGGCGATCGCCTTGTGCCGCTTGCAATCCGGCCTGCCCGCCGCGGGCGCGTCGTGGCAGCCCGCGGCGCCGTCGCGCCGCGGCGCCGCCGCCG
>NZ_BAAAFZ010000016.1:0-332 GCF_039523795.1 Craurococcus roseus | reverse complement strand
TGCCCGCCGCCCGCCGTGCTGGTCGCGCCGCCTCCTTTCGAGCCGCACGCACTCGGCGCCGCGCTGGACGCGGAGGCGCTGCGGCTGTCGGGCTGTGGGCGCACCGGCGGCGGCTTTCCGCGATCGGAGGGCGACCTGCTCGACGCGGTGGCGTCCGCGTGGTTCGACGCGCTCGACCTCGCGCTCAGCCCGGTGTTCCGGCGCGGCGAGGGGGTGCCGGCGCTGGCGCGGCTGGCGGGCGAGGCGCGCCGCGCGTCGCGCAACCCGCGACTCGCGGTGGTGGTCAGCGGGCGGCTGTTCGCCGAGCGGCCGGGGGCGTGGCGGGAGGCCGC
>NZ_BAAAFZ010000015.1:0-176287 GCF_039523795.1 Craurococcus roseus | reverse complement strand
CTCGCCGCCGCCCGCCGCGGCTTCCGGCGGGATGGTGACGCTGCGCAGCGCGCGGTTGAACTGCTGCGAGACCTCCGCCGTGAGGTCGAACGGCGGCTCGTTGAAGATCACCAGCGGGCGCGGCAGCACCATGTTGACGCTGCGGCTGGCCGCGACCTGGCGGATGACCGTGCCGAGCGCCTGCTCGATCTCCACCAGCGCGCCTTGCGCCACCTGCTCGATGGCGCGGGAGCGCTCGCGGAAGATGCGCTGGCTTTCGGTGATGCGGTCCTGCAGGTCGCGCTCGCGCTGGCGGAGCTGCTCGGGCGGGATCCCGGCGCGCTGATTGGCGAGTTGCTGCTGCTGTTCGCGCCAGTTGTTCTGTTCGCGCTGGAGGTCCTCGTTGAGGCGCTGGCGGCGGCGCTCGATCTCTTCGCGCACCTGGTTGAAGGCGGCCGAGTCGCGCTGGATCTCCGGCACGTCCACCACGCCGATCACCGGCGTCGGCGGCGGTTGGCCCGGCGGCAGCGGCTGCGCTTCGCGGCGCGCCGCGGCTTGCGGCGGCCGCTGCTGCTGTTGCGGGCGTTGCTGCTGCTGTTGTTGGCCCTGCTGCTGGGCGGGGCGTTGCCCCTGCTGGCCCTGCCCTTGGCCCGGCACGAACCATTCCTGGTTCTGCTGGGCGGCGGCGGGCGCGGCGGCCAGGAGGAAGGCGCAGACGACGGCGAGCCGGGCGCTGCGGGGTGCGGGGGCGCGCTGTGCGGGCATGGACTGGGTTCCGGGATCAGAATCGGGTGCCGAAGCCGAAGCGGAAGACCTGCGTTTCGTCGTAGGACTTCTTCACCACGGCCTGGGCCAAGTCGATGTTGATGAGGCCGAACGGGCTGCGCCACGAGATGCCGACGCCGGCGCCGACCCGCGGGCTGGCGTCGTCCGCGACCCTGACATCGGCGGTGCTTTTTTCGGACTGCGACAGCGAGCCGACATCCACGAAGGCACGGCCGATCAGGCCCAGCTCGGCCGGGAGCGGCAGCGGGTAGCGCAGCTCCGTGCTCTGGGTCCAGATGAAGCGGCCGCCGAGCGAGTCGCGGGTGTTGAGGTCGCGCGGGCCCGCGCCGGCGATGCGGAACCCGCGCAGGTTTTCGCCGCCTAGGAAGAACCGGTCCACGATCCGGTCCTCCTTGCCGAACAGCGTTTCCAGGTAGCCGATGCTGCCCGACAGCGAGAGCACGTAGTCCGGGTCGCCGAAGTAGGCTTCGAGCGGGATGAAGTAGCTGCCGTCCAGCCGGGCGCGGATGTAGGCGGCGTCGCCGCCGAGGCCCGCGAAGTCGGTGCCGAGGCGCAGCACGCCGCCGCGGCGCGGGTCGATGATGGAGTCGCGGAAGTCGTAGGAGATGGTCTGCCCGATCTGCGACAGCAAGGTTTCGCCCTGCTGCTGCCGCACGAAGCGCGACGCGTTCTGCGAAACGTCGAAGATCTCGCGGTTGGTGAGCGTGTAGGCCCAGGTCTGGCGCAGCCGTTCGTTGAAGGCGTAGCCCGCCCGCACCGCGAAGCCGGCGCGGCGCTCGCGGTAGTTGGCGATCGCGAGCAGGTTCCGCTGGATGTAGAAGAGGTCGAAGCCGGCGGCGAGGTTGCGGTCGAGGAAGGCCGGGTCGGTGATCGAGAGGTCGACCTGGCTCCGCCGCTGCGCCAGCGTGCCGTTGATGCGGGCGTCGATGCCGGTGCCGAGCAGGTTGCGCTCGCGCAGGCCCACGTCCGCCAGCGCGCCCGCGTCCGTCGAGTAGCCGCCGCCGAGCGACACCTCGCCGGTGGCGCGCTCCGTCACCTGCGTGTTCAGCACCGCGCGGTCGGGCGCCGAGCCCGGCGCGGAGGTGACCTGCACGTCCGAGAAGTAGCCCAGGTCGCGGATGCGCTGGCGGGAGCGGCGGATCTGCGCGGCGTTGAAGGCGTCGCCTTCGGCGATGCGGAATTCGCGGCGGACCACCCGGTCCTGGGTCCGCGTGTTGCCGGTGATGTCGATGCGTTCGACGAAGACGCGCGGCGCCTCGTTCACCTCGAAGGTGAGGTCAACGCGGCGGCTCTCGCGGTCGCGCTGGATGCGGGGCTGCACGTCCACGAAGGGGAAGCCGCGGAGGTTCACCGTGTCCTGCAGCGACTGCGACACGCGCTCCACAACGTCGCCGTCGTACCAGTCCCCCTCTTCGACCCGAACCAGCCCGCGCAGGCTTTCCGCGTCGAGATTGCGGATGTTGGAGACCACGTCCACCTTGCCGACGCGGTACCGGGGGCCCTCGTCCAGCGTGTAGGTGACGAAGAAGCCGGTCCGGTCCGGGGCCAGTTCGGCGGTCGCGCCGCTGATCTGCACGTCGGCGTAGCCGCTGCGGAGGTAGAAGCGGCGGAGCAGCTCGCGGTCGAAGGACAGGCGGTCCGGGTCGAACTGGTCGGAAGACGAGAAGATCCGGTACCAAGCCTGCTCCTTGGTGGCGACCACCTCCTTGAGCCGGCTGTCCGAATAGGCGCGGTTGCCCACGAAGTTGATGCGCGCGACCAGCGCCGCCTCGTTCTCCTGGATCTCGTAGACGACGTCCACGCGGTTCTGCTCGAGCTCGATGAGCTTCGGCTCCACCACCGCGCCGAAGCGTCCGCGGCGCGCGTACAGCTCCACGATGCGCTGCCGGTCGGCCTGCACCGCTTGCGGCGTGTACACCGAACGGGCGCGGAGCTGGACCTCGCCGCGCAGCACGTCGTCGCTGATCTTGCGGTTGCCCTCGAAGGCGACGCGGTTGACGATTGGGTTCTCCGCCACGTCCACCACCACGCGCCCGCCGTCGCGCGCGATCCGCACGTCGCGGAACAGGCCGGTGGCGTAGAGCGACTTGAGGCTGCGGTCGAGCCGGTCGGCGTCGAAGGCGTCGCCGGGTTGCAGCAGCATGTAGGAGCGGACGGTGTCCGCCTCGATGCGCTGGTTGCCGCGCACCTCGATCTCGCGGACGACGCCCTCCGCGCCCGCCGGGGCCGGGCGCGCGGCCCGCGTCGGGCGGTTCTGCGCCGCCGCCGGGTCCGAGGCGACGGCCGGGAGCGAGAGTGCGGCGGAAGCGATCAGCAGCGCTCGGAGGGTGGGGTGCAAGGTCTACGCCGTGGTTGTGTGGTTCCCGGCCAAGCGGGCGGCGCGGACCATAGCGGCGGCCCGGCGGCGCGCCAACCGCCGCCGGCGCGGCCCTCCGGATGTCCGTCCGCGGCTGTTGCCCTCAGCCCACGAGGCGCGCGACGAACCTGCCTATGGTGCCGTGGACGATGTCGTTCCACGACACCAGCAGGAACAGGGTCGCCAACAGCGCGAAGCCGGCGCGGTAACCGTACTCCTGCGCCCTTGGCGGCAGCGGCCGGCCGCGGATCGCTTCCAGCGCGTAGAAGACGAGGTGGCCGCCGTCGAGGAGCGGCACGGGGAACAGGTTGAGCAGGCCGAGGCTGACCGAGAGCAGCGCCATCAGGGTGACGAGCGGCGCGAGGCCGAGCGACGCCGCCTCGCCGGACACCTCCGCGATGCGGATCGGCCCGCCGAGGTCGCGGGCGCTGCGCTGGCCGGTGAGCATCTCGCCAATGCTGGTCAGCGATTGCCACGTCACGTCGATGGCCTGCGACACGCCGGCGGCGAGGGCCGGCCCGAAGGACAGGCGTTCCAGCCGCGCGGCGCCGCCCTGGATGCCGAGCACGCCCGTTGTCGCGCCCCCCGGCCCTCCTTCGCGCGCGTCCGGCGTGACGGTCAGCGAGCGCTCGCCGGAGTCCCGGGCGACGCGGATCTCGATCGGCTGGCCGGCGCGGGGCTGCACGTGGCGCTGCACCTGCTCGAAGCGCGACACGCGCTCGCCGTCGAGCGAGAGGATCTCGTCGCCGACGCGCAAGCCGCCGCGCTCGGCGGCCGACCCCTGGACCACCATGCCGACCGTGGTGTTGCCGACCGGGCGGCCCACCGACATGGCGAGCCCTGCGAAGAGCAGCACCGCCAGCAGGTAGTTCGCCACAGGCCCGGCCGCGACCACGATGGCCCGGTCCCTGACGGGCTTCTCGTGGAAGGTCTGGCCGGGGCGCCAGGAGGCGCGCGTCGCCTCGTCCGTCTCCTCCGGCACCTCCTGCCCGTGCAGCTTCACGTAGCCGCCGAGCGGGAGCCAGCCCAGCCGCCATTCCGTGCCGCGGCGGTCCGTGCGGCGCCACACCGGCCGGCCGAAGCCGATGGAGAAGGCGTCCACGTGCACGCCGCGCCAGCGGGCGGCGAGGTAGTGGCCCATCTCGTGGACGAAGACCAGGACGCCGAGCACCAGCGCGAAGGCGATGAGGGTGCGCGGCAGGGCCGGCAGCAGGTTCCAGCTTTGCGCGATCAGATCCAAGACCGGGTCCTCCTCAGGCCGCCGCGCGCCGCGCCGCCAGCCCCGCGGCTTCGCGGCGCGCTTCGGCGTCGAGCGCCAGCACGTCGTCCAGCCCGCCCACCGCGCGCGTCCCGAACAGGCCGAGCGCCTCCTCCACCACCGCCGCGATGTCGAGGAAGCCCAGCCGGCGGTCGAGGAAGAGCGAAACGGCCACTTCGTTGGCGCCGTTCAGCACCACCGGCGCGCCGGCGCCGGCCCTGAGCGCGTCGCGCGCGAGGCGCAGCGCCGGGAAGCGGACCGGATCGGGCGGCAGGAACTCCAGCCGGCCGAGCGCGGCGAGGTCCAGGCGCGGCAGCGCCACCGCCATGCGGCCGGGCCAGGCCAGCGCGTGGGCGATCGGGGTCCGCATGTCGGGGGTGCCGAGCTGCGCGAGGACGGAGCCGTCGGCGTACTGCACCAGCCCGTGCACCGCGGATTGGGGGTGCACCAGCACCTCGATCCGGGTTTCCGGCACCGGGAACAGGTGCGCGGCCTCGATCAGCTCCAGGCCCTTGTTCATCATGGTGGCGGAGTCGATGGAGATCTTGGCGCCCATCTTCCAGACCGGGTGGCGCAGAGCGACCTCGGGCGTGACGGCGCGCATCTCGGCCGGCTCCATGGCGCGGCAGGGGCCGCCCGAAGCGGTCAGCACGATCTTCTCCACCATCGCCGTGTCGCGCAGGTCGAGCGCCTGGAAGATGGCGTTGTGCTCGGAGTCCACCGGCAGCAGCGTGGCGCCGGAGCGGCGGGCGGCGGCCAGCACGATCTCGCCGGCGCACACCAAGCTTTCCTTGTTGGCGAGGGCGAGGATGCCGCCCCGGTCCAGCGCCGCCAGCGTGGAGCGCAGGCCGGCGGCGCCGACGATGGCGGCCATGGTCCAGTCGGCGGGCCGGGCCGCGGCCTCGACCACCGCGTCCGCGCCGGCCGCGGTTTCGATGCCGGTGCCGGCCAGCGCTTCGCGCAAGGCGCCGTGCGCGGCCGGGTCGGCGACCACGGCCAGGCGCGCGCCGTGCCGGCGGGCTTGGGCGGCGAGCGCGGAGGCGTCGCTGCCGGCCACCAGCGCCTCCACCGCGAAGGCGCCCGGCGAGGCCGTTTCCAGCAGCGCGAGGGTGCTGCGGCCCACCGAGCCGGTGCTGCCGAGCACGGTGATCCGGCGCGGAGGGCCGTCGGCGGGGGCGGGGTGGAGGGGCGTCACCGCCACAAGGCCTCCCCCGGCCCCAGCAGCACGCCGAGGACGGCGGCGGCGGGGGCGGCGGCGAGGACGCCGTCCAAGCGGTCCAGCAAGCCGCCGTGACCGGGGATGAGGCTCGAAGAATCTTTCACGTCGAAGCGTCGCTTGATCCAGCTCTCGAAGAAATCGCCCGCTTGGGCCAGCACGCCGATGCCCCCGGCGACCAGCAGGACGCGGCCGGTGGGCGCCGGGGTTCCGGCCACCGCCATGACATAGGCCGCCCCGGCGCCCACCGCCACCGCCGCCAGCAGGCCGCCGGCCGCGCCCGACCAGGTCTTGTTCGGCGACACCGACGGAGCGAGCTTGGGCCCGCCGAGCAAGCGCCCGGCGGCGTAGGCGCCGATGTCGCTGGCCCAGACCGTGAAGAACAGGAACAGCACGTTCAGCCGGCCGGCCGAGGCGTCGCCCCGGAGGTGGATCAGCGCCACGGCGGCGAGGCCGATGTAGAGCACGCCGAAGCCGAGCCAGTTGCCGGCCGGCCCGCCGCGGGTCGTGGAAGGGCCGCTGATGGCGCTCACGAGCACAGCGCCGCCGCAGAGCAGGGCGACGGACGCCAGCCATTGCGCTTCCACCGCGAGGGTGCCGGCCGCCAGCACGGCGACCGGAACGCCGATGCCGGGCAGGCGCCGGGTCGAATAGCCGCAGAGCCGGACCCACTCCCAGGCGAGCACCGCCGCGGCGGCGGCCATCAGCGCGGTCCAGGCTTCGGCGCCGAGCCAGACGCACAACAGCGCCGCCGGCGCCAGCAGCGCGGCGGACAGGACCCGCTTGCGGAGGTCGCGCCACCGGGCGCCGGAGGCGCCTTTGGGCGTTGCCGCGGCTGGGCCGGCCTCAACCGACGCGCGCACCGTACCGACGCTCCCTTTGCGCGTATTGCTGGAGGGCGTCCGCGAGGTGCCCGGCGCCGAAGTCGGGCCAGAGCACGTCCTGGAAGACGAACTCGGCGTAGGCCGCCTGCCATAAGAGGAAGTTGGACAAGCGCTGCTCGCCGGAGGTGCGGATGATGAGGTCGGGGTCCGGCATCCCCGCGGTGGCGAGGTGCGCGGCGAAGCCGGCCTCGTCCAGCCCGGCGGGCTCCAGCCGGCCGGCGGCGGCGGCGGCCGCGGCGGCGCGCGCGGCGGCCAGGATCTCGGCCCGGGCGCCGTATGACATGGCGACGGTGAGGTTGAGGCGGGTGCCGTTGGCGGTGAGTTCTTCCGCCCTTTCCATCTCGCGCACCAATTCGGGGCCGAAGCGGGCGCGTTCCCCGATGACGCGGAGGCGCACGCCGTCGCGCACCAGGGCCGCGACCTCCGAGCGCAGGTAGAATCGCAACAGGCCCATCAGGCCGGTGATCTCGTCCGCGGGCCGGAGCCAGTTCTCCGAGGAGAAGGCGAAGAGGGTCAGCCATTCGACCCCCTGCTCCACCGCCGCTTCCGTGGCGCGGCGCGCGGCTTCGGCGCCGGCTTTGTGGCCGAGCGCGACGGGCAGGCCACGGGCCTGCGCCCAGCGCCGGTTGCCGTCCATGATGATGGCGACGTGGCGGGGCGTGGCGCCAGGGGGCGCGACGAGCGGCGCCGGAGAGGAGGCCAGGGACACGAGGGTGATCGTCCGCCGCGGATCAGACCTGCCGGATGTCCTTTTCCTTCTCGGACAAGGCGTGGTCCACCGCCTTGATGAACTGGTCGGTCAGCTTCTGGACCTCGTCCTGGGCGCGGGCGGCCTCGTCCTGGCTGAGGGGCGCCTTCTTGTCGCGCTCCATGCCTTTGATCTGCTCCATGCCGTCGCGGCGGACGCCGCGCACGGCGACCCTGGCGCCTTCGGCGTATCTGTGCGCGGTCTTGATGAGGTCGTTCCGGCGCTCCTCGGTGAGGGGCGGCAGCGGCACGCGGATCACTTGGCCTTCGGCCTGCGGGTTGAGGCCGAGCCCGGAATCGCGGATCGCCACCTCGGCGGCCTTGGCGACCGATTTGTCCCAGACCTGCACGGACAGGAGGCCCGGGCCGGCGACGGAGATGTTGGCAACCTGGTTCAGCGGCTGCACGGTGCCGTAGGCCTCCACGCGGATCGGCTCAAGCAGCGCCGGGCTGGCGCGGCCGGTACGCAGCCCGCTGAACTCCTTCCTGAGCGTCTCCATGGCGCCTTCCATGCGCCGCTGGAGATCCGCCTTCAGTGCCTTCAGATCGGCCGCCATGGCCCTTCTTCCCTTGTGATACCCGCGCCGGAATGGCCGGCGCGGCCGCTACTCCGGCGCCCGTTCCTGCTCAAGCACGGTGGTGAAGCGGCCCTCGCCCTTCATCACCGCGGTGAAGGCGCCGGGCTCGTGGATGTTGAACACGATGATGGGCAGGTGGTTCTCGCGCGCCAACGAGATCGCCGCGGCGTCCATGACGGCGAGGTCGCGCGACAGCATGTCGAGGTAGGTGAGCGTGGTGTAGCGCTCGGCCGCCGGGTTCTTGCGCGGGTCGGCCGAGTAGACGCCGTCCACCTGCGTGCCCTTGAGCAGCGCGTCGCAGCCCATCTCGGCCGCGCGGAGCGCCGCCGCGGTGTCGGTGGTGAAGAACGGGTTGCCGGTGCCCGCGCCGAAGATCACCACCCGGCCCTTCTCCATGTGCCGGATCGCCCGGCGGCGGATGTAGGGCTCGCTGACCTGGGCCATGGCGATGGCGCTCTGCACCCGCGTCGGCACGCCGGCCTTCTCCAGGGCGGATTGCATCGCCAGCGCGTTCATGACGGTGGCGAGCATGCCCATGTAGTCGGCCTGGGCGCGGTCCATGCCGGCCGCGGCGCCGGCGATGCCGCGGAAGATGTTTCCGCCGCCGATCACCAGGCAGACCTGCACGCCCAGGCCCACCACGCCCCGCACGTCCTCCGCTATGGCGCGGCAGGTGGCGGTGTCGAGGCCGTAATCGCGCCCGCCCATCAGCGCCTCGCCGGACACCTTGAGCAGAACGCGCTGGTAGCGCAGCTTGGTTGCCATTTGTATCCTGAGGGGTGATCGGCCGGGGGTGCCGGGAGCGGCCGCACAATAAGCGCCGGGGCCCGCCCGCGGCAAGGCCGCAGGCGGGCCGGCGGCGCCCCCCGGCTCACCCGCCCGGCGGCGGCGTCTGCTGTGTCCCGGCGGCGGCCGCGACCTCGGAGGCGAAATCCGCGCCTTGCGGCTTGTCTATACCCTCGCCGAGCTGGAACCGGGCGAAGCCGGTGAGCTTCACGCCGGCCTTCTGGGCGACCGCCTTGACCCGGCTTTCGCCGTCGTGGACCCAAACCTGCTCCAGCAGCACCACCTCCTCGTAGTACTTGCGGATGCGGCCCTCGACCATCTTCTCTATGATGTTCTCGGGCTTGCCGCTGCCGGCGGCCTGCTCGCGCAGCACGGCCTTCTCGCGCTCCAGGGCCGCCGGGTCCACGGCGGAGGTGTCGAGCGCCTCCGGCCGGGCGGCGGCGACGTGCATGCCGACCTGCCGGCCGAGGGTCTCCAGCGCGTCCAGCTCGCTCGCGCCCTCGACCGCCACCAGCACGCCGATCTTGCCGAGGCCCGGGCGCGTGGCGTTGTGGACGTAGGTGGCGACGACACCTTGCGGCACCTGGAGCCGCTTGGCGCGGCGGATGCTCATGTTCTCGCCGATGGTGGCGATGAGGCGGGTCAGCTCCTCGCCGACGCTGTGGCCGGCGCCCAAGAAGGGAGCGGCGCGGAGGGCCTCGATGTCATCGCCGGTTTCCAGCGCGATCTTCGCCGCCTGCTCCACGAAGGCCTGGAACAGCTCGTTGCGGGCGACGAAGTCGGTTTCGGCGTTCACCTCCACCATCGCGGCGGCTTTGTCAGCGCTGGCGACCCCGACCAAGCCTTCGGCGGCGACGCGGCCGGACTTCTTGGCAGCGGAGGACAGGCCCTTCTTGCGGAGCCAATCGATGGCGGCCTCGATGTCGCCGCCGTTCTCGCCCAGGGCCTTCTTGCAGTCCATCATGCCGGCGCCGGTCTTCTCTCGCAGGTCGCGGACCATCGCGGCGGTGATCTCGGCCATTGCCGTGTGTCTCCTCGTGGCATTCGCGCCGCCCGGTCGGCTGGACGAAGGGGGGCGCGCTCGATCTCGGAACGGGGCGCGGCGGGCGGGGCCGTTCCCGGCCCCCGCCCGCCAGCGGATTTCCTAGCGCGGGAGGGCCGCCGGCGTATCAGCCCGCGCGGTTGCCGTCGTCCTCGTTGTTCTGGACCATTGCTTCCATGGACTCGCGGTCCACGCCGACGGTCGGGCTGGCCTGGGCGGTCGGCAGGATCGGGCCGGCGGCGACGGAAGCGCCGCCCAGGTTCGGCGGGACGCTCTCCTGGAAGATGCCGACGCCGCCGGTCGAGGACACGTCCGCGGGGGATTCGGGCAGCGCTTCCTCGCCTTCCGGCGGCAGGGCGTCGGCCTCGACCGCCACCTCCTCGGCGGCGCCGATGTCCACGCCGGAGGCCTGCAACTCGGCCGAGATGCCGTCGAACACCGCGCCCGCCACCATGTCGCAGTAGAGGTTGATGGCGCGGATGGCGTCGTCGTTGCCCGGGATCGGGAAGGCGATGCCCTGCGGATCGGCGTTGCTGTCCACCACCGCCACCACCGGGATGCCGAGCTTGTTGGCCTCCTCGATGGCGAGCTTCTCCTTCACCACGTCGATGACGAAGATGATGTCGGGCAGGCCGCCCATGTCCTTGATGCCGCCGAGCGCGCGGTTCAGCTTGTCGCGCTCGCGCGTCAGCATCAGGACCTCCTTCTTGGTGAGGCCCTGGATGTTGCCGCCGAGTTGCTCCTCCATCTGCTTCAGGCGCTTGATTGAGCCGGTGATGGTCTTCCAGTTGGTCAGCATGCCGCCGAGCCAGCGGTGGTTGACGTAGTACTGGCCGCAGCGCGTCGCGGCATCGGCCACGTACTCGGCCGCCGCCTTCTTGGTGCCGACGAAGAGCACGCGGCCGCCGGCGGCGACCACGTCGCGGACGGCGCGGAGCGCGCGGTCCATCAGCGGCACGGTCTGCTGGAGGTCCAGGATGTGGACCTGGTTGCGGACGCCGAAGATGTACGGCGACATGCGCGGGTTCCAGCGCCGCGTGTGGTGGCCGAAGTGGACGCCGGCTTCGAGGAGCTGGCGCAGGGAAACCTGTGGCATCGCCATGGGTGGCGCGGTCCTTCCTGGTGGTCCGGTTGAAACCTCCGCGGCGCTGACCCGGGGCGGCCCCGGGACCGGACCCTGCCGTGGTGGACGGAAGGGCGCGCCGCGTGCGGATTTGCCCGCCTTCTCCTCGGTCCGCCTGGGCGGAACGAGCGCGGATGGCTGACGGCGGGCCATATGGCATGGGCGCAGGCGAGGAGCAACCTTCGCATGGCTTCGAACGGCGACACCCCGGGCGTGATCGCGCCGCCACCCCTGCTCTTCTTCGGTGCCCTGGCGGCTGCGGCGGCAGTGGACTTCGGCTTGGTGCGCGTTCCGACAGGGTTGCCCCGCGCCCTCCGGCTCGGCGCGGGCGCGGTGTTCGCTGCGGCGGCGGTCGGGCTGGCCGCGGCTGCCCTTTGGCGGTTCCGCCGGGCCGGAACGGCGGCCGAGCCGTGGCGGCCTTCCACCACGCTGGTGAAGGACGGCGTGTACCGTTTCACCCGCAACCCGATGTACATGGCTATGGCGTTGCTTTACCTCGGGCTGGCGTTGGCGGTGGACAGCGGCGTGGCGCTGCTCCTGTTGCTCCCGCTCCTGGCGCTGGTGCAGGCGGGCGTCATTTCGCGTGAGGAGCGGTACCTAGAAGGCAAGTTCGGGGATGAGTATCGGCGCTACCGCGCCACGGTCAGGCGCTGGATTTGAGGACGCGCTCGGCGGTCTACCCGGCGTCGGTCCGGCCGCGCGGGGCCGGCCGGTGGGTGCCCGGCGGGACGGTTCACGGCCACCCGCCCACACCCCCGAAACTATCTATGGCGGCGGCTGTACACGGTCGGTGAGCCGGCGTTTGCTCAACTGACCCCGGCAGCGGGGAAGCGCCCCGCGGCCTGGGATGAACGGGAGGGCGCGGCAGCCATGCCAATCTACCGACTCGGCAGAGGAGACGACTTCTTCGACTCCGCCTCCGTGCAGGACTGGACCAACGATTCCTTGGTCTTCGGCGGTTGGGGCGACGACACCATCATCGCTCGAGCCCTGAGCCCCACCTCGTCCAGCCGGCTGCTGATCAGCGGCGGCGGCGGCGGCGACACCCTCCGCCTCGACGCCTCCAACAGCGTGGCCCTGGGCGGTGGCGGCCGGGACGAACTGACCTCAATCGGCGGCCTCGGCAACACGTTACTCGGCGGCAGCGGCGGCGACCTGCTGATCAGCTTCGGCGGGGGCAGCGGGATGGGCCGCGGCAACACCCTCGGCGGCGGCGGCGGCCCCGACACCTTCAGGCTGACCAACGCCGGCAACCTGGTGGTGACGGGGGACGCCGGCGACGACCACGCGGTGTCGGAAGGGGACCGGTTCCTCGGCCCGACGGACGCCATCGTCGATTACCGGCGCGGGGAGCCGATCGAGTTGCGCACCTTCGGCGGCCCGGACGACGTGCCGCCCTACACCAGGGTGGAGGAGGTGGCGCTGGTCACCGACCCGCTTTCCGCGGCGGGCGACCGCTTCCGCCCCGTGGTCGGGGACGGCGAGTATGCGCTGATCCGCGGAAGCTTCGCCGGCGAAGGCGTGTTCGACGTCGCTTCGGATGGCCCCGACCTGCTGGTGGTCTATGACTCGTTCAATGGCGACGACAACGCCATCGCGCAGGGATCGCTGGCGCTCCTCGGCGTCACCGACCCCGGATCGGTTGCCATCGGCTGACGCCGTCGCCGCGGCGCGGGGGACGCGAGGCGATCGGGCCGCCGGTCAGACCGCCTCCACCTCAGCCACGCCGGGCACCACCTTCATCGCCTGCATCAGTTTGGGCGACACGGCGAAGGAGCCGGGCAGCGCCATCTCCACCTCCTGGCCCTGCCCGGTCCGGGCCACCAGCACAACGCGGCCTTTGCCCCTCCCCTCCCGCGCGAGGAGCGTCCGGATGTGCTCCACCGCGGCCGTGTTCTCGAGCCACAGGCGGATGCCCTGGCCGACGTCCTGGGCGGCGCGTTCCAGCGCTTCGAGGTCGTTGGCGGTGAGGCGGAGCGCTTCGTTCTCCAGCCGCGCTTCGGCCGTGACCAGGACGGTGGTGCCTTCCTCCAGCAGCGGGCGGGCGCGCGACAGGACTTCGGAGAAGAGCGTGACTTCGTAGGTGCCAGATGCGTCGGAGAGCGTCACCCAGGCCATGCGGCTGCCGGTTCGGGTGTTGCGCTCCTTGGAGGCGACGACCGTGCCGGCGAGCTTCAAGCGGGCGCCGCCGGTGCGGGCGCGCGCGGCGATCTCGGCCGAGGGCACGACGCCGAGGCGCTTCAGCACCGCGGCGTAGGTGTCGAGCGGGTGGGCGGAGAGGTGGAAGCCGACCGCTTCGGCCTCGAAGGACAGCTTTTCGAGCTGCGGCCACTCGGGGACGTTGGGCAGGCGCAGCGGCTCGGGCTTGGCATCGCCGCCGCCGAATAGGCCGATCTGGGAGCTGGCGCGGTCCTCGGCCGTGGCCTGGGCGCGGCGCAGGATCAACTCGGCGCCAGCCACCAGCTTGGCGCGGCTCGGTTCCAGTTGGTCGAAGGCGCCGGCCTTGGCGAGGTTCTCGATCTGCATCTTGTTGAGAAGCTTCGGGTCCACGCGGGCGGCGAAGTCGGCGATGCAGGAGAAGGGTCCGCCGGCGTCACGCGCCGCCACCATGTCCCGCATCGCCTGGGCGCCGACGCGCTTCACCGCGGCGAGGGCGAAGCGGATGGCGGGGGTGCCGTCCTCCTCGCACTCGGTCAGGAACTCGGCACCGGACTTGTTGATGTCGGGCGGCAGCACGGAGATGCCGAGGCGCGTCGCTTCCTGCATGTGGCCGGCGAGCTTGTCCGTTTTGTCCATGTCGAGCGTCATGGAGGCGGCGAGGAAGGCGACGGGGTGGTTCGCTTTCAGCCAGGCGGTCTGGTAGCTGACCAGGGCGTAGGCGGCGGCGTGCGACTTGTTGAAGCCGTAGTCGGCGAAGCGCTCCATCAGGTCGAAGATCTCGCCGGCCTTGGCGGCGGGGATGCCGCGCGCGGTGGCGCCTTCGACGAAGATGGCGCGCTGCTTTTCCATCTCCGCGCGGATCTTCTTGCCCATGGCGCGGCGGAGCAGGTCGGCGGCGCCGAGCGAGTAGCCCGCCAGCTCCTGGGCGATCTGCATCACCTGCTCCTGGTAGACCATGATGCCGTTGGTCTCTTCCAGGATGTGGTGGATGGCCGGGTGCGGGCTTTCCCAGGGCTCGCCGTGCTTGCGGGCGCAGTAGGCGGGGATGTTGGCCATCGGGCCGGGGCGGTAGAGGGCGACGGCGGCGACCAGGTCCTCGAAGCGGTCCACGCGCATCTGCCGGAGGCAGTCGCGCATGCCCTGGCCTTCGAACTGGAACACCCCGGCGGCGTCACCCTTCCGGAGCATCTCGAAGGTCCTCACGTCGTCGAGCGGTATGGCCGTGATGTCGATGTCGTGGCCCTGCCCCTTCAGGATCGCCAACGCCTGCTGGATCACCGTGAGGGTCTTCAGGCCGAGGAAGTCGAACTTCACCAGGCTGGCCTGCTCGACGTACTTCATCGAGTACTGGGTGATGAGGATGTCGGAGCGCGGGTCGCGGTAGAGCGGCACCACATCGATCAGCGGCTCGCGCCCGATCACCACGCCGGCGGCGTGGGTGGAGGCGTTGCGGTACATGCCTTCGAGCTGGAGCGCGATGTCGAGCAGGCGCGCCACCGTTTCGTCCTCGCGCCGCATCTCTTGGAGGCGCGGTTCGCCGTCGATCGCCTGGGACAGCGTGACCGGGTTGGCGGGAATGAAGGGGATCAACGAGGCGATGCGGTCCACTTGGCCGTAGGGCATCCCGAGCACGCGGCCCACGTCGCGCACCACGGCTTTCGCTTGCAGCTTGCCGAAGGTGATGATCTGCGCGACGCGGTCGGAGCCGTACTCCTCGCGCACGTAGCGGATCACCTCGTCGCGCCGGTCCTGGCAGAAGTCGATGTCGAAGTCCGGCATCGAGACGCGCTCGGGGTTGAGGAACCGCTCGAACAGCAGGCCGAAGCGCATCGGGTCGAGGTCGGTGATGGTGAGCGCCCAGGCGGCGACGGAACCGGCGCCGGAGCCGCGGCCGGGGCCGACCGGGATGTCGTGCGCCTTGGCCCATTGGATGAAGTCGGCGACGATGAGGAAGTAGCCGGCGAAGCCCATGCTTTCGATGACGCCGAGCTCGTACTCCAGGCGCTCCTCGTAGGGCTTGCGCGCTTCCGCCCCTTCGACGCCGGCGGCGTCGAGCCGGGCGGCGAGGCCGCGGCGGGCCATGTCGCGCACGGTCTCGGCTTCCGTCATGCCGGGCTGCACCTTGGGGCAGAGCGGCAGCTCGGGCTTGCGCGCTTCCGTCATCACCGCGCACCGGCGGGCGATTGCCAGGGTGTTGTCGCAGGCGTCCGGCAGGTCGGCGAAGAGGGCGCGCATGGCCTCCGCCGGCTTGAACCAGTGCTCGGGCGTGACGCGGCGCCGGTTCGGGTCGGCGAGGAGCTTGCCTTCGGCGATGCAAAGCAGGGCGTCGTGCGCTTCGTGCATCTCCGGTTTGGCGAAGTACACGTCGTTGGCGGCGACGATGGGCAGGGCGAGTTCGTCGGCCAGGTCGAGGAGGGCGGGTTCGATGGCGCGCTCGATGTCGAGGCCGTGGCGGTGCAGCTCCACCGCGAGGCGGTCGGGAAAGGCTTCGCGCAGCGCGACGAGCAGGCGCGCCGCGGCGTCGCGGCGGCCTTCCGCCAGCAGGCGCGAGACGGGGCCGAGGGTGCCGCCGGTGAGGAGGAACAGGCCGGCCGAGAGCTCGCGCAGGGTGTCGAGCCGCACGCAGGGCCGGCCGGAGGGGTCGGACCCGAGGAAGCTTTGCGACGACAGGCGCTGGAGGTTGTCGAGACCCTGGGCGTTCATGGCGAGGGCTACGACCGGATCGGGGGCGTTGCGTTCCGGATCGCCGTTGCCGGCCCCCTGCCCGTCCAGGTGCTCGCGGCCGAGCCAGAGCTGGCAGCCCATGATCGGCTGCACCCCTTTGGCCGCGCAGCCCTGGGAGAACTCCAGCGCGCCGAACAGGTTGGCGGTGTCGGTCAACGCCACCGCGGGCATGCCGGCGTCCCGGGCCAGGACCGCGAGCTTGTCCGCCTTGATGGCGCCTTCCGAAAGGGAGTAGCTAGAATGCGCGTGGAGGTGGACGAACGCTAGCGTGCTGGCAACCATGAGCTACTCCCCTGCGCCGCGACCATAACACCACGGCCGAGTCGCGCCCGCATCGGAGTGGCGCAAAGTGGGGCGTAGACCCCGAGTGTTGCGCCGGCGCACGTGACGCTCCGGGTTCGACGGACCGCGGTGCCGTCGTCGGCGGTGTGCTCGCCATGGTGCTGTTCAGCGGCAACTTCGCCTGCGCGCGGCACGGTTTGGAGAACGGCCTTTCGGTCGCCGACCTCATACTGATCCGGTACGGGGTCTCCGGGCCGCTCTGCCTGTTGGTCCTGCTGCGGATCGGCTTCGGCGACGCGACGCCCGGGCGGTCGCTGGCGCTCACCCTGTTGGGCGGCGTCCCGTACTTCCTGCTGACGGCGGGGGCGCTGGCCTTCACCTCGGCCACGCACGGCTCGATCCTCAACCCCGGCGGAACTATGGTGTTCGCGCCGTTGCTGGCTTGGCTCGTCCTCGGCGACAGGCCCGGCGCCGGGGTCCTCGCCGGGGTCGCCATCCTCGTCGCGGGCCTTGTGATGATCGGCGGCGAAGGGCTGCTGGGGGGCGCCGGCGGCGGACGGGCCTGGATCGGCGACCTGCTGCTTGTCTGGAGCGGCTTCAACTGGGCGCTGTTCGGCGTGCTGATGCGGCGCTGGGGGCTGAGCGGGCTCCGGACCGCGTGCGTGATGGGCGCTTGCTCCGTCTTTTGGCTGCCGGTCCACCTGCTGGTATTCGGCCTGGGCGGCATCCCGGACGCGCCTGGCGCGGCGGCGATCCAGGCGGGCTACCAAGGGCTGGTCGCCGGGTGGCTCGCCATCATCCTCTACAGCCGTGCTGTGGCGGCGCTGGGCCCGTCGCGCGGCGCGCTGCTCCCGCCGCTGGTGCCCGCGCTCGGCGTGTTCTGGGCGTGGCTCCTGCTCGGCGAGCGGGTTTCGGCCTTGCAGATTGCGGGCATGGCGACCGTCGTTGCCGGCATGTTGGTCGGCGCGTTGTGGCGTCCCGGCGGGGATCGGCGCGGCGTCAGGCCGCCACCACGCGCCCCTCGCTGAGCGTCACGACCCGGTCCATGCGGGCGGCGAGGCTCGGGTTGTGGGTGGCGATCAGCGCCGCGACGCCGCGGTTGCGGACGGCGTCCAGCAGTTCGGAAAAGACGCGGTCGGAGGTGGCCACGTCGAGGTTGCCGGTGGGCTCGTCCGCCAGGAGGATGCGCGGCTCGTTGGCGAGGGCGCGGGCGATGGCGACGCGCTGCTGCTCGCCGCCCGAGAGCTGGCCCGGGCGGTGCGACTCGCGCCCGTTCAAGCCGAAGGAAGCGAGCAGTTCGCGGGCCCGGGCCTTCGCCACGGAACGCGGGGCGCCGGCCGCCAACCGGGCGAGCAGCACGTTCTCCTCCGCCGTGAACTCGGGCAGCAGGTGGTGGAACTGGTAGACGAAGCCGATGGTGTCGCGCCGGATCGCGGTGCGAGCGTCGTCCGACAGGGTGCCGGCGGCGCGGCCGGCGACGTGGACTTCACCGGCGTCGGGCCGCTCCAGAAGGCCGGCGAGGTGCAGGAGCGTGGATTTGCCGGTGCCCGACGGCGCCACCAAGGCCACGATCTCGCCTGCCTGGAGCGTGAGGTCGGCGGCCGTGAGGACCGGCAGGTCGCCGGCTTCGGTGCGGTAATGCCTCGCGACCCCTTCCAGGCGCAGGGGCGGCGGCGGCGAGGCGTCACTCATTGCGGAGCGCTTCCACCGGGTCGAGCCGGGCCGCGCGCCACGCCGGGTACATGGCGGCGAGCAGCGACAGCGCGAAGCTCATCGCGGCCACCTGCGTCACCTCCGAGGAGTCCACCACGGCGGGGAGCTGCGCCAGGAAGTAGACCTCGGCCGGGAAGAGCTGCGTGCTGGTGAGCCATTGCAGGAACTGCCGGATCTCCTCGATGTAGGCGCAGAACACCAAGCCGAGCAGCAGGCCGGCGGCGGTGCCGAGCACGCCGATGGCGGCGCCGCACATCAGGAACACCCGCAGCACCGCGCCGCGCCGGGCGCCCACCGTGCGGAGGATGGCGATGTCGCGCCGCTTGTCCTTCACCAGCATGGTCTGGGTGGTGACGATGTTGAAGGCGGCCACCAGGATGATGAGGGTGAGGATGAGGAACATGACGTTCCGCTCCACCTGCACCGCGGCGAAGAAGCTGTTGTTGGACTCCTGCCAGTCGAGGATGCGGACCGGCCGGTCGGCGAGCGCTCGCCAGATCTCGCGCGTGGCGGCGCGCACGCGCGTCGGGTCCTGCACGAAGACTTCCACTTGCGTCGCGGCTTCGGGCATCTGCAAGTAGGCCTGGGCGGCGGCGAGCGGCAGGAAGGCGAAGGTGCTGTCGTACTCGTTCATGCCCACGGAGAAGAGCGCGACGATCCGGAAGGCGCGGAGCCGCGGCAAGGTGCCGACCACCGTTGCCCTGCCCTGCGGCGAAACGAGGGTGACGCGGTCCCCGACGCCGACGCGGAGCTTGTTGGCCAAGCCGGCGCCGATGACAATCGTGTCCTCGGCCTCGAACTCCGAAAGGCTGCCGCGGACGATGTTGCGGGCGATGATGTCGCGCGCGCGCAGGTCCTCGGGCCGGATGCCGCGCGCGAGGCCGCCGGTGGCGCCGCCGGCTTCGCTGGTGATGAGAACCTGGCCTTCGATGATGGGCGTGGCTTCGACGATGCCGGGCACGGCGCGGATGCGGGCGGCCACGGCGTCGAAGTCGCGCATCGGGCCGCCCTCCGCGGCATAGGCGCCGAGGTGGCCATTGAGGCCGAGGATGCGGCCGAGCAGCTCCTGGCGGAAGCCGTTCATCACGCTCATGACGATGATGAGCGTCGCCACGCCGAGCGCGATGCCGATGAGGCTGAACCACGCGTTGAAAGAGACGAAGCGCTCCCCCTTGCGCGCCGCCAGGTAGCGGAACGCGACCAGGCGTTCGAAGGTGCCGAACATCAGCCGGCTCCGGTCTCCCGGACCCGGGCGACCGCGTCCTCGAACGAGACCTCCTGCCGCTCGCCAGTGGCGCGGCGCTTCAGCTCCACCTTGCCGGCCGCAGCGCCGCGCGGGCCGACGATGGCCTGCCAAGGGTGGCCCATCAGGTCGGCGTCGGCGAATTTGACGCCGGCCCGCTCGGCGCGGTCGTCGTAGAGGCAAGCGGGGGCGAGCGCGGCGTGCAGCCGCTCGCACAGGGCGTCGCAGGCGGCGTCCCCTTGCTTGAGGTTGAGCACGGCGGCGGCGAAGGGCGCGACGGCGTCGGGCCACTTGATGCCGGCTTCGTCGTGGTTGGCTTCGATCAGGGCGCCGACCAAGCGTGACACGCCGATGCCGTAGCTGCCCATCTCGGGTTCGACCAGGGCGCCGTCGGGGCCGGGCACCTTCAGGTCCATCGCGGCGCTGTACTTGGTGCCGAAGTAGAAGATGTGGCCGACCTCGATGCCGCGGGCGGACACGCGCCGCCCCTCCGGAATCGCACCCCAGGCCGCCTCGTCGTGCTCCTCGTCGGTCGCGGCGTAGCGGCCGGTCCAGAAGTCCACCACGGAGGAGAGGTCGCCCTCGTAGTCCGGGGCGGCGCGGAGCACGTCGAAGTCGAGCAGGTCGCGGTGGAGGAAGACTTGGCTCTCGCCGGTCTCCGCCAGCACGACGAACTCGTGGCTCAGGTTGCCGCCGATCGGGCCGGTGGCGGCGCGCATGGGGATGGCCTTGAGGCCCATGCGGGCGAAGGTGCGGAGGTAGGCCACGAACATGCGGCGGTAGCTCGCCTGCGCGCCCGCGTAATCGAGGTCGAAGGAGTAGGCGTCCTTCATCAGGAACTCGCGGCCGCGCATGACGCCGAAGCGGGGGCGCACCTCGTCCCGGAACTTCCATTGGATGTGGTAGAGGTTGCGCGGCAGGTCGCGGTAGCTCCGGGCGTAGCCACGGAAGATCTCCGTGACCATCTCCTCGTTGGTCGGGCCGTAGAGCATCTCGCGGTCGTGCCGGTCCCTCAGCCGCAGCATCTCCGGCCCGTAGGCGTCATAACGGCCGCTCTGCCGCCAAAGGTCGGCGGTCTGGATCGTCGGCATCAGGATTTCTTGCGCCCCAGCAGCGTCCTGCTCCTCGCGGACGATCTGCTCCACCCGCTGCAGCACGCGCCAGCCCAGCGGCAGCCAAGCGTAGATGCCGGCGGAGGTCTGCCGGACCATGCCGGCGCGAAGCATCAACCGATGCGACGCGATCTGCGCGTCCGCCGGCGTTTCCTTCAGGGTGGGCAGGAAGGCTTTAGAGAGTCGCAACGCGGGCTCCTGGACATGGCCGGCTCCGACACCGGGCGGCGGACCATAGGTGCCGCCAAGCCGGTTCGCCAGGGCTCCCGCGAAGGTAGATCAACACCCGCTGCGTAGACATCTTTGGTCGCCAAGAGGGCGTCCGAAACACGAAACTAGCGAGAAGTTCCGTCACACGGGCAAAAAATTGCTAGCCAGGAGAGATTACCGCGGTTACACGAAAAAAAGGGCCGCACCTCGAAGGGTGCGGCCCGAGTTTAGGGAGGAAACGCCAGTCACACGACAGGAGAAGAAACCCTTCTCCTGCCAAAGATCGTGGCGCAGGCGTATATCGCGGCACAACCTCAAACGATGCTGCGGGCGCGGAGAAAAAACGGGTTTCAAACCGATTCTGCGCAAGCGCTGGCCGGGGCCGCCTCGGTCAGCCTATCTTTCGGGCAGAGCGAACCAGCCCGACCGGAAGCTGATCCAGTTGCTTTCCACCAGCGCGTAGACGCCGATCCAGAGGACGGCCGACACCGCCGTAGTGGCCAGGATCTTCCGCATGAGCAGCGGGCGCTCCGGCGTTCCGCGCCAGCCGCCCGTTGACGCGTCGCCGACCGCGTCGGGGCGGGTGCCGATCGGCAGGATGGCGAACAGCGCCGTCCACCAGATCAACACGTAGACTATGACGCCGGTGAAAACGGACACCGCGGGCCGCCGGGTGCCGCGCCGTCACACGCGCAAGAGGTGGATTTCGACAGCCGGGCGCTTCCGCAAGCGGCGGCCCACCGCCTTGCGGAGCGCGGCCCGGGCCGCTTCGCGCAGCGCGCCGTCTTCCCGGCGGAGCGCGCTCGGCAAGCCCTCGACCGCGCGGGTGAGGTCGGCGGCGATCTGCGACGGCTCGATGTCCGCGGTCTCGAACAGCCCGGGCGCCGAGACCTGCGCACCGCCCATGACGCGGCCGGCGGAGTCTACGGCGAGGGATCCCATGACCACGCCGTTGAACAGCATCCGCTTGCGAGCGGCGAGAACGCTGCCGGAAAGCGGCAGGAGCCGCCCCTCGTCCACCACCAACCGGCCCGTCGGCACGCTGTCCACCACGTCCGCGCGGCCTGGCGCGAGGCGCAGCACGTCGCCGTCTTCCACCAGCAGCGGCTTGGACTGCATCTCCTCGGCGAGCGCCGCGTGCTCGGTCAGGTGTCGCCACTCGCCGTGGACCGGCACGGCGTAGCGCGGCTTCACCAGGGAGTAGAGGCGCTTCAACTCGTCACGGGCCGGGTGGCCGGAGACGTGGACCATGTGGTCGTCCGCCGTCATCACGCGGCAGCCATTGCGCGCCAAGCTGTCCTGCAAGCGCAGGATGCCGCGCTCGTTCCCGGGGATCATGCGGGACGAGAAGATGACGGTGTCGCCCTCCCCGAGCGCGATGTGGGGGTGCGTGTCGGCGGCGATCTTGGACAGGGCCGAACGGGGCTCGCCCTGGCTGCCGGTGCAGATGACGAGGAGCGAGTCGTCGGGGAGGAAGCCGGCCTCCTCCTCGGGTACGAAGGGGCCGATGCCCTTCAGGTAGCCGCATTCCCGGGCCGCGGCTTCGGCGTTGCGGAGAGAGCGGCCGAACAGCGCCACTTGCCTCCCGGCGGCCTCGCCTGCGCGGGCGATGCTCTCCACCCGGGCGATGTTGGTGGCGAAGCAGGTCACGGCCACGCGCCCCTTCAGGGGACGGATGATGGCAGCGAGGTTCCGCCGCACCTCCGCTTCGCTGCCGGAATGGCCCTCAACCAGCGCGTTGGTCGAGTCGCAGACCATGGCGAGCACGCCTTCCTGGCCCACGCGGGCGAAGGCGGCTTCGTCCGTGGGCAGGCCGGTCAGCGGCTCGGGATCGAGCTTCCAATCGCCGGTGTGAACGATCAGGCCGTGCCGGGTGCGGATGGCCAGGGCCTGCGCTTCTGGCACGGAATGCGCGACGCGGAGGAACTCGAGGTCGAAGGGCGGGAGGGACAGGCGGCCGCCCAGGGGCACCGTCGTCACTTGCGCTTCGCCGTTCAAACCGGCTTCGCCGAGCTTGCGACGCAACACCGCGGCCACGAAGGGGCTGGCGTAGATCGGGCAGCGGAGTTGCGGCCACAGGTGCGCCACCGCGCCGACGTGGTCCTCGTGGGCGTGGGTGATGACGAGGCCGACCAAGCGGCCCCGGCGCTCCGCGATCCAGGTCGCGTCCGGCACGACTATGTCCGCTTCGGGCAAGTCCGGGCCGCCGAAGCCGATCCCGCAGTCCACCGCCAGGAAGGCGCCGTCGCACCGGTAGAGGTTGAGGTTCATCCCGATCTCGCCGGTGCCGCCGAGGGGGATGAAAGCCAAATCGTCGGCCGGATCGCGGGGACCGGCGCCCGAAACGAAATCGTCCATGCTCTCTTCTACGCGGGGCTGTACGGGGGATCGCGCAACCCGGATCGGGAGAAGATTGGGGCGGGGTTGCGATCCGCCAACAGCCGGAGGCCTTCCAGGGTTATGTCCTGGTCGATAACTTCGATGGCGGCCGTCCCTTCCCCGAACAGCGGGGCGAGGCCGCCGGTCGCCACCACCTTGAGCGGCCCCTGCTCGCCCCGGATGCGGCCGACGATGCCTTCGATCAGGCCGACATAGCCCCAGTACACCCCCGATTGCATCGCGGCCACCGTGTCCCGGCCGATAACGGCCTGCGGCCGGCCGATACCGATCCGCGGCAGCCGGGCGGCGGCTTGGTGCAGCGCCTCGATGGACAGGCTGATGCCGGGCGCGATGACCCCGCCGAGGTAGGCGCCCTTCCCGTCCACCACGTCGAAGGTCGTGGCGGTGCCGAAATCGACAACCACGAGCGGGCCGCGGTAATGGTGGTGCGAGGCCAGGGCGTTCAACAGGCGGTCGGCGCCGACCTCCTGCGGCCGGTCCACCTTGATCTCGAATCCCCAGTCCACGGCCGCCCGGGCGATCAGCGGCTCGACCTCGAACCACTCGCGCGACAGGCGGCGGAGGTTGTAGAGCGCGGCCGGGACGACCGTGCCGATGGAGCAACGGTCGATGTCGCCGGGCTTCAGGCCGCAGTGCCGGAATAGCGCAAGCAGCCACACGGCGTACTCGTCCGAGGTGCGGTCCGGCCTGGTGGCGATGCGCCATCGCCCGCGCCATTCGCGGCCATCGTGGACGGCGAATACGACGTTGGTGTTGCCCGCGTCGATGGCCAGCAGCATAGGTGTCAGCGCGCCTCCCCTGCTCGGTGTCCTGGCGTTGCAGCTTCCAGCACTTCGCCGACGGCGATGCGGAGGATGGCGCCCTGCCCGGATCGGAGCAGCAGGCTGCCATCCTCGCCCAGTCCCGCGAAGCCCCCCTCGGCCGTGCCCTGGCCGCAGCGCGCGGCGATGCGAAGCCCGGGCGCCGGGCCGTGCGCGGTCCAGGCTTCGCGAACGGCGCCGAAACCCTCGGCGTCCCGGACTCGGCGCCACGCGCAGACCCGGTCGAGCAACCGGGCGGCGAAAGCTTCGGGCGGTTCGGCGCGGCCGAGGCGGGCGGTGGGGCGATCCGCGACCGTCGGGGCGTGGGCGAGGTTGACGCCGAAGCCGAGCACGATCCAAGCGAGGCCGCCATCGGGCGAAACCGCGCTCTCCGCCAGGACTCCGGCGCACTTGGCACCGTGGCGGAGCAGGTCGTTCGGCCAGCGGAGGGACAGCGCGTCCGGATCGGGGTCGACGGCGCGCGCGGCTTCGGCCAGGGCGACACCGCCAAGCAGGCTCCACTGCGGCGCTTCCCGCGCGGCGTGGCGGGGGCGGATGAGCAGCGAGACGGCGAGGTTGCCCGGCGCGTCGCACCACGACCGGCCGCCTTGGCCCCGTCCTGCGGTCTGGCGCAGCGCGAGTATCGCCAAGCCGTCCGGCGCGCCTTCCCGCGCGAGGGTGGTCAGGTGGCTGGATGTGCTAGGAAGTTCGGGGTGGACCTCGAGCCGCCAGCGGCCGTCGCCACCCGCCATCAGGTCAGCAGCGCCGCCGCCGCCGCGCCGGCCGCGGCCAGCATCGGCGCCGGCCACAGGATGAAGAGCAGGTTGAACAGCCCGGTGCCGGCCATGACGGCGGACAGGCTGGCGGGCGCGCGGTCCAGCGCGCCGACGCCCTGGTCGAAGTACATCACTTTGACGATGCGCAGGTAGTAGTAGGCCGAGACGACGCTGGTGAGCACGCCCACCGTGGCGAGCACCCAAAAGCCGCCTTGCACCGCGGCCAGGAAGACGTAGAGCTTGCCGAAGAAGCCGGCGAGCGGCGGGATTCCGGCCATGGAGAACATGAACACCGCCATCCACAACGCCGTGCCAGGGTCGGTTCGGCCGAGGCCGGCGAGGTCGTCCACATGCTCAACCGCCCTGCCCTGCCGCCGCATGGACACTATCACCGCGAAGGTGCCGACGTTCATCAAGATGTAGATGGCCATGTAGATGAGCAGGCCGCGCAGCCCCTCGTCGCTCGCGACCGCGACGCCCATCAGCGCGTAACCAACGTGGCCGATGGACGAGTAGGCCATCAGCCGCTTGATGTTGCGCTGGCCGATGGCGGCGAAGGCGCCCAGCAGCATGGAGCCCATGGAAACCAGCAGGATCACCTGCTGCCACTGCGCCGCGACGTCGCCGAAGGGGCCGAGCAGCACGCGCGCGAGCAGGGCGATCGCCGCGACTTTGGGCGCCATGGCGAAGAAGGCGGTGACCGGGGTGGGCGCGCCCTCGTAGACGTCCGGCGTCCACATGTGGAAGGGCACGGCCGAGACCTTGAAGGCCAGCGCCGCTATGACGAAGACGATGCCGACCACGAGGCCCTGCGAAGCGGGCTCGCCCCCCGTCAGCGCGTCGGCGAGCCGGTCGAAGTTGGTGGAGCCGGCGAAGCCGTAGACCAGCGACGCGCCGTAGAGCAGCAGCCCGGAGGCGAGCGCGCCGAGCACGAAGTACTTGAGCCCGGCTTCGGAGGAGCGCGCGTCGTCGCGGTTGAAGGCGGCGATGACGTAGAGGGGGAGCGAGAGCAGTTCCAGGCCCAGGTACGTCGTCATAAGGTCGTTGGCGGAGACCATGACCATGCCGCCCAGGGTGGCGTAGAGCACCAGGACGGAGAACTCGAAGCGGCCGAGGCCTTCCTTCTCGTTCCAGTCCAGCGCCAGCAGCAGGCCGAGCGCGCCGCCGAGGATCACGAGCAGCTTCATGAAGGAGGAGAAGCCGTCGGCGACGTACTGGCCGCCGAAGGCGGTGCCTTCCTCCTGGCCGAGCACGAGCACGCCGGCGAGCAGCAGAGCGCCGATCACCGCCATGCTGGCGGGGAAGAAGGTGTCGCGCTTCGGGAACACGGCCACGGCGAGGATGACGAGGCCGGCGACCGCGAGCACGATCTCCGGCATGGCGAGGGTCCAGGACATGGCGGCTTACAATCCGGCGAGTCGGGCGGCGTTGGACAGCGCCGCTTCGTGGCGCTGCACGAGGGAGGCGACGCTGGCCTCGAACACGGCGAGCACGGGTTGCGGGTAGACCCCGAGCCAGAGCGTCACCAGCACCAGGGGCACGAACACCGCGTACTCCCGCGGCGAGAGGTCCAGCAGCGAGCGCACGTCCTCGCGCGTGACGCGGCCGAAGGCGACCCTGCGGTAGAGCAGCAGCATGTAGCAGGCGCCCAGGATCATGGAGAGCGCCGCGCCCGCGGCGACCCACGGGTTCACCCTCCAGGCCCCCACGATGACCAGGAACTCGCCCACGAAGTTGGCGAGGCCGGGGAGGCCGACGGAGGCCATGGTGAAGAACAGGAACACCAGCCCGTATGACGGCATGATGCCGGCCACGCCGCCGTAGCGCGCGATGTCCCGGCTGTGGACGCGGTCGTACAGCACGCCGACGCAGAGGAAGAGCGCGCCCGAGACCACGCCGTGCGCCAGCATGGTGAACAACGCGCCGGACAGGCCCTGCTGGTTGAAGGTGAAGATGCCGATGGTGACGACGCCCATGTGGGCGACGGAAGAGTAGGCGATCAGCTTCTTCATATCCTCCTGCGCCAGCGCCACCAAAGATGTGTAGACGACGGCGACGACTGAGAGGACGAAGATCAACGGCGCGAACTGGGCGCTGGCCTCCGGCAGCATGGGCAGGCTGAAGCGGAGGAAGCCGTAGGCGCCCATCTTCAGCAGCACGCCGGCGAGGATGACGGAGCCCGCGGTCGGCGCCTCCACGTGCGCATCCGGCAGCCAGGTGTGGACGGGCCACATCGGCACCTTGACCGCGAAGGAGGCCAGGAAGGCGAAGAAGATCCAGGCCTGCGCCGCCGCGGGGATGGCGTGGCGGTAGATCTCCGGGATGTCCGTGGTGCCGGCCTCGCGCCACAGGTACAGGATGGCGAGCAACATCAGCACACTGCCGAGCAGGGTGTAGAGGAAGAACTTGTAGGCGGCGTAGACGCGCCGCGCGCCGCCCCAGACCCCGATGATGAGGAACATCGGGATCAGCACGCCCTCGAAGAAGACGTAGAACACGAGCATGTCCAGCGCGCAGAACATGCCCACCATCATCGTCTCGAGCACGAGGAAGGCGACCATGTACTCGCGGACGCGGGCGGTGATCGCCTCCCAGGACGCGAGGATGCAGACGGGCGTCAGCGCGGTGGAGAGCAGGACGAACAGCACCGAGACGCCGTCCACGCCCATGTGGTAGCCGACGCCGAACTCCGGCAGCCACGACACCCGCTCGACGAACTGGAAGTCGGCCGTGCCGCGGTCGAAGCGCGCCCATAGGATGAGGCTCAGCAGGAAGACGAGGAGGCTGGTCCAGAGCGCCGTCCAGCGCGCGTTGCGTGCCACCACCGCGTCATCGCCGCGCACCGACAGGATGATGGCGGCGCCCACCAGCGGCAGGAAGGTGAGCAGCGAGAGCAGCGGGAAGCCGGCGGCGTTCATCAGCGGAGGCCGAGCATGAAGAGGGAGACGAAGAAGACGAGGCCGATGATCATGGCGAAGGCGTAGTTCGCCACCCGCCCGGTCTGGATGCGGACCGCGCCGCGGGCGGCCCCGGCCGCGAGGTCGGCGGCGCCGTTCGGCATGCCGTCGATGATGCGGACGTCGCCGACTTGCCAGAGCAGCCGGGCCAGGCGTTGGGCGGGCCGGACGAAGATCATGTCGTACAGCTCGTCGAAGTACCACTTGTTCAGCAGGAAGCGGTACACGCCGGGCGCTGCCGCGGCCAAGCGCGCTGGGATGGCGGGCGCCACCATGTAGAGCATGTAGGCGAGCGCAATGCCGAGCACGGCGACCACGGTGGGGGCGAGCGGCACCCAGGCGGGGACCTCGTGCATGTCGTGCAGCACGTGGTTGTGCGCCGCATTGACGATGGAACCGGCCCAGAAGGCGTGCTCGTGCTCGCCCACGAAGAAACCGTAGAACAGGTAGCCGGTCAGCACGGCGCCGACCGCGAGCAACAACAACGGCGCCAGCATCACCAGCGGGCTCTCGTGGACGTGCTCCATGGTGTGGTGGTCGGCCCGCGGCTCGCCGTGGAAGGTGAGGATGAGCAGCCGCCAGGAGTAGAAGGCGGTCAGGAAGGCGGCGAGGATGCCGCAGATGAAGGCGTAGCCGCCGACCAGGCTGTGCGACGCGAAGGCGGCCTCAAGGATGGCGTCCTTGGAATAGTAGCCGGCGAAGAAGGGGATGCCGGCCAGGGCGAGGCTGCCGATCCACATCACCGCGTAGGTCACCGGGATCTTGGTCCAGATCCCGCCCATGCGGCGGATGTCCTGCTCGTCGGACATGGCGTGGATGACGCTGCCGGCGCCCAGGAACAGCAGGGCCTTGAAGAAGGCGTGGGTGAAGAGGTGGAACATCGCCACTTGGTAGGCGCCGACCCCTGCCGCGAAGAACATGTAGCCGAGCTGCGAGCAGGTGGAGTAGGCGATCACCCGCTTGATGTCGTTCTGCACGCAGCCGATCGTCGCGGCGAAGAGCGCGGTGGTGGCGCCGACGAAGGTGACGAGGGTGAGCGCGTTCGGCGCGTACTCCATCAGCGGCGACATGCGGCACACCAGGAACACGCCGGCCGTCACCATCGTGGCGGCGTGGATCAGCGCTGAGACCGGGGTGGGGCCCTCCATGGCGTCCGGCAGCCAGGTGTGCAGGCCGATCTGCGCCGATTTGCCGCAGGCGCCCAGGAACAGAAGGACGCCGATTAGCTCGATCGAGTTCAGGCCGAGGAAGGTGTCGCCGGTGTGCTGCGGCACCGCGGCGAAGATCTCGGAGAAGTCGATGCTGTCGAAGGTGAGAAAGGTCAGCGCGAGGCCGAGCATGAAGAAGAAGTCGCCCACGCGGTTTACGATGAAGGCCTTCATCGCGGCGGCGTTGGCGCTCTCCCGGTCGTACCAGTAGCCGATGAGCAGGTAGCTCGCGAGGCCCACGCCCTCCCAGCCGAAGAAGAGCTGGGCCAGATTGTCCGCCGTCACCAGCATCAGCATCATGAAGGTGAAGAGCGACAGGTAGGCGAAGAAGCGCGGCGGGGTGGCGTCGTGCGCCATGTAGCCGACGCTGTAGAGGTGGATCAGGGTGGAGACGACCGTGACCATCGCCACCATCACTGTGGCCAGCGTGTCGTAGCGCAGCGCCCAGGCCAGTTCGAAGCCGCCGACGTCGATCCAGGTGGCGATGACGACCGTGGCCGGGTCGCCCTCCATGGCCACCTCGGCGAAGGCCGCGACGCCGCAGATGGCGGCCAGGACCATGCACCCCACGCTGGACCACTGCGCGGCGCGGGAGCCGATCCAGCGGCCGAGGAAGCCGCTGATGGTCGCCCCGAGGAGCGGGAAGAAGACGGCGCCGACGAACATGGTTGGCCTCAGCCCTTCAGGGTCGAGACGTCCTCGACCTCGATGCTCCCGGTGTTCCGGAAGTAGATCACGACGATGGCGAGCCCGATCGCCGCCTCTGCGGCGGCGACGGTGAGCACGAACATGGCGAAGACCTGCCCCGCCAAGTCGCCCAGGGAGGAGGAGAAGGCGACGAAATTCAGGTTCACCGAGAGGAGGATCAGCTCCACCGACATCAGGATGACGATGATGTTCTTCCGGTTGAGGAAGATGCCAAGCACGCCGAGGACGAGCAGGATGGCGCCGACGGTGAGATAGTGCGACAGGCCGATCGTCATCTCAGTGGTGGCCCCCCGCGCCGTGCCCTTCGTGCGCGATGGCCGGGGCGGCCGGCCGCGCCTCCTCCGGCGACGGCGGGCGCTCGATGCCGACGCGGGCGAGCCCGGCGCCGGTGGGCACCGAGCGCAGGTTGACGGTCGCCGCCGCCGAGCGGGCGATTTGCGCCTCGATGTCTTGCCGTTTGGTGCCGGGGCGCTCCCGCAAGGTCAGGACGATGGCGCCGATCATCGCCACCAGCAGGATCAGGCCGGCCGCTTGGAAGAGGTACACGTAGTCGGTGTAGAGGATGCGCCCGAGCGCCTCCGCGTTGCTGACGCCGTCCGCCGGCATCGGGGAGGACAGCCGAAGCTCCCCGGCCGGGTCCGCGAAGCTCCAGGCGCCGAACACGAACACCAACTCCAGGAAGAGGATGCCGCCGATCAGGGCGCCCAACGGCGCGTAGCGCTGGAAGCCCTCGCGCAGCCGCGAAAAGTCGATGTCGAGCATCATCACGACGAAGAGGAACAGCACCGCGACGGCGCCCACGTAGACGATGACCAGGATCATCGCCAGGAACTCCGCGCCCGCGATCAGGAACAGCGCAGCCGCGTTGAAGAAGGCGAGAATCAGGAACAGGACGCTGTGGACCGGGTTGCGCGAGGTCACCACCATCGCCGCGCTGGCGATCAGCACGGCGGCGAAGGCGTAAAAGGCGAGCGCGGTGATCATGGTCTTCCTCTAAACCGCAACGCCGGGGCGCCATACCCCGGCGGCGGCGTCAGCGATAGGGCGCGTCGAGCTCCAGGCGCTTCGCCAGCTCAGGCTCCCAGCGGTCGCCGTTGGCGAGGAGCTTGGCCTTGTCGTAGAGCAGTTCCTCGCGCGTCTCGGTCGAGAACTCGAAGTTCGGCCCTTCCACGATGGCGTCCACCGGGCAGGACTCCTCGCACAACCCGCAATAGATGCACTTCACCATGTCTATGTCGTAGCGCGTGGTGCGGCGACTGCCGTCCTCGCGCGGCTCGGCCTCGATGGTGATGGCCTGGGCGGGGCAGACGGCCTCGCACAGCTTGCACGCGATGCAGCGCTCCTCGCCGTTGGGATAGCGGCGCAGCGCGTGCTCGCCTTTGAAACGCGGCGACAGCGGCGCTTTCTCGTATGGGTAGTTGATGGTGGCCTTGGGACGGAAGAAGAACTTCAACGTCGTCCACATGCCGCCCAACAGCTCGGTGAGCAGGAACCCACGGGCGACGCGGTCCAGGGTGGTGGCCATGGTGGTCAGCTCCTCACGCCGGCACCCAGCCGGTCAGCTTGAGCACCGCCGCCGTCAGCACCAGCCACACGAGGCTGAAGGGCAGGAACACCTTCCAGCCCAGCCGCATGAGCTGGTCGTACCGGTAGCGGGGGAAGGTCGCGCGGACCCAGATGAACACGAACAGGACCAGGGCGATCTTCAGCGCGAACCAGACCGGGCCGGGTACCCAGGTGAAGGGCTCGGCCGCGATTGGGGGCAGCCAGCCGCCGAGGAACAGGATCGTCGTCAGCGCCGACATCAGGATCATGTTCGCGTATTCGCCGAGGAAGAACATGGCGAAGCTGATGCCGCTGTACTCGACGAAGAACCCGGCGACCAGCTCGCTCTCGCCCTCCGGCAGATCGAAGGGCGCCCGGTTGGTCTCCGCCAGCGTGCTGATGAAGAAGATCACGAACATCGGGAAGAGCGGCAGGAAGAACCAAACCGTTTCCTGCGCCCGGACGATCTGCGACAGGTTCAGCGAGCCGACGCACATCAGCACGGTCACGATGACGAAGCCCATCGAGACCTCGTAGCTCACCATCTGCGCCGCGCTGCGGAGCGCGCCGAGGAAGGCGTACTTCGAATTGCTCGCCCAGCCGGCGATGATGACGCCGTAGACGCCGAGCGACGAGATGGCGAACAGATAGAGGATGCCGACGTTGATGTCGGCGATCGCCCAGCCGTCGTTCACAGGGATAACCGCCCAGGCCAGCATGGCGAGCATGAAGGTGAGCATCGGCGCGAACATGAAGAGGGCCCGGTTCGCGCCCGAGGGCACGATGGTCTCCTTCATCACCGCCTTGATCGCGTCGGCGAAGGGCTGGAGCAGGCCGAACGGCCCGACCACGTTCGGGCCGCGCCGTAGCTGCATGGCCGCCAGCACCTTGCGCTCCGCGAGCGTCAGGTAGGCGACGGCGAGCAGCACTGGCACTAGCAGCGCCAGGGTCTGCGCCAGGGTGATGGCGAGCACGCCGACCGGCGTGGAGAGGAAGCCCTCCATCGCCGCCCTACTCCGCCGCCATCGGCGCGGCCGGAGCCGTCGCCGGCAGCAGCACGCGGGCGCACTCGGCCATGGTCTCCGAGGCGCGGCTGATCACGTCCGCCTGCCAGTAGTTGGTGATCGGCAGGGCGAAAGGCGTGTCCGACATTGCCGACGGGTCGCCAGCCGGCCCGGCCACGTCGTCGCAGCCCCGGCGCTCGGCGCGGTCGGGCCGGGCGAACACCGGGCTGGCCTCGGCCAAGCGCGCCCGCACCGCGGCCAGGGTGTCGTAGGGCAGGCGCGCGCCCAGGACCTCGCTCGCGGCGCGGATGATCTTCCAGTCCTCGCGCGCCTCGCCCGGCGGGTATACGGCGAGGCGGCCGCGCTGGGCGCGCCCTTCCGTGTTCACCCATGTGGCTTCCTTCTCGGTGTAGGCCGCGCCGGGCAGGATCACGTCGGCCCGTGCCGCCGCGGCTTCGCCGTGGTGGCCTTGGTAGACCACGAAGGTGTCGGCGGGGATGCGCGACGCGTCGAAGCCGTCGGCACCGAGCAGCCAAAGCGCCTGCGGCGGCCCGGGCGGCGCCATGTCCGGCGGCGCCACGAAGCCGAGCTCCAGCGCCGCCGTTTGCCCGCCGAAGAGCTGCAAGACGTTGAAACCGTGCCAGTCCGGCCTGAGCATGTCGTGGCGCACGGCGACCTGCCACGCGGCGGCGAGCACCGCGGCGCCATCGGTGCGCGCCAGGGCGCCGCGGCCGAGGATCAGCATCGGCCGCTCCGCGCGCCCAAGCGCTTCGCTGAACGTGTGCGATCCGTCGAGGAGCGCGCGCAGCGTCGCCGGTCCCTCCCCCAGCCACTCGTGCCCGTAGGTCAGATTCACGCCGCGCGGCCCGACGTAGCCCACGGGGAACGGCCCCGCGAGCGTCCGCCGGCGGATGCGGGCGTTCAGCACCGGCGCTTCCTGGCGCGGGTTGCTGCCGACGATCAGCAGCGCGTCGGCCTCGTCGATACCGGCGATGGTGGTGTTGAAGCGCCAGAAATCCGGGCGCGAAGCGTCGATCGCCGCACCGTCCACCCGGCATTCGAGGTTGCGGCTGCCGAGCGCCGCCATGAGGTCCTTGAGCGCGACGATCGCCTCGGCGTCCACCAAGTCTCCCACCGCGGCGCCGATGCGCTCGCCCGGAATGCCCTTCATGCGGGCGGCGATCGTGTCGAAAGCCTCGGTCCAGGTGGCGGGGCGGAGCTTGCCGTCGCGCTTCACCCACGGCCGATCGAGCCGGCGGCGTTTCAGGCCGTCGAAGGAGAAGCGGCCGCGGTCGTGCAGCCACTCCTCGTTGACCTCGTCGTTGGTGCGCGGCTGGATGCGCAACACCTCGCCCGCGCGCGTGTCGACGCGGATGTTCACGCCGGTGGCGTCGAGCACGTCCACGCTGTCCGTGTGCCGCAGCTCCCATGGCCGCGAAACGAAAGCGTAGGGCCGGCTGGTCAGCGCGCCGACCGGACAGATGTCGATGAGGTTGCCCGACAACTCGGTGGTCAGCGCCTTCTCGACGTAGGTGCCGATCTCCATGTCCTCGCCGCGGCTGATGGCGCCCAGCTCGGGCACGCCGGCGACCTCGGTGCAGAAGCGGATGCAGCGCGTGCAGTGGATGCAGCGCGTCATGATGGTCTTGACCAGCGGGCCGACGTACTTGTCCTTGACCGCCCGCTTGCCCTCCTGGAAGCGGCTGCGGTCCATGCCGTAGGCCACCGCCTGATCCTGGAGGTCGCACTCGCCGCCCTGGTCGCAGATCGGGCAGTCGAGCGGGTGGTTGATGAGGAGGAATTCCATCACGCCGCGGCGGCCGTTGCGGACCATCGGCGTGTCGGTGAACACCTTCATGCCGTCCGCCACCGGGTAGGAGCAGGACGCGATGGGCTTCGGCGCCTTCTCCACTTCCACGAGGCACATGCGGCAGTTGCCCGCGACCGAGAGCCGCTCGTGGTAGCAGAAGCGCGGGATCTCCTTGCCCGCGGCCTCGCAAGCCTGGAGTACGGAGGCGCCGTTCGGTACCTCCACCTCGATCCCGTCGACCGTGACCTTGGCCATGTCCCTACTCCGCCGCCATCGGCAACGGCGGCGCGGCGCCCGCGCCCTTCCGCGCCTTGTAGTCGGCAATGCGTTCTTCCATCATCGGCCGGAAGTGCCGGATCAGGCCCTGCACCGGCCACACGCCGCCGTCGGCGAGGGCGCAGATGGTGTGCCCCTCGATCTGGCGCGTCACCTGCTCCAGCACATCGATCTCGGTGACCTCGGCGCGGCCATCCACCATGCGGTCCATCACGCGCTTCACCCAACCCATGCCCTCGCGGCACGGCGTGCACTGGCCGCAGCTCTCGTGCTTGTAGAACTGCGACAGGCGGGCGATGGCCTTGATGAGGTCGGTGGACTTGTCCATGACGATGACGCCGGCGGTGCCGAGGCCGGTCTTGTGCTCGCGCAGCGCGTCGAAGTCCATCAGGACGGTGTCGCACACCTCCTTCGGGATCAGCGGCGTGGAGGAGCCGCCGGGGATGACGCAGAGCAGGTTGTCCCAGCCGCCGCGCACCCCGCCCGCGTGCCGCTCGATCAGCTCGCGGAGCGGGATGCTCATCTCCTCTTCCACGTTGCAGGGCTTGTTCACGTGGCCCTGGATGCAGAAGATCTTGGTGCCGGAGTTCTTCGGCCGGCCGAAGCCTTCGAACCACTCGGCGCCGCGCCGCAGGATGGTCGGCACCACGGCGATGGTCTCGACGTTGTTCACCGTGGTCGGCGCGCCGTAAAGGCCCACCGCCGCCGGGAAGGGCGGCTTCAGGCGCGGCATGCCCTTCTTCCCCTCCAGCGACTCGATCAGCGCCGTCTCCTCGCCGCAGATGTAGGCGCCGGCGCCGCGGTGGACGTAGAGGTCGAAATCCCAGCCGGCGCCGCAGGCATTGGGGCCGAGCAGCCCGGCGGCGTAGGCCTCGTCGATCGCGGCCTGGAGCACGAGGTGCTCGTTGTAGTACTCGCCCCGCACGTAGATGTAGCCGGCGTGGGCGCCCATCGCCACGCCGGCGAGGAGGCAGCCCTCCACCAGCGTATGCGGGTCGTGCCGCAGGATGTCGCGGTCCTTGCAGGTGCCGGGCTCGGACTCGTCGGCGTTCACGACGAGGTAGTGCGGGCGGCCGTCAGACTTCTTCGGCATGAAGGACCACTTCATGCCGGTCGGGAAGCCGGCGCCGCCGCGGCCGCGCAAGCCCGACTCCTTCACCTCGTTGATGATCCAGTCACGGCCTTTGGCGATGAGCCCCGCCGTGCCGTCCCAATGGCCGCGGCGGCGCGCCGCTTCCAGCCGCCAGTCGTGCAGGCCGTAGAGGTTGGTGAAGATGCGGTCCTTGTCGGAGAGGGCCATGCCCCTACTCTCCCGGTACGTCGATGAGGGTCAGCGGCCCGCCCGCGGGCGCGCTGGTCTGGCGCCCGGTGGTGGAGCCCGGTTGCGGACGCTCGCCCCGCCGCAGCGCCTCCAGCAGCGCCACGGTGCGGTCGTAGTCGAGGTCCTCGTAGTAGTCGTCGTCCACTTGCAGGATCGGCGCGTTCACGCAGCCGCCGAGGCACTCCACCTCGGTGAGCGTGAACATCCCGTCCTCGCTGGTGTCGCCATAGCCCTTCAGGTGCCCGGCGTCCTTGCAGGCGCGGAGCACCTCGTCCGAGCCTCGCAGCCAGCAAGGCGTCGTCCCGCAGACCTGGAGGTGCACCTTGCCGATCGGTTTGGTGTTGAACATCAAGTAGAAGGTGGCGACCTCGTAGACGCGGATCGGCGGCATGCCGAGGCGCTGCGCCACCACGTCCATGGAGACGCGGGGCACCCAGGCGACACCCGTCTGGCGCTTCATCTGCCGTTGCACGAGGTACAGCGCCGGTATCACCGCGCTGGCCTGCTTTCCCGGTGGGTAGCGCTTCACGATGGTCGCGAGCGCCTCCTCGCTCTCCGCGTCGAAGGCGAAGTTCGTCGGCTGATCCCTTACCTCGTTCGCGTTGCCGGTCGCATGCGTGGCTTCGAAGCCGCCGCCGATCTCCTGGCCGCCACGCCCGTGCCCGCCCGCTATGGTGGTGGCGCCGCTCCGGCGCGCGTCGTCGTAGCCGCCGCCACTCAACGGTCGATCTCCCCGAAGACGATGTCGAGCGACCCGATGATGGCGACCGCGTCGGCCAGCATGTGGCCCTTCGAGAGCGCTTCCATCGCTTGCAGGTGGGCGTATCCGGGCGCGCGGATCTTGCAGCGGTACGGCCGGTTGGTGCCGTCGGCCACCATGTAGACGCCGAACTCGCCCTTGGGCGCCTCGGTCACGGTGTAGGTTGCGCCGGCGGGCACGTGGTAGCCTTCCGTGTACAGCTTGAAGTGGTGGATCAGCGCCTCCATCGAGCGCTTCATGTCGCGCCGTGGCGGCGGCGCGATCTTGAAGTCGCGGATGCGCACCGGGCCGGGCTCCAGCCGCTCCAGGCACTGCTCGACGATGCGCAAGGACTGCAGCATCTCCCGCACGCGGACGAGGTAGCGGTCGTAGCAGTCGCCGTGCCGGCCGACAGGGATGTCGAAGTCCAGCTCGGGGTAGATCTCGTAAGGCTGGGACTTCCGCAGGTCCCAGGCGCAACCGGAGGCGCGGAGGCAGGGGCCGCTGAAGCCCCACTCCATCGCCTGCTCCGGCGTCATCACGCCAATGTCCACCGTCCGCTGCTTGAAGATGCGGTTCTCGGTCAGCAGCGACTCCAGCTCCTCGACATAGGCCGGGAACTGTCGGCACCAAACGCGAATGCGCTCCTCAAGCCCGGGCGGCAGATCCTTGGCGACACCGCCGGGCCGGAAGTAGTTGACGTGGTAATGCGAGCCGCCGACCGCCTCGTAGAATTCCAGGAGGTGCTCGCGCTGCTCGAAGCCGCCGAAGGACGGGGTGATGGCGCCGCAGTCGAGCGCGTAGGTGGTGATGTTGAGCAGGTGGTTGGCGATGCGCGTGATCTCCGCGAACATGGTGCGGATCACCCGCCCGCGCCGCGGCACGTCGGCCTCAATGCCGAGCAGCCGCTCCACCGCGATGGCGAAGCTGTGCTCCATGCACATGGGCGAGACGTAATCCAGGCGGTCCATGTAGCCGAGCGCCTGGAGGTAGGTCTTGTACTCGATCAGCTTCTCGGTGCCGCGGTGCAGCAGGCCGATGTGCGGGTCGGCGCGCTCCACGACCTCGCCCTTCATCTCAAGGATGAGACGCAGGACGCCGTGCGCCGCAGGGTGCTGCGGGCCGAAGTTGAGGGTGTGGTTGTCCACCTCGATCGTGCGGCGTTCATCCGGGGCCGTGTCGGAGCGCACGTCGGGGATGGGGCCGGGGGTCGCAATGGCGGTGCCGCTCATGGCTGCTTCGGGCCCTCGATGCGGTTCTGGTGGACCTTCTCGTCGCCGGGCAGCGTGGTCATGCCCTCCCAAGGCGAGAGAAAGTCGAAGTTGCGAAAATCCTGCATAAGCTTGACAGGCTCGTAGACCACCTGCTTCCGCTCCTCGTCGTAACGGACCTCCACGTAGCCGGTGAGCGGGAAGTCCTTGCGAAGCGGGTGGCCCTCGAAACCGTAGTCGGTGAGGATGCGGCGCAGGTCCGTCTGGCCCTCGAACACGATGCCGTACATGTCCCAGGCTTCGCGCTCGTACCAGGTGGCGCACGGCCAGAGGCCAGCGACGCTCGGGACCGAGCCGCCGTCCGCCACTTCGGTGACGACGCGCACGCGCTGGTTCCGCGACAGGCTGAGCAGGTTGTAGACCACCTCGAAGCGCAGCGGGCGCTCGGGCCAGTCCAGGCCGCCGAGGTCCATGAGCTGCTCGAAGGCGAATTGCGGCGCGTCGCGCAGCATCGCCATGACGTCGAGCAGCCCTTCGCTGCGGATGCGCAAAACCAGTTCCGCGCCGCGCTCCACCTCCATGCCGCGCACGGTCCCGTGCGGCATGGCGGCGCGCAGCGCCTCCCCGATCGCGTCCAGGTCGGCGGCGACCGCCGTCGAAAGCTCACCCACGGAGGATGGTCCCCTCCCGCCGGATCTTCTTCTGCAGTTGCAGGATGCCGTAGAGCAGGCCCTCAGCCGTCGGCGGGCAACCCGGCACGTAGATGTCCACCGGGACGATGCGGTCGCAACCGCGCACCACGCTGTAGCTGTAGTGGTAGTAGCCGCCGCCGTTGGCGCAGCTCCCCATGGAGATCACCCAGCGCGGCTCCGACATTTGGTCGTAGACCTTGCGCAGCGCGGGCGCCATTTTGTTGGTCAGCGTGCCGGCGACGATCATCACGTCCGACTGCCGCGGCGAGCCGCGCGGGAAGATGCCGAAGCGGTCGAGGTCGTAGCGCGCCATGTAGGTGTGGATCATCGGCACAGCGCAGCACGCCAAGCCGAAGGTCATCGGCCACAGGCTGCCCGTGCGGGCCCAGTTCACCAGCTTGTCCAGGTTGGCGACCACGAAACCCTTGTCGGCGATCTCGCCCGTGATGCCTTTGACCACGGCGTCCTGCGCCGGCCCTGGCGGCAATCCCTCGCGGTTCCAGGCCAGCGCTTCCGTCGCGGCGTGCTCCTGCTGCCGCGACGGCAGCCCAGGCTCCATGGAGAGGTCGGCGGCGGTGTGTGCGCTCATCCGGGAGCTACTCCCAATCCAGGGCGCCTTTGCGCCATTCGTAGAGGAACCCGACCGTCAGGACGGCCAGGAAGCCGATCATGGAGAAGAAGCCGAACCAACCCACGTCGCCGAGCGCGATGGCCCAGGGGAACAGGAAGGCGACCTCCAGGTCGAAGATGATGAACAGTATGGCGACGAGGTAGAACCGCACGTCGAAGCGCCGGCGCGTGTCGTCGAACGGCTCGAAGCCGCACTCGTAGGTGGAGAGCTTCTCCGCGTACGGCTTTTGCCGGGCCAGCAGAAGGCTGCCTCCCACCATGGCCGCGGCGATCCCGCCGGCCACGGCCAGGAAGACGAGTATGGGGAAGTACTCAGCCAGCAACGGCTGGGTCATGTCCTTCTCCGCCCTTGTTGGCGCCGCTCAGGCGCGGTGAGGTCGCGACGCAAGACCGGACGGTCGCGCCGCGCGCTGCGGCCCGCCTCGGCATGGGAGGCGGAGGTTAGCCGCGACGGCGATCCTGCGCCACAGGGCCGCGCTCGTTATCGGACCCCGAAAGTGGTCGCGTGACACCAGAACGTAAAGGGGACGCAACGCCGCCGGCGCCCGGAATTCGCACGCTCGCAGAAGGCGCTCGGTGTCTGCTCAGAAGATGGGAAAGTGGCGCGAGTGACGGGGCTCGAACCCGCGACCTCCGGCGTGACAGGCCGGCGCTCTAACCAACTGAGCTACACCCGCTTTCCGAGGAGCCGCGTCTAAATCGCTGGTGGTGCCCTGTCAAGCGAGATGCTGGGGCGAATGGGCGCTGACGGGTTCGAACCGCCGACATCCTGTGTGTAAGACAGGCGCTCTACCACTGAGCTAAGCGCCCGCGCGCAAGCCGCGATGCCCGGGCATAGCACCCGTCGGCCGGCATGCAAAAAAGAAGGCCTGGGACACGTCCCGGGCCTTCCTTCGGTTTCCGTGTCAGTGCGGCAGGTTGGCCGCAGCCCCGTCCCCGTCCTTGAGCCGAGGGGTCGCCGGTGGTTCAGCAGGCTCCTCCCACTCGATCGCCTCCGGCGGCCTAGCCAGCGCCTTGGCGATCACGTCGTCCACATGGGACACGGCAATGATGGTGAGGTCCTTCTTCACGTTGTCCGGGATGTCGGCGAGGTCCTTCTCGTTGTCCTTCGGGATGAACACCGTGGTGACGCCCGCGCGGAGCGCCGCCAGCAGTTTCTCCTTGAGGCCGCCGATCGGCAACACCCGGCCCCGCAACGTCACCTCGCCGGTCATAGCCACGTCCTTGCGCACGGGGATGCCCGTGAGCACGGACACGATGCTGGTGGCCATGGCAATGCCAGCTGAGGGCCCGTCCTTCGGCGTCGCGCCCTCCGGCACGTGGACGTGCAGGTCGCGCTTCTCGAACAGCGTCGGCTTGATGCCGAAGGAGGGCGCCCGCGACCGCACGTAGGACATAGCGGCGGAGACGCTCTCCTGCATGACGTCGCCGAGCTTGCCGGTGTGCTGCACCTTGCCCTTTCCCGGCACCAGCACGCTCTCGATGGTCAGGATCTCGCCGCCGACTTCGGTCCAGGCGAGGCCGGTGACGACGCCCACCATGTCCTCCGCCTCGGCCTCGCCGTAGCGGAACTTTCGCACGCCGGCGTAGTCCGACAGGTTCTCCGCGGTGATCTGGACCTTCTTGGCCTTCTTCGAGACGATTTCACGCACGGCCTTGCGGGCCAATCCGCCCACTTCGCGCTCCAGGTTACGGACGCCGGCCTCGCGGGTGTAGTACCGCACCAAGTCGCGCAACGCCTCGTCGGAAACGCTCCACTCGCCCGGCTTGAGGCCGTTCGCCTCGGACTGCTTGCTGACCAGGTGCCGCTTGGCGATTTCGATCTTCTCGTCCTCGGTGTAGCCGGGGATGCGGATGATCTCCATGCGGTCCATCAACGGCTGCGGCATCCGCAAGCTGTTGGCGGTGGTCACGAACATCACGTCCGAAAGGTCGTAGTCAACCTCGAGGTAGTGGTCCGCGAAGGTCGAGTTCTGCTCCGGGTCCAGCACCTCCAGCAGCGCCGAAGACGGGTCGCCGCGCCAATCGGCGCCCAGCTTGTCGATTTCGTCGAGCAGGAACAGCGGGTTGGATGTCTTCGCCTTCTTCATGCCCTGCACGACCTTGCCGGGCATGGAGCCGATGTAGGTCCGCCGGTGGCCGCGGACCTCCGCCTCGTCCCGCACGCCGCCCAGCGACATGCGCACGAAGTTCCGGCCCGTAGCCTTGGCGATGGACTTGCCGAGCGAGGTCTTGCCGACGCCGGGCGGGCCGACCAAGCAGAGGATCGGGCCGCGGATCTTCGGCGAGCGCGACTGCACCGCCAGGTACTCGATGATCCGCTCCTTAACCTTTTCCAGCCCGTAGTGGTCGGCGTCGAGCACCTTCTCCGCCTCGACGATGTCGTTGCGGATCTTGCTCTTCTTCTTCCAAGGAATGGAGAGCATCCAGTCGAGGTAGTTGCGCACCACCGTCGCCTCGGCGCTCATCGGGCTCATGGTGCGGAGCTTCTTCAGCTCGGCCATAGCCTTTTCGTGCGCCTCCTTGGAGAGCTTGGTGGCCTTGATCCGGGCCTCCAGCTCGGCGGCCTCGTCCTTGCCGTCCTCGCCCTCGCCCAGTTCCTTCTGGATCGCCTTGAGCTGCTCGTTCAGGTAGTACTCGCGCTGGGTTTTCTCCATCTGCCGCTTCACGCGGTTCCGGATGCGCTTCTCCACCTGGAGCACGCCGATCTCGCTCTCCATGTGGGCGAAGACCCGCTCCAACCGCGCCCCGACGCCGACGATCTCCAGCAGTTCCTGCTTCTCGGGGATCTTGAGGCTCAGGTGGGCGGCGACGGTGTCGGCGAGCTTGGCCGGGTCGTCGATCTGGTTGATCGAAACCAGCACCTCCGGCGCGATCTTCTTGTTGAGCTTGATGTACTGCTCGAACTGGCCGACCACGGTTCGGGCCAACGCCTCCACCTCCGGAGGCTCGGCCTCGCTTTCGTCCAGAGGAGCGGCGTAGGCTTCAAAGTAGGCCTCAGTCTCCTTGTAACCGGAGATGCGCGCGCGGCGCCCGCCTTCTACCAGCACCTTCACCGTGCCGTCCGGCAACTTGAGCAGTTGCAGCACGGTCGAAACCGTGCCAAAGCCGTACAGGTCGCCAGCCTCCGGGTCGTCCTGGGCAGCGTTCTTCTGCGCGACGAGCAGGATCTGCTTGTTGTCGCGCATCACCGCTTCCAGGGCACGCACGCTCTTCTCCCGCCCCACGAAGAGCGGGACGATCATGTGTGGGAACACCACGATGTCGCGGAGCGGCAGCACCGGAAGCAGTTCGCCCCGAGCCGCCTGGGTTGATTTGTCCGCCATTATGGACCTCGCTGAAGGACAGTCGATGCGCGGGCCGCCCTGAAATAATCAGTGGTTGACGGCGCGGCCCGCTGCATCACGGGTTCTGGAGGAAATGGGCCGCCGGAGCCGGCGTGACAAGCACCTGCGACGCCACGCTGCGACACGTCAGCCTGGACACGGACAAAGGCTGAAAAAGGGCGGCGATGCCATCAGGGCCGCCTTTGGGGAGCCCCGCCTCAAGCCGAGTTCTGTTCCGCCGCCCGTTCCCCGTAGATGTACAAGGGGCTGGCCCGCCCTTCGGCGACCTCGCGGTTAATGACCACCTCGTCCACGTCGTCGAGGCCAGGGAGGTCGAACATGGTGGCGAGCAGGATCGCTTCCATGATCGAGCGCAGGCCACGAGCGCCCGTTTTGCGCTGGATGGCGCGGGTGGCGACGGAGCGCAGCGCGTCATCGGTGAAGGAGAGCTTGGTGCCCTCCATCTCGAACAGGCGCTGGTATTGCTTGACCAAGGCGTTCTTGGGCTTGGTCAGGATCTCGACCAGCGCCTTCTCGTCCAGGTCGTCCAACGTAGCCACCACCGGCAGGCGGCCGATGAACTCGGGGATCAGCCCGAACTTCAGCAGATCCTCCGGCTCGACCTCGCGCAGGATGGCGCCAGTGCGGCGCTCGTCAGAACTGCGGACCTCGGCGCCGAAACCGACCCCGCTGCCCTTGCCGCGCGCCGCGATGATGCGCTCCAGGCCCGAAAAGGCGCCGCCGCAGATGAATAGGATGTTCGCCGTGTCAACCTGTAGGAACTCTTGCTGCGGGTGCTTCCGCCCGCCCTGCGGCGGCACGGAGGCCACGGTACCCTCCATGATCTTGAGCAGCGCCTGTTGGACGCCCTCCCCGCTCACGTCGCGGGTAATGGAAGGGTTGTCCGACTTGCGGCTGATCTTGTCGACCTCGTCGATGTAGACGATGCCGCGTTGCGCCCGCTCGACGTTGTAATCAGCCGCTTGGAGCAGCTTGAGGATGATGTTCTCCACGTCCTCGCCGACGTAGCCCGCCTCGGTGAGGGTCGTGGCGTCGGCCATCGTGAAGGGCACGTCGAGGATGCGGGCGAGCGTCTGCGCCAGCAGCGTCTTGCCGCTGCCGGTCGGCCCGACCAGCATTATGTTCGACTTGGCGATCTCGACGTCGCTGTTCTTCGCCCCGTGCGCCAGCCGCTTATAATGGTTGTGGACCGCGACGGAGAGCACCTTCTTCGCGTGATCCTGGCCGATGACGTAGTCGTCGAGGACCTTGCAGATCTCCTTCGGCGTCGGTACCCCGTCGCGGGACTTCACGAGGTGCGTCTTGTGCTCCTCGCGGATGATGTCCATGCACAGCTCGACGCACTCGTCGCAGATGAACACGGTTGGCCCGGCGATGAGCTTGCGGACCTCGTGCTGCGACTTGCCGCAGAAGGAGCAGTACAGGGTGTTCTTGGAATCGCCGGACTTGCTCATGGGCACTCCCCGCCTCCTGGCCAGCCGGGACGGCGGCCGGGAGGAACGCTGGAAAAGACTGTAGCCCCCCTGTCATCGGGGGAAAAGCGTCGCGCCCGGCCCGGGCGCACGCGCTCAAAGGCGGCCGGTTTCAGTAAGGACCGTCCAGGTTACCAGAGTGTTACCGCGACCAGCGATGGCCCTCCGGCACCCGTTCAGGGCCGGGGCGTCTCGCCGGTGGGAACGGTTGGCCTGTTCTCGACCACTTGGTCCACCAAGCCGAATTCTTTGGCTTCTTCCGCCGACATGAAGCTGTCGCGTTCCAGCTTGCGCTCGATCACGTCAAGCGGCTGGCCGGTGTGCTTCACGTAGATCTCGTTCAGCCGTTGCCGCAACTTCAGGATCTCACGGGCCTGGATCTCAATGTCGGTCGCCTGGCCCTGGGCCCCGCCGGAAGGCTGGTGGACCATGATCCGGGCGTTGGGCAAGGCGAAGCGCTTGTCCTTGGCCCCGGCCGCCAACAGCAGGCTGCCCATGGACGCCGCCTGCCCGATGCAGACGGTGCTCACCGGGCTGCGGATATACTGCATGGTGTCGTACATAGCCAAGCCGGCCGAGACCACGCCGCCCGGGCTGTTGATGTAGAAAGCGATGTCCTTGTTGGGGTTCTCGCTTTCCAGGAACAGGAGCTGGGCGCAGATCAAAGCCGAAACCTGGTCGTACACCGGCCCGGTGAGGAAGATGATCCGCTCCTTCAGGAGACGGGAATAGATGTCGAAGGCGCGCTCGCCGCGAGCGGTCTGCTCGACCACCATTGGAACGAGGTTGCTGTTGTAGACTTCGAAGGGATCGCGATCCCGCATGATGTGATGGCCTCTCGATCGCCCCGCCCCAGGGCGGCGCGGCGCCCCGGAAGGAGTCGCCGCCTCGTTGATGGACCTATGTGGTAGCACGAACCCGACCGGGAAAGCCCCACCCAAAACCGTGGCGCTCAGGCCGCGGCGGACGCGGCCGTCGCCAAGTCTTCCGGGGAAACGTTCCGCTCAGTCACCTTGGCCAGCTCCAGCATGAAGTCGACCACCTTCTCCTCGAAAATCGGGGAACGGAGGTTCTCGGCCGCCTGCGGGTTCTTGCGGAAGAACTCGACCACCTGCTGTTCCTGGCCCGGGTAGCGCGAGGCTTCCTGCCGCATGGCGCGGGCCAGTTCCTCGCCCGACACGGCGATGTTGTTGGTCCGGCCGATCTCCGACAACAGTAAACCCAGGCGGATGCGGCGCTCGGCGATGCCCCGGTACTCGGCGCGGAGGGTGTCCTCGTCCTTGCCCTTGTCGTCGTCGTCCAGCCGCCCGGCCTTCATGTCGGCCTCGACCCGTTGCCAGATACCGTTGAACTCGGCGTCCACCATGCCCTGCGGCACCGGGAAATCCGCCCGCTCTGACAACCGATCCAGCAAGGCCCGCTTGACCTTCATCCGGGACATGGAGTCGTACTCGCGTTGCAGCGTCTCGCGCACCGTCTCGCGCAGCTTCTCGGCGGTTTCGAAACCCAGGCCGGTGGCGAAAGCGTCGTCCATCTCCGGCAGGACCGCGCGCTTCAGGGCTTTGCAGGTCACCTCGAACCGCGCGGCCTTGCCGGCCAACTCCTGGGCGGCGTACTCGGCTGGGAAGGCCACTTCGACTTGGCGGGTCTCGCCGGCGCGGATGCCCACGAGCTGCTCGGTGAAGCCCGGGATGAAGCCCTCGCCGGCCACCTCAATCGGCATGTCGGTGGCGGAGCCGCCGGGGAAGGGCTCGCCCGCTTCGCCGTCCGTGACGAGCCGCCCGACAAAGTCGCACACCGCGACCTCGCCCGCCTCGGCCGGGCGCTCCTCCGCGATGTCTTCCAGCTTGCGGTTGCGCTGGGCGATCGCCGCCAGGGCCTTGTCCACCTGCTCGTCGCCGGGTTCCGCCTTCAGCCGCTCCAGCTCGATGCCGGCGAAATCGGGCATCGGCACCTCCGGCATGACCTCCATCTCGACCTTGAACTCGAGGTCGGTACCGTCGGCGAAGTTCACCAGCTCCACCTTCGGCTGCTGCGCGGGGCGGAGGCCGCGGTCGGACACGACGCGCTGGGTGGCGTTGTTCACAGAGCTTTCCAGCACCTCGCCCATTACCGCTTGGCCGTAGCGCTGCTGCACCACCCGCGCCGGGATCTTGCCGGGGCGGAAGCCGGGCAGCCGGAGGTCCTTGCCGAGCTGGGCCAAGCGCTTTTCGCGCTCGGCGGTGATGTCGGTCGCGGGGACCACCACAGAAAAAGCCCGCTTCAGGCCCTCGTTCGCGACCTCGGTCACCTGCATCGTCGTTCTATCCAAAATAGGGTGTTGGCCGGGGGAGCCGCGGGGCGGCGCATGGTGCGGGCGGAGGGATTTGAACCCCCAAGGCTTGCGCCACCGGAACCTAAATCCGGCGTGTCTGCCAATTCCACCACGCCCGCGTTGAGCCGGCCCGCGGCCCGGAAGCCGTCGGCTTTAGCGCAGCCCGGCCCGCTTTCCAAGGACGCGGTGGGTCGGGCCCCGCGGGCCTAACCGATGAGCGCTTGGGCGCAGGCGTCCAGGATGGCGTCCACGTCCAGACCGTACTCCCGGTAGAGGTCCGGCAGATCGCCGGCTTGGCCGAACCGGTCCACCCCGAGCGGCACCACCCGCTGGCCCCGTACCGCGCCGAGCCACGCGTGCGCGGCCGGGTGCCCGTCCAGCACCGTCACCAGCGCCGCACCCGGGGCGAGCGGCGCGAGCAGGGTTTCGATGTGGCTGGGCGCGGGCGCGCCGCCGCGGCCTGTTCTGGCGCCGCGCCGAGAGGCCAGCCACTCGGCGTGCAGCCGGTCCGGGCTCGTCACGGCCAGCAGCCCCGCTTCGGGCACGTCCTCCCGGAGCTGCTCGAACGCAGCGAAGGCTTCCGGCGCAACCGGCCCTTGGTAGGCGATGGCGATAGGGGCGCCCGCGGCGGGCGGCACCGCCCAATGAGCGCCGGCGATCACCGCGGCCGGGTCGAGCTTGCGCTCCGGCTGCTCCAGCCCGCGCGTGGACAAGCGCAACCACACCGCGGACCCGTCCGGCTTCTGCATGTGTTCGAAGGCCCACCGCATCATGATGGCCAACTCGTCAGCGTGGGCGGGCTCGTAGCTGGCCAACCGATCCTGGGCGATGCCGATCAGCGGCGTGTTGACTGATTGGTGCTGGCCGCCTTCCGGCGCGAGGGTGAGGCCAGAAGGCGTTGAAACCAAAAGAAATCTTGCGTCCTGGTAGCAGGCGTAGATGAGGGCGTCGAGGCCGCGGTTCACGAACGGATCGTACACGGTGCCGATGGGGAGGAGCCTCGCGCCGTGCAGGGAATGCGCGAGGCCGAGCGCCGAGAGCAGCAGGAACAGATTCTGCTCGGCGATGCCGAGTTCGATATGCTGCCCTTCCGGCGACATGCCCCACCGCTGCGCGGACGCGAGCTTCGCGTCGCGGAAGACGTCGTTCTTGAGGTGTCGGTCGAAGATGCCGCGCCGGTTCACCCAAGGCCCGAGATTGGTGGAAACCGTCACGTCCGGGCTGGTGGTGACGATCCGGGACGCAAGCGCCGCCACGCCCTCCCCGCCTCGCCCGATCTCCGCGAGAACCTCGCCGAAGGCTTGCTGCGTGGAAAGCTTGCGGCCGGCCGGCACCTTAGGGGTGGGGAACGAGGCGGGTACATGCACGGCCGGCGCGACGAGGCGCCGCCCTTCCGGCGCCAAAGGACGGGCGAAAGGCACGGCGTTGAGAAAGGCGCGAAGCTCGGCCTCTGAGGGCTCCAGCCCCTCGAACGGGTCCCATTCGCGCCCGTCGCGGATGCCCATCCCCGCCTTGAAGCCGGCCATCTGCTCCTTGGTCATCAGGCCGGCGTGGTTGTCCTTATGGCCCGCAAAGGGCAGGCCCATGCCCTTTACCGTGTAGGCGATGAAGCAGGTGGGTTGGTCGCCAGCGGCGTCCTGGGTGCGGAAGGCTTCCAACAGGGTCTGGACGTCGTGCCCGCCAAGGTTGGTCATCAGCGCGCTCAGCTCGTCGTCCGAGAGCGGGTCGAGGATGGCGCGGATGCCCGGGATGCGACCGAGGTCGGCCAGCAACGCCGCCCGCCACGCCGCGCCGCCCTGGAAGGTCAAGGCGGAGTAGAGGCTGTTTGGGCAGTCGTCGATCCAGCGGCGGAGGTGGTCGCCGTCCTCCCGGGCGAAGGCGGCTTCCAGCTTGCGGCCGTATTTCAGGGTGAGGACGTTCCAGCCCATGTCGCGGAACAGGCCTTCGATCCGGCCGAACAACCGGTCCTGCACCACCGAGTCCAGGCTTTGGCGGTTGTAATCGATCACCCACCAGACGTTGCGGATGTCGTGCTTCCAGCCCTCCAGCAGGGCCTCGTAGATGTTGCCCTCATCCAACTCGGCGTCGCCCACGATGGCGATGTGGCGTCCGGCCGGCAGTTCGGCGCGGCCGAGATTATGCAGGCGCACGTAATCCTGGACCAGACTTCCGAAGGAGGTCAGCGCGACGCCGAGGCCGACGGAGCCGGTGGAAAAATCCACCTCCGACCCATCCTTGACCCGGCTTGGGTAAGGTTGGATGCCGCCGAATTGCCGAAGCGTTTCCAGCTTCGCCCGGTCCTGCCGGCCGAGAAGGTAATTCACTGCGTGGAAGACCGGCCCGGCATGCGGCTTCACCGCCACCCGGTCCTGCGGCCGCAGAATCTCGAAATAAAGCGCGGCCATGATGGATATGACGGAAGCGGACGAGGCTTGGTGCCCGCCCACCTTCAACCCGTCCCGGTTGGGCCGGATGTGGTTCGCGTGGTGGATCATCCACGCCGACAGCCAGAGCAGCTTCCGCTCCAACGCGTGCAGCAGCCGCAGCCGGGCCGCCTCGTCCACGGCGGGCTGGGTGGCCTGCCCAGGACCGGTCAGGACGTTCATGTCGTTTTCTCCCCGCTGCCGGGGCGCATGTGGCCCCCCTGCGCCGGGCCCGGCAAGGGGGTGAACCGCCGGCCCGGGCCGGAAGCCCCCGCTCATTGCGGTCCGGATAGGAGCCGTTGCCGCTCAGGCGTCCCTCACCGACCGCAGGATGAACGCGCTCAAGTGCTGAACGTGCCGCCGCGGTTCCTTTGGAAGCGTGGCACCGCGGGCACCGGGGGAACACCGGGCGCGACCGGGGGCGCGGCGTTCGGCGGAGCGGTGCCCAAGCAGACGACCGCCGCCAGGGCCGCGATGACCGTGTTCGGCACGACGCCCCTCCACTGGTCCTGCCCCACCCGTCCCAGCACGGGCCCGAGGGCGACCTGATCGGGGTGCGCGGTCCCATCATGGCGGCGGTAGCGGGCCTTCTCGCAATCGATCTCGATCCGTTCCTTCAACGAGCCGACAGTGACTCCGCCCGGAAGCACCGCCGGCTCCCGCTTCGACGCGACGAGCATGATGAACGCGGAGGAGCCGACGCGCAGTGTGGATTGCGGATGCATGAACACCGCGCTTTCGCCGTGCGTCCCAAGCAAAAGCCACCCCGGCCCGGGCGCGACCGGCGCCGCAGTTGCCGGCCGGGTCGGGAGGGACGCGGCAGGCCCGCCTGTCCCGGCCGGCGGCGTCGCGCAGCCCCCGAACAACCCGAGCAGCGAGGCTAGGCCGAGAAGGGTGGTGCTGGAGCGTGTCATGGCGTTATTCTAATACGTTATAAGAACGATCAACATCCTGCCCGCGATGCCTCGCGAAGAATCCAGCGGGGCCGCCGGCCCGGATGGACGCCCTCAGTTCCAGCCCCGGGCGAGCCGCCGGATGGACGCCGCCGCGGGGCGTCTGCCCTCGCCCACGTACTCCTCATGGTGGTCCTCGATCTTGGCAGGGTCGTAAAGGTAGTTGACCATCAGCCCCGCGCTCTCGCGCAGGCCCTTCTCGGACACATCGCCGCGCCAGTTGATGCGTTCCACCCGCGCCCCGTTGGACAGGTGGAAGTGGGCCACCGGATCGCGCGCGCGCCTTCCGTTCCTGCCCGCCTCGTTGAGCAGGTAGCCGGCGCAGAGCCGGGTCAGCACCGGTTCCAGCGCTCGTGCCACGCGCTCCTCCCGCGTCCAGCCGCGCCGCTTCAAGATGCGCGACAGGGTCTCGGCCGGCGTTTCCGCCGCGACCACCGCCGTGCCGCCCTCCGCCCCCGCGCCGAGCGGCGGCGGGGCCGCGGCCCGGAGCGCCGCCCCTTCCTCGTCCGTCAGCAGCTTGGCCGCGGGATCGGACAGGCGCTCCTGCAACCAGCGGCAGAAGCCCGGGATCGGCGACAAGGTGGCGAAGGCCTTAACGTTGGGCAGTTCCTGCCCCAACAGCTCCACCACGCGCTTGATGAGGAAATTGCCGAAGGAGATCCCGTCCAGGCCGCGCTGGCAGTTGTTGATGGAGTAGAAGATGGCGGTGTCCGCTTCGCGCGGGTCGAGCACCGGCGCCTTCTCGTCGAGCAGGCGCTGCACCGAATCGGAGAGCCCCTTCACCAGCGCCACCTCCACGAAGATGAGCGGTTCGTCGGGCATGCGGGGGTGGAAGAAGGCGTAGCAGCGCCGGTCGGAATCGAGCCGGTTCTTGAGGTCGCGCCAGGTGCGGATGCGGTGGACCGCCTCGTACTGGACGAGCTTCTCCAGCAAGGACGCGGGCGAGGACCAGTCTATCCGCCGCAGCTCCAGGAAGCCCACGTCGAACCAGCTCGCCAGCAACGTCTTCAGGTCGGTCGCCAGCGCCTGGATGCGTTTGTCCCCTTCCGCGCTCGCCCGCAGCATCTCGGCGTGGAGGTCCACCAGGAACTTCACCCCGTCCGGGATGGTGTTGATCTGCATCAGCAGCCGCAGCCGCGGCGGCTCCAGCACGCGGCGGAGTTCCGCCTTGGCCGCGGCTTGCGCTTCGGCGTCGGCCGCGTCGGCCAAGCGCTCGGTGGCGACGCGGACGGCGGCCGGGTCGGAGTCGAAAGCGGCGAGGGTCCGCAGAAAGGAGCGGCGCCCCTCGGCGTTGAGGGCGAGGTAGGCCTGCGCGAGCTTGGCGGCGCGGTTGCGCGCGGACACCTCGCCGCCGCGGCCGTTGAGGCAGGCGCGCATCTGCGCCTCGATCGAATCCTCCTCGGCGCCGCTGACCCGCTCCGCCATGTCGCGCCAAAGGCTGGTGACACGGCGCAGCGCGCGATCGAATAGGCCGCTCTGCTCGGCGACTTCGGACATGCTTGGACTCGTCCCAGTTGCTCGCGACGATTTACGTGGTGAAACCTAGCGCGATTTCATCTCCGAATCCTGTGCCGCCTGCGTGCGCGAGGGCTCCTGGCAACAGATTGATCAGGTCGGCGGGCACGAGGCCGGGTCCGGGCCGCAGCCGGGCCGCCTCGCCGTGCAGCCAAGCCCCAGCCGCAGCGGCGTCGAACGGCGCCATGCCCCGGCACAGCAGCGCGGCGATGATGCCGGCGAGCACGTCGCCGGTGCCGCCGATGGCGAGGCTCGGCGGCGCGTTGTCGTTGATGGCGACGCGGCCGTCCGGCGCTGCGACCACGGTGTCGGCGCCCTTCAGCAACACGACGGCGCCCGTGCGCGCGGCGGCGGCGCGGGCGGCGGCCGGCTTGTCGCCGCCCACGGGGCCGAAGACCCGCGCGAACTCGCCGGCGTGAGGCGTGAGCACGGCGGCGCCCGCGAGCGCTTCCGGCGCGTCGGCGCAGGCCAAGAGCGCGCCCGCGTCCACGACCGCCGTGCGGCCCGCGTCGATGACGCGCCGCAGCGTCCCGCGCGTCCGCGGCGTCGGCGGCAGTCCGGGGCCGAGCAGCCACACGGCGCGGCGCCCGTCGTCCAGCAGCACCGGGACCGGCTCCTCGGAGACGATCGTGGCCGGATCGCCGGCGCGGTAGACCGCCGCCGCGGCCGCGTCCGGCGCGGCGACGGTGACGAGGCCGGCCCCCGCCCGGTGCGCGGCGCCGGCGGCCAAGCGCGCCGCGCCGGTCATCGCATCGCCGCCGACGATCGTGAGGTGGCCGCGCGTGTACTTGTGGCCGCTAGGTGACAAGGCGGGCAGCGACCACAGGCCGGGCCCGTTGCGGAACGCGCGCGGCCCGACTCCGGGCAGCACGGAAGCCGCCAGCCCGATGTCGGCCAGCAGCACGTCGCCGCACAGCTTCCGGCCCGGCAGCAGCAGGTGTCCGGGCTTGCGACGGAAGAACGTGACGGTCAGCGCCGCCTGAGGCGCGAAGCCGCGCACCGCGCCGGTTCCGCCGTCGAGCCCGGAGGGCACGTCCACCGCCAGGATCGGCGCGGACGCGGCGGCGAGCGTTTCGGCGGCGACGCCGTCCAGGTCGCGCGCGAGGCCGGCGCCGAACACCGCGTCCACCACCAGCCCGGCGCGCCGGGCCTCCGCGGGAGCGAAAGGCACCACCGGCCCGCGCCACCGGGCGGCCGCCCAGGCCGCGTCGCCGCCGGGCCGCGGGAGCGCCAGGATGGCGACCGCCACCGGCCAGCCCCGCCGTTCCAGGAGGCGGGCCGCGACGTAGCCGTCGCCGCCGTTGTTGCCCGGCCCGGCAAGCACCAGCGTCCGGCACGGGCGGAACCGCGCCCGCGCCGCCCGTGCCACCGCGCGGCCTGCGGCCTCCATCAGCGCGATGCCGGGCACTCCGCCCGCGATCGCCGCCGCGTCGGCCCGCGCCATCTCGGCCGGGGTCAGCAGCTCCAGGGTCATGCACAGGCCTCCCACGAGGGGCGCCGGCGAACCGCCGGCCGCTTCGCGCGCTACGGTGGCGGAACACCCCCGGTAAGGTCCATGCAGCGTAAGCCCCTCTTCCTCATCATCCCCGTCATCGCGGTCATCGCCGCGCTGGTGCTCTTCTTCCAACGCGACAACACGGGCCAGCCCGAAGCGACGACCGGGGCGTCCCGCTCGCAGTCGGCGACGGGGTCCGGGGCGCAGATGCCGCCCAGCAGCTCGCTCAACCCGACGCCGTCCGGAACGCCTTCCCCCACGGACCCGAACAGCACGCCGTCCTCGGCGACGCAGCGCTCGCCGTCCGGCGAAGCGGCGCGCCCGACCGAACGCCGCTGAACCGTCGGAGCGGAGCGCGTCGCCCCGTCGCTGTCGCGGCGGCCTGTTCCGGCCTACCCGATCGTGCTCTAGCCTCCCCCGCTGCCGGGAGGAGGCGCGTGAATGGCTTTCGTAGTCGCGGTGGCGCAGCAGAAGGGCGGGTCCGGCAAGTCCACGGTGGCCGTCAACCTCGCCGCCGTGCTCGCGGCCGAAGGGCGGCGCGTCGGGTTGCTCGACACCGACCCCCAAGGCTCCGTGACCCGCTGGCACGAGGAGCGGCAGCGGCGCGCGGACGGGTTGGCGTCGCTCTCCTTCGCCCACCCGTCCGGCTGGCGTGTGCCGACCGCCTTGGACAAGTTGCGGCGGAGCCACGACGTCGTGGTGCTCGACACCCCGCCCCACGCCGGCACCGATGCCAAGGTGGCTATCCGAGCCGCGGACCTTGTGCTCATGCCGGTGCAGCCCTCGCCCGCCGACCTTTGGGCGAGCGAAGGGACGCGGCGGCTGGCGGCGGAGGAGAAGCGCCTTTTGCGGGCTTTGCTCAACCGGGTGCCCGCGCAAGGCAAGATGCGCGACCGCGTGGCGGCGGCGCTCAAGGAGATGGAGGTGCCGCTGCTTGAGCAATGCCTCGGCAACCGGGCGCATTTCGCCTCGGCCTTCCTCGACGGCCTCGCGGTGACGGAAGCGGCGCCGCGCTCCGCGGCGGCGGCGGAAGCGCGGGCCCTCGCAGAAGCCGTCATCGCCTTGTCATCATCGTTTCCCCGCCGCTGAACGGAAAAACCCCGCGCCATGCTCGGCCAACTGCTCTACTCCTTGCACGTCCTCGGCGCTGTCCTCTGGGTCGGCGGCATGGGCTTCGCGCTCCTGGCGCTGCGGCCGGCGCTCGCGGAGCTGGAACCGCCGGCGCGGCTCGCCTTGCACGAGGGCGCGCTGCGGCGCTTCTTCCTGATCGTGTGGCACGCCATGCCGGCCCTGCTGCTGACCGGCTGGGCGCTGCTGTTCTTCTGGTACGGCGGCTTCCGCGGCTCCGGCTGGCACATACACCTGATGCACCTGACGGGGCTGGTGATGGCGGGCATCTACCTGGCGCTGTTCTTCGGTCCGTGGCGGGCGTTCCGGACGGCGCGTGCGGCTGGGAACACGGCGGATGCGGCGGCGAACGCCGACAAGGTTCGCCAACTGGTGTCGATCAACTTCATCCTCGGGCTGCTCACCGTGGCGGTGGCGGCCTGGGGGCGCTTCGGCGGATGAGAGCGAGATGAGCGCGGGCGGCCAAGTCGAGATCAGCGAGGACGAGTTCCCGGAAATGGAGGCGGTCAGCGCCATCCAGCGCGGGCTGCACGCCTTCAACCAGGAGATGGGCGGTTCCTACGACCGCGAGCCGGTCACGGTGCTGGCGCGGATCGACTCTGTGGTGAAGGGCGGGCTGCTCGGCCTCACTTACTGGAACTGGATGTTCATCGACTGGCTGTGGATGGCGCCCGACATGCGCGGCCAGGGCGTCGGCGGCGCCATGCTGGACCGGGCAGAAGCCATCGCGCGGGCGCGCGGCTGCACCGACGCCTACACCGACACCTTCAGCTTCCAGGCGCCGCACTTCTGGACCCGGCACGGCTACACCGAATTCGGCCGGCTGGACGGCATGCCTCCGGGGCACAGCCGGATCTGGTTCCGCAAGACGCTGTAGGGCCGCGTGGCCTGCGAAGCCGAGCGCATCATCGGGTTGTACCGGCGGCACGCCCGCGCTTGGGCGGAGGACCGCGGCACCACGCTGCTCGAAGGCGCCTGGCTCGACCGCTTCCTGGCGCTCCTGCCCCCGGGCGCCGCGGTGCTCGACATCGGCTGCGGCTCCGCCGAGCCGATCGGGCGGTACCTGATCGAGAACGGTCACGCCGTCACCGGGATCGACTCCGCGCCGGAGATGATCGGCCTTTGCCGGGAGCGCTTCCCGCGCGGTGATTGGCGCGCCGCGGACATGCGGGCGCTGTCGCTCGGCCGCGCCTTCGGCGGCCTCCTCGCCTGGGACAGCTTCTTCCACCTGCGCCCCGGGGACCAGCGCCGGATGTTCCCGGTCTTCCGGTCGCACGCCGCGCCGGGCGCCGCCCTGATGTTCACCAGCGGCCCGGCGCACGGCGTGGCGATGGTCCAGTTCCGCGGCGAACCGCTCTACCACGCGAGCCTCGACGCTGCGGAGTACCGCGCGCTGCTGGCCGCGAACGGCTTCGAAGTCGCGGCGCACGCCGTGGAGGACCCGGCGTGCGGCGGCCACACGGTCTGGCTCGCGCGGCTTGGATAGGCCAGCCTCCGACCCGACCTGAGGGAGGACCAGCCATGAAAGCAGCCGTCGTCACGGAAGCCGGCGTGCAGGTGCGGGACGTGCCGGAGCCTAAGCCAACCGCGCAGCAGGTGCTGGTGCGGGTGCGCGCGTGCGGGCTCAACCGCGCCGACTTGGCCGTGGCCGCCGGGCACGCGCACGGCAGCGTCGGCGGCCCGGGCACGATCGTCGGCATGGAGTTCGCGGGCGAGGTGGTGGAGGTCGGCTCCGAGGTGCCCGCCTCGGCCGGCATCGCACCGGGCGCGCGGGTGATGTGCTCCGGCGCCGCGGGCTACGCCGAGCTCGCGGTGGCTGACTGGGGCCGCGTCTCGCCGGTACCGGGCAACAGCATGAGTTGGGAGCAGGCGGCGACGCTGCCCATAGCGCTACAGACCATGCACGACGCCGTCGTCACCAACGGCCGCCTCACGCGGGGCGAGTGCGTGCTGATCCAGGGCGCCTCCTCCGGCGTCGGATTGATGGGGATGCAGATCGCCAAGCTGATGGGCGCGAAGCTCGTGCTCGGCAGTTCCACGGACGCGGGGCGGCGGGCGCGGCTCGGCGAGTTCGGCTGCGACGTGGCGGTCGACACCTCCGATTCCGCTTGGCCCGACCGCGTGCTGGAGGCGACCGGCGGGCGTGGGGTGGAGCTGATCGTGGACCAGGTCTCGGCCCCGGTGGCGAACGGCAACCTGCGCGCCTGCGCCATCCTCGGGCGCATCGTCAACGTCGGCCGGCTCGGCGGCGCCAAGGGCGAGTTCGACTTCGACCTCCACGCCATGCGCCGCATCAGCTACATCGGCGTGACGTTCCGCACCCGCAGCGTGAACGAGGTGCGCGAGATCAACCGGCGCATGCGGGCGGACCTGTGGGGCGCGGTCGAGGCGGGCAAGCTGCGCCTGCCGCTCGACCGGACCTTCCCGCTGGCGGAGGCCGCGGCGGCGCTGGAGCACATGAAGGCGAACCGGCATTTCGGGAAGGTGGTGCTGGTGACGTAGGCGGCGTCACCGCCGCAACCCGAGCGCCACCTCGCGGCGCCAGATGTAGAGGCCGGAGCCCACCAGCACGAGGATGCCGGCCAAGTCCCAGCCGTCCGGCGACTCGGCCCAGATGAGCGCGCCGGTCAGCGTGGTCCAGACGATGGCGGAGTACTCGAACGGGGCGAGCAGGGTCGCCTCGCCGCGCCGGTACCCCTCCGTCATCATCACCTGCGCCGCCGCCGACACGAGGCCGGTGCCGGCCAGCAGCAGCCATTGCGTCGCGGTCGGCGCCAGCCAGCCCGGCGCGGCGGCGATGCCGGACACCACGGCGGCGCTGAAGGCGAACCAGAGCACGATCGCAACGCCGCTCTCGCCGGCGTCGCCCAAGCGGCGGATGGAGATCATGGCCAACGCCCATCCCACCGCGCCCATGAGCACGATGCCGACCGCGAAGGCTTGGCCCTCCGGCATTCCCGCCGGGTTGGCCATGAGCAGCACGCCGCCGAAGCCCACCAGCACCGCCGCGCCGCGCCGCTGGCCGACGCGCTCGCCCAGCAAGGGGATCGAGAGCAGGGTCAGGAACAGCGGCATGGTGAAGCCGAGCGCGGTGACGGTGGCGAGCGGCAGCGTCGCGTAGCCGTAGAAGGCGCCGCACATGCCCATCAGCCCGGCCGCGGTGCGCCAGGCGTGCAGGCCCGGCCTGGACGTCCGCAACGCGCGCAGGCCGCCGCCCCGCCACAGCAGGGGCAGCAAGACGGGCAAGCAGAACAGGTTGCGGCAGAACACCACCTGCGCGAGCGGGATGGCGCCATCCAGCGCCTTCACGAAGGCGCCCGCCACGGAAAAGACGGCGGCGGCCCCGAGCACGAGCAGCACCGCCCGGCGCCGGGCGCGGCCCAGGGCGGCGGCAGCGGCGGCGGCTCCGCCGGGCGCGGTTGTCGGGGGTGCGGTGTCCATGGACGGAATTCGGCGCCGAGGGTAGGGTCCGCGCCCCATGAAGGCCAGACCACCCAAGGCGCCGCCCGTCCCGGCGCACCCGGGCATGACGGTGCTGGAGGACGAGGTGGTCTGGGGCGGCCGCTTCCCGCTCCAGCGCGTGCGCTTCCGCTACACCCGCTTCGACGGCGCGCGCTCCTCCGAGCTGACCTGGGAGCTGTGGCGGCGCGGGCGCGGCTGCGCCGTGCTGCCCTACGACCCGGTGCGCGACAGCGTCGCCTTGATCGAGCAGTTCCGCCTCCCTGCCCTCGCCGCCGGCCTCCCGCCGGTGATGACGGAATGCCCTGCCGGCTTGGTGGAGGACGGCGAGGACCCGGAAGACGCGGCGTGGCGCGAGGTCGCCGAAGAAGCGCGGCTGCGGCCGGAACGCATGGAGCGCATCGGCCGCTACATGCTGATGCAGGGCGGCTGCGACGAGGTGATGCACTACTACGCCGCCCACGTCTCCTTGCCGGCCTCGCCGGAGGAGGCGGGCAACGGCGGCGTCGAGTCCGAAGGCGAGGACACGCGGGTGCTGGTGATGCCCGCCGAGGCCGCCTTCGCCGCGGTGGATAGCGGCGGCGTCCAGAACGTGTCGGCGGCGCTGTGCCTGTTCTGGTTGCGGCACCACCGCGCTCGCCTGCGCCGCGAGTGGACCGCGGAGGCCGCATGACGACCGAGCTGCTGTACCGAGCCGACCCTTACGCCCGCGGGTGCGCCGCGCGCGTGCTGGCGGCGGGGCCGGAAGGCGTGCTGCTCGACCGCACCGTGTTCTACGCCCAGGCCGGCGGCCAGCCCGGCGACACCGGCGCGCTGGAATGGGACGGCGGCTCCATGCTCGTCGCCCGCGCGATGAAGGGGCCGGACGACACGGTGCTGCACCTGCCGGCCGAGGGCTCGGCGCTGCCGCCGGTGGGCTCCGAGGTGCGCGCCTCGCTGGATTGGGCGCTCCGCCACCGGCACATGCGGATGCACACCACCCTGCACCTGCTGTGCAGCCTCATACCGGGCGCGGGCGTCACCGGCGGGCAGATCGGCGCCGAGCGGTCGCGACTCGACTTCGACCTTCCGGACCCGCCGGCGAAGGAGTGGCTCACCGAACGGTTGGCCGCCTTGATCGCCGCCGACCACCCCGTGGGCGAGCGCTGGATCACCGAGGCGGAGCTGGACAACCAGCCCGAGCTGGTGCGGACGCTTTCCGTGCAGCCGCCGCGCGGCGCCGGGCGTGTCCGCCTGGTGCGGATCGGGCCGGAAGACGCGCCCGTGGACCTCCAGCCCTGCGGGGGCACGCACGTGCGCTCCACCCGCGAGATCGGCCGGGTGGAGGTGACGAGGCTGGAGAACAAGGGCAAGCAGAACCGGCGCGTCTACATCGTGCTGGCGGGGGAGTAGGCCATGATGGAACCTCTGGTCTCGACCGAATGGCTCGCCTCGGAACTCGGCAAACCCGGCCTAGTCGTGTTCGACGCCACCATGTATCTGCCGAACGAGCCGCAGGACGGGCGCAAGGATTTCATCGCGGCACGCATCCCCGGCGCGCGCTACTTCGACATCGACGAGGTGGCCGATCCCGACAACGACCTGCCGCACATGATCCCGACCCCGGCGCGTTTCGAAAAGCTCATGGCGGCGCTGGGCGTTTCAAACGACTCGCGGTTCGTGTTCTACGACCAGAAGGGCCTCGCCTCCGCAGCGCGCGGCTGGTGGCTGATGCGGCTCTTCGGGCACGAATCGGCGGCGGTGCTGGACGGCGGCTTGCCCAAGTGGCGGCGGGAGAACCGGCCGACCGAGAGCGGCGAGCCCCCTGCTCCCCAGCCCGGCCGCTTCGTCGCGGATTTCCGGGCCGACCGGGTCAGGGGCATCGGCGACGTCAAGCGCATCGTCCGCCAAGGGGGCGGCGAGGCGCTGATCCTCGACGCCCGCTCCAAGGGCCGGTTCGACGGCTCGGCGCCTGAGCTGCGGCCCGGCCTGCCCTCCGGCCACATGCCGGGCGCGGCGAACCTGCCTTATGCCGAGTTGCTGAACCCGGACGGGACCATGCTGGACCCGGTGGCGCTGCGGGCGCGGTTCGAGGCGGCGGGCGTCGAGGCGGAGCGGCCGGTCGTCACCTCCTGCGGCAGCGGCGTCACCGCCTGCATCCTCTCGCTCGGGCTCGTCCGCGCCGGCCTGCCCGAAGCGGCCGTGTACGACGGCTCCTGGACCGAATGGGCCTCGCGGCCCGAAACCCCGAAGGCGACCGCCTGATGCCCGACGACGCCCCTCCTCCCGCACAGAAGCAGCAGGGCTTCGCCACGCGCATGAGCCACTGCGGGCGCGCCGGCACGCGCGTCCACGGCTTCGTCAACCCGCCGGTCCACCGCGGCTCCACCGTGCTTTACCCCGATTGCGCGGGGCGGATCGGTGCGGCGAAGCGGCGCTTCGACCAGTACCTGACCTACGGCACCCAGGGCGGGCCGACGCACTACGCCCTGGAGGACATGGTCGCCGAGGTGGAGGGCGGCACGCGCTGCCTGATCGTCGGCACCGGCCTCGCCGCCGTGGTGGTGCCGATGCTGGCCTACCTCAAGGCGGGCGACCACTGCCTGGTGCCGGACAGCGTGTACGGGCCGACGCGCAACCTCTGCGACACCTTGCTCAAGGGCTGGGGCATCGAAACCACCTACTACGACCCGACCGTGGACGAGGCGGGGATGCGCGGCCTGACCCGCGCCAACACCCGCGTCGTCTTCGTCGAGAGCCCCGGCAGCCACACCTTCGAGGTGCAGGACGTGCCCGCCATCGCCCGCGCCGCGCACGCCGCCGGTGCCAAGGTGCTGATGGACAACACCTGGGGCATCCACCACTTCCAGCCTTTCCGCCACGGGGTGGACGTATCCATCCAGGCCCTGACCAAGTACGTCGGCGGCCACTCCGACATCCTGCTCGGCAGCGTGACAGTGCAGGACGAGGAGGACTGGAAGGCGGTGCGCGGCGCCGCCTCCACGCTGGGCCAGTACGCCTCGCCGGACGACGTGTGGCTGGCGTTGCGGGGCCTGCGGACCATGGCGGTCCGGTTGGAACGCCAGGAGGCCAACGGCCTGGAGGTGGCGCGGTGGCTGGAAGGGCGGCCGGAGGTGCTGAAGGTGATGCACCCCGCCCTGCCGGGCCACCCGCAGCACCACCTCTGGAAGCGCGACTTCACCGGGGCTTGCAGCCTGTTCGGCGTGGTGTTCCAGCCGCGGTTCTCCATCGAGGACGTGACGCGGTTCATCGACGGGCTGTGCCTGTTCGGCATCGGCGCGAGCTGGGGCGGCTACGAGAGCCTGGCGCTGCCCACCACCGGCTTCGTCACGCGGACGGCCGGCACGGGCGCCTTCGGCGGGCCGATGGCGCGGCTGCACATCGGGCTGGAGGAGCCGGCGGACCTGATCGCCGATCTGGAACAGGGATTGGTGCGGCTCGCGGTCGTCACGTCGTGAGGCGCGCGCCGTAGCGCGACGCCGCTTCGGCGGCGCGGCGGACCTGTTCGCGGCCGGGCGGGAGCGGCGGCGCTGGCGCGATCGGTGCCTCGCGGGCTTTCCGGACGAAAGACGCGGACCGGGCGTTGGCTCGGGCGGTGTAGCTTTTCCCGCCGGCGGAACGCGAGCGCTTCAGGACGCCTTCGCCGCTGCGGCGGCGCAGTCGGCGCACACGCCCTCCGCTTCCACCGTCGCCCGGTGCAGGGTGAAGCCGGCCGCGACCGAGGCGGAAGCCAGAGCCGCCGTTATCGCGGGGTCGCTGATCTCGGCCGTGGCGCCGCAGTTGCTGCAGATGAGGAACTGGTGCGGATGGTCGTGGCCGCCCTGGCGGCCTCCGGCGCCGTGCGGGTGGTCGTGGACGCCGCCCCCTTGCCCTGCTTCCACGCAGCCGAGGAAGGCGTTCAGCCGCTCGACCTTGTGGATCAGGCCTTGTTCCAGCAGGAAGTCGAGCGCCCGGTACACGGTGGGCGGGGCGGCGCCGCTGCGGAGGGTCTTGAGCTTGTCCAGCAAGGCATAGGCGCCGACGGGCTGCTCGGCTTCCAAGACGAGGCGGAGGACCTGCCGGCGCAACTCGGTCAGTTGCGCGCCGCGGCGGGCGCACTGGGCCTCGGCCCGGTCCAGCATGGTGTCCAGCGGTGCGGCCACGCCCGTTCCTCGCTCCTGGCTGCGGTCGGTCGGGTCTTATATAGGGCCGCGCCAGCCCTCGATACGGAAGCCCGCCGCATGACCTCCCCCGCCGCGCCCGAGCCGAACGCCGCGTTCCTCGACGCCATCCGCTTCGACGGGCGCGGGCTGGTGGCGGCGGTGGCGCAGCAGCACGACAGCGGCGAGGTGCTGATGCTGGCCTGGATGAACCGCGAGGCGGCGGCTGAGACGCTCCGCACCGGCCGGGTCTGCTACTGGTCCCGCAGCCGCGGCGCGTTGTGGCGCAAGGGCGAGACCTCGGGGCAGGAGCAGCGGCTGGTGGAGATGCGGCTGGACTGCGACGGCGACGCGCTGCTGCTGCTGGTGGAGCAAACCGGGGTCGCCTGCCACACCGGGCGGCGAACCTGCTTCTACCGGGCGGCCCGGGACGGGGCGGCGGTCGAGATCGCTGCGCCCGAGGCGGACCCCGCGGCGTTGTACGGGCAGCGGTGAGCGCGGCGCCGCGACAAACCGGCCCCGAAGCGTGACCCTCATCTACCTGGTGGCCGGCGAAGCCTCGGGCGACGTGCTCGGCGCCCGGCTGATGGCGGCGCTGCGGCGCCGGCGGCCGGGGGTCGGGTTCGCCGGCGTCGGCGGGGAGCGCATGGCCGCGGCGGGGCTCCGGAGCTTGTTCCCGATGCGCGACTTGTCGCTGATGGGGCTGCTGGAGGTGGTGCCGAACCTGCGGCGGTTGGCCGGGCGCATGGCCGAGGCCGAGGCCGACATCCTCGCGCGGCGGCCGGCGGCGCTGGTGACGATCGACGCGCCCTCCTTCGCGCTCCGCCTCGCAGGCCGCGTCCGGTCGAAGGGCGTGCGGGTGGTGCACTACGTCGCGCCGCAGGTCTGGGCGTGGCGGCCGTGGCGGGTCGCCAAGATCCGGGAACGGGTTGACCTGGTCCTGGCGCTGCTGCCCTTCGAGCCGGCCTTCTTCGAGCGGGCGGGCGTGCCGGTGCGCTTCGTCGGCCACCCGGTGCTGGAAAGCGGCGTGGATGGCGGCGACGCGGTGCGGTTCCGGGCGGCGCACGACCTCGGCGCGGCGGAGCGGCCGGTGGTGGTGATGCCCGGCAGCCGGCGCGGCGAGGTGTCGCGGCTGCTAGGGGTGTTCGGCGAGGCGCTTCGGCTGGCGTCGCGGGAGGCGCCGGGGCTGCGGCCGGTGCTGCCGGTGGCCGGGCCGGTGGCGGAAGCGGTGCGCGCGGGCACGGCGGGGTGGGCGGTGCCGCCGGTGCTGCTGACCCGCGCGGAGGACAGGCGGGACGGCTACGCGGCGGCGGAGGCCGGGCTCATCAAATCCGGCACCTCCAGCCTGGAGATGGCGGTGGCCGGGGTACCGCACGTGGTCGGGTACAAGGTGAATCCCGTGACCGCGGCCATCGTTCGGCGCTTGATCGAAGTGCCGCACGCTTCGCTGGTGAACCTGCTGGCGGGGCGGGAGGTGGTGCCGGAGCGCATCCAGGAGAACTGCACGCCGGAACGGCTGGCGGCGGAGCTGGCGCGGCTGCTGCGCGGCCCGGGCGCGGCGGAAGCGCAGCGGGCGGCCTTTGCGGAGGTGCTGGCGATGCTGCGGCCAGCACCGGGGCTGGCGCCGAGCGAGGCGGCGGCGGAGGCGGTGCTGGAGGTGGTGGAGGGCTGAGGCGGCGGGTCAGCGTCCCGCCCCAATGGCCGCTTCCACCCGCAAAGCCGCATCCAGCGCGCGCAGGCCGGCAGCACCGTCGGCTTCCACCGGCGCGCCTCCCTTCACGGAAGCGACGAACGCCGACTGTTCCGCCTCCAGGCTGTCGTGCTCGGTCCAGGTGGCGCGGTCCACGCCCCAGCCCGGCATGTTCGGCGCCGGCTCGGCGCCGCCGGGGCGGAGCGCTTCCAGGCTCCGCGCCAGGAAGTCCACTCGCACCTCACCAGCCGGGCCGAGGAGGCGCAGGCGGCGTTCCATGCCGACGCTCACCCGGCTGGCCGTGACCGTCGCCGCCGCGCCGCTCTCGAAGCGGAGCTGGGCCACGGCGAAGTCCGGGAAGGGCGTCATCACCGCGCGGCCGACCGCGCGCACCTCGGCGAGCGGCGAGCCGGCCAGGTCCAGCACCAAGTCGAGGTCGTGGATCATCAGGTCCAGCACCACCGACACGTCGAGCCCGCGAGGGCGGAAGGGCGCGACGCGGGTGGCCTCGAAGGAGAGCGCGCCGGCCTGCGCGGCGCCGCTGCCGCGCAGCGTCCTGACGGCGGCCGAGTGGCGCTCGATGTGGCCGACCTGGAGCACCAGGCCGCGGCGGGCGGCGGCCTCCACCAGCGCCTCGGCCTGGGCGACGGTGGCGGCGATCGGCTTTTCCATGAACAGGTGCCGGCCGGCCTCCAGCACCCGCATGCCGTGCGCATGGTGGTGGGCGGTCGGCACGGCGACCACCACGGCGTCGCTCCGCGCGATCAGTTCCGCTTCCGAGAGCGCCGGGGCGCCGGTTTCGGCGGCGATGGCGGCGGCGCGGGCCGGGTCGGCGTCGTGCAGGCCGGAAAGGGCGCCGCGGGTCGCCAGCTTGAGCGCGTGGAAGCGCCCGAAGTGCCCGGCGCCGAGCACGCCTATCCTGATGGCGGCCATGCGCCTCCCCTTCCCTGACCGGCCAAGCCTTTAGCAGCCCCACGCCGGGGTTGCATCCGGGGGGGGCGGGGAGGACAAAGGCGCCTTGCAAGCCAGGGCAGCCCCGCTCCGGGCGCCCGCCAAGGACGCGAACCGCCCGATGATGTACTTCGCCCGCTGGAAGACCGCCGCGATCGGGGCCGTCCTCCTCCTCGGGGTGCTGCTCTGCCTGCCGAACCTGTTCCCCGCCTCGTCCCTGCCGGACTGGGCGCGGCGCATCTCGCTCGGGCTCGACCTCCGCGGCGGCTCCTACCTGCTCCTGGAGGTCGACCTGAACGCGGTGGTGCGGGAGCGGTTGGAGGGTTTGGCGGACGGCGCCCGGACCCGGCTGCGCAACGCCAACATCGGCTACGTGAACCTGTCGGCCGACCCGGCGGGGCGGCGCGTGTCCTTCCGGGTGCGCGACCCGGCGCAGGCCGAGCCGGCGGCGCGGCAGGTGCGGGAACTCGCCAACCAGATCACCACCTCGGCCGGGACCAGCGTGCCCGACATCGAGGTGGCGGCGGCGCCGGACGGCACCGTCACCGCCACGCTGACCGAGGCGGGGCTGCGGTCCAAGGCGACGGGGGCGGTTGAGCAGTCCATCGAGATCGTCCGCCGCCGGGTGGACGAAACCGGCGTGGCCGAAGCGCTGGTCGCGCGCCAGGGGCAGAACCGCGTGCTGGTGCAGCTCCCCGGCGTCGAAGACCCGAACCGGATCAAGGAGCTGATCGGCAAAACCGCCAAGATGACCTTTCACCTGCTGGACGAGGGCGCGAACCCGGCCGCCGGCGGGGCGCCGCCGCCCGGTGTGATGTTCCTGCCCGGCGACCGCGCGGGCGCGCAGGAGCGCTACGCGGTGCGCCGCCGGGTGGAGGTGGACGGCGGCAACCTGACCGACGCCCGCGCCGGCCAGGACAGCCGCACCGGCGAGTGGGTGGTGAACTTCGCCTTCGACTCGGTCGGCACCCGCCGCTTCGCCGACACCACGCGGCAGAACGTCGGCCGGCCCTTCGCCATCGTGCTGGACGAGCGGGTGATCACCGCGCCGGTGATCCGCGAGCCGATCACCGGCGGCCGGGGGCAGATCAGCGGCTCCTTCACCGCGCAGAGCGCCAACGACCTCGCGGTGCTGCTGCGCGCCGGCGCCCTGCCGGCGCCGCTGACCGTGGTGGAGGAGCGGAGCGTCGGGCCGGAGCTGGGCGCGGACGCCATCCGGGCGGGCATGATCTCGCTCGCGGTCGGGACCGCCTTCGTGTTCCTGTACATGGGGCTCGCCTACGGGCTGTTCGGCTGGTTCGCCAACATCGCCCTCATGTTCAACATCGTGCTGCTGCTGGCGGGCCTGTCGCTGTTGGAGGCGACTCTGACCCTGCCGGGCATCGCCGGCATCGTGCTGACGCTCGGCACGGCCCTCGACGCCAACATCCTGATCAACGAGCGCATCCGGGAGGAGGTGCAGAACGGGCGTTCGCCGATCAACGCGTTGGAGGCCGGCTACACCCGCGCGTCCGGCACCATCCTGGATTCCAACCTCACCAACCTGATCGCCATGGTGTGCCTGTACGTCTTCGGCTCCGGCCCGGTGAAGGGCTTCGCGGTGACGGTGTCGATCGGCACGGTGGTGCAGATGTGGACCGCGACGGTGCTGACGCGGCTGATGGTGGCGTGGTGGTACCGGCGCACCCGGCCGTCCGAATTGCCGGTGTTCCAGCGGCCCGGCCTGCCGCTGCTGGAGCGGCTGCGGCGGCCGCTGTTCCGCGTCTTCCCGGACAACACGCGCATCCCGTTCATGCGGGGCGCAAGGATCGGCCTCATCGTGTCGGCGATCCTGTCCAGCGTCTCGCTGGCCATCGCCTTCTACCCCGGTTTGGAGAAGGGCGTCGACTTCAAGGGCGGCATAACCATGGAGCTGCGGACGCCGGGGCCCGCCGACCTGGCGCGGCTGCGCTCCGCCGTGTCGGGGCTGAACCTCGGCGACGTCGGCCTGCAAGAGTTCGGCGACGCCAGCACCGTCCTGGTCCGCTTGCCGGTGCAGGCGGACGAGGCCGGCACGCAGACCGCGGTCAATGCCGTCCGGGGCGCGGCGGAGGGCGTGGCGCCGGGGACGCGGGTGCTGCGCGTGGAAGCGGTGGGCAACCGCATTTCGGCGGAGCTGTTCCAGGGCGGGCTGTTGGCGCTCGGCCTCTCCTTCCTGGCGATGCTGCTCTACATCTGGTTCCGCTTCGAATGGCACTTCGGCATCGCCGCCATCGCCACGCTGCTGCTCGACACCACCAAGACGGTGGGGCTGATGGTGCTGTTCGGCATCGAGTTCAACCTGACCACCGTGGCCGCCATCCTCACCGTCATCGGCTTCTCGGCCAACGACAAGGTCGTGGTGTTCGACCGGATGCGGGAAAACCTGCGCCGCTACAAGGCCATGCCGATGCGGGAACTGGTGGACCTCTCGATCAACGAGACCATGAATCGCTCCATCGGCACCTCCGTGACGCTGCTGCTGGCGGCGTTGCCGCTGGCGATGTTCGGGGGCGACACCCTTTCCGGCTTCGCCTGGGTGATGGTGGCGGGCATCGTGATATCGGCGGCCTCCTCCGTGTTCATCGCAGCGCCGATCGTGCTCTTTGCGGGCAAGGACCGCGCCCCCCCACCGCCCGCACCGGCCGCCGGCGCCCGGGTGCCGGACAAGCGGCCTGCCGCGCCGTCCCCGGTGGGCGGGTGAAAGACGGCGGGGCGTGGGTTGCAGAGCGCGCCCTACCGCGCCCGCCCATCCCTGGGCGCAAGGAGGGTTGGGAGCGAAAGCAACCGGAAGCTATGTTCAGCGAGCGGCGTCCGTTGCGCCGGCGGCGGCCACGCGCGTTGGACCCCTTGCGACGGAGTCATTGCCGCAGCCGATTCCATGAAAAGGCAACCGGCGGCTGTGGCCGGCGTTGCGCTCGTGTGGACGGCTCTCAATAATGATGACTGTCGTTCAAGGATGATGTAGCATCGATCTACCTTCAACCAAAGATTGGAGCACCCTTGGATTCCGCGGTTCGACTGCCCAGGTCGCCTTCCCGCCGATCCCGCGTTCTGGTCCTGGCGCGGGATCCGGTGGTCATCTCCGCCGCCGAGGGTGCGGTGCGAGCGGAGCGCCGTGGGCCGCCGACCCTCGTGGGTTCGGGGCGGGAGGCTTTGGCGCATCTGGCGGCGCCGGGCGACGCCGTGCCCCACATGGTGTGCGACCCTTCGGCGATCACGTCGCATTGGCCGCAGGTACTGGCCAATTTGTCCGACCCTAGCGGCAACACCAAGCTCGTGCTGGTTTCGGCGAACGACGGGGACACCGCCTTGCCGCCGGACCTGGAGCTCCTGGCCGCCGAACTCCGGCTCGCCGCCAAGCCGCCCGCGCCGCTGCCACCGGAGCCGGCGGAGGCGCTCCGGGACGGGATGGCGCGGGGCGAGATCGGCGTGCGCTACCAGCCCATCGTCCGCGTCTCGGACCGCGCTCCGGTGATGCTGGAAGCGCTGGCGCGCTGGCGGCGCGACGACGCCAACATCCCTCCGGCCGCCTTTGTGCCGATCGCTGAGAAATTCGGGTTGCTGGACGCCTTGTCGGCACAGGTCACGCGGTGCGTCGCCTCTGATCTGCCCGCCTTGCCGCGGGCGCTGCGGCTCCCGGTGTCGGTGAACCTGTCGCTGCCCTTGCTCCTGTCCTCCGACCTGCTGCCCATGGTGGAGCGGACGGCGCGGCGGGCCGGCCTGCACGCGTCGAACCTGGTGTTCGAGCTGACGGAGTCGGAGCAGGTGGAGGACCGGTCGGCGCTGCGGCGCACCCTGGAGCGCCTCCGCGCCGCCGGCCACCGCGTGCTGCTCGACGACCTGGCGCGGCGCGACAAGCGCCGGGCGCTGCTCGACCTGCCCTTCACCGGCTTCAAGCTCGACCGCCGCTTCGTGGAGGCCATGGCGGACGACGCCGGGGCGCGCCACGAGGCGCGTGGCCTGATGCGGCACGCCGAAGCGCACGGCCAGGTGGTGGTCGCGGAGGGCGTGTCGAGCGAACGGGTCTGGCGCACCGTCCGCGGCCTCGGCATCCACTACGCCCAGGGCTTCGCCGTGGGCCGGCCGCTGCCGCCCGCCGCGCTGCCGGTCTGGTTGCCGATTTGGCTCGCCTGCGGGCCGTCCCGGGGCGGCTGCTTCGGCTACGCGAAGACAGTCCGGTAGAGCGACACGATCTCGGCCTCGTCCGGCACGCGCGGGTTGTTGGCGGGGCTGCCGGAGGCGAGCGCCTGCGCCGCCATGGTCGGCAGCAGCCTTTCCCAGGCGTCGGGGTCGATGCCGTAGCCGCGTGGCGTCGGCACCGCGAGATCCCGGTTCAACGCCCGCAGCTCCTCCAGGAGCTTGGCGCCCGCCACCTGGTCGGCGTCCTCGCGCCCGGCGACGCCCACGGCGCGCGCCGCTTCGGCGTAGCGCCGAAGGGCGTCGTTGAGCCCGAACTCCGTGACCGCCGGCAGCAGCATGGCGTTGGACAGGCCGTGGGGGACGTGGAAGTGCGCGCCGATCGGCCGGCTCATGCCGTGGACCAGCGCCACCGAGCTGTTGGAAAAGGCGAGGCCGGCCTGCGTCGCGCCCAGCATCATCGCCTCGCGCGCCGCGGCGTTCCGGGGCTCGCGGTGGGCGGTGCGGAGGTTGGCGCCGATCAGGCGCATGGCAGAGAGCGCCAAGCTGTCCGCGTGCGGGTTGGCCCGGCGCGACACGTAGGCTTCGAGCGCGTGGGTGAGGCTGTCGATGCCGGTGTCGGCCGTGGTGCGCGGCGGCACGGAGAAGGTCAGCTCGTGGTCCACCACCGCGGCCAGCGGCAGCGCGCCGAGGCCGGCGATGAGCATCTTCTCGTCCGTCTCGGTGTCGGTGATGACGGTGAAGCGCGTGGCCTCGCTGCCGGTGCCGGCGGTGGTGGGCACGCATACCACCGGCACCAGCGCGCGGTCGGCGTGCGCCGGCACCTTGAAGGCGCGCATCTTCGTGCCCGGCGGCGCGGCGGCGAGGATGGCCATGGCCTTCGCGGTGTCCATCGGGCTGCCGCCGCCGAAGCCGACCAGGCAATCGAAGTCGCCGCCCTTGAGAACCGCGACGCCGGCCTCGATCACCGTGTCGGTCGGGTCCGGCACCGTGTCGCTGAAGACCTCCGCGCGCAGGCCGGCGGCGCGGAGCGGCTCGAGGCATCGGTCCACCGTGCCGGAGGAGACCATCCAGGGATCGGTGACCACCAGCGGGCGGGACAGGCCGAACTGGGCGAGCACCTCGGCGACGCCCGAGACGCTGCCGCCGCCGATCCGCATGACGCGCGGCGAGACGATCGTTGCGACCACGGCGTTTCCTCCCCTGGTTAGGCGCAGGATATGCGCGGGGACGGCGCGCGGCCAGTGGCGCGGGCGCGGCATCCGGCGCATCCTCCGCGCGCCATGACGCACGACCTCATGAACGAACTCCGCCGCGCCCACGTGGTGCCGGTGGTCCGCACGAACGACGCGGGCCACGCCCTTTCCGCCGTGGAATGGCTGCGCGAAGCGGGCTTCCACGTGTTCGAGATCACCATGACGGTGCCGGACGCCCCCTCGCTGATGCGCCGCCTGGCCGCCGAGCCGGGGCTGCTGGTGGGCGCCGGCACGGTGCCGGACGTGGAAGCGGCGCGCGCGTGCCTCGACGCCGGGGCGCGCTTCATCGTCACGCCCTGGGTCGATCCGGCGGTGATCGCCACCACGCGGGAGGCCGGCGCCCTGCCCCTGCCCGGCACCATGACGCCGACCGAGATCCGCGCCGCGCTGGCGGCCGGCGCGGCGGGCGTGAAGATCTTCCCCGCGGCGTCGGTCGGCGGGCCGGGGCACGTGAAGGCGCTGCGCGCGGTGTTCCCCAGGGTCCCCTTCTGCCCCACGGGCGGCGTGGACGCCTCGAACGCGCCGGCCTACTTCGAGGCGGGGGCGGACTTCGTGGGCATGGGCGGCAAGCTGGTGGACGAGAAGCGCATCGCGGCCGGCGACAAGGCGGCGATCCTGCGGGCGGCGCGTGACGCGCTCGGCCTGATGGAAGCGTGAGGCGCGCCGCGGTGCCGGACCTGCTGTGCATGGGCGAGCCGATGCTGGAGCTGAACCAGCGGCGGCGGCCGACGGACGCCCCGGGCGGCGACCTGCCGCTCTACCTCCAGGGCCACGGCGGCGACACCAGCAACGCCGCCATCGCCGCGGCGCGCAACGGCGCGAGCGCGGGCTACGTCACCGCGGTCGGCAAGGACGCGCCGGGCGACAGCTTCATGGCGCTGTGGGCGCAAGAGGGCGTGGACACGGCGACGGTGGCGCGGAGCGACGCGGCGCCGACCGGCCTTTACGTCGTGTCCCACGGCGAGGAAGGGCACCGCTTCACCTACTACCGCGCCGGCAGCGCGGCCAGCCGCATGGGCCCGGCCGACGTGCCGGAGGACGCGATCCGCGGCGCGCGGATGCTGCACGTCTCCGGCATCAGCCAAGCCATTTCCACCAGCGCCTGCGACGCGGTGTTCCGCGCCATCGAGGTGGCCAAGGCGGCGGGGGTCGGCGTGTCCTACGACACGAACCTGCGGCTGGCGCTGTGGCCCAAGGCGCGCGCCGCCGCGGTGATCCACGCGGGCGTGGCGCAGGCGGACGTGGCCCTGCCCTCCTTCGACGACGTGAAGGTGCTGACCGGGCTGGAAGATCCCGACGCGATCGCCGACTTCTACCTCCGCCTCGGCTGCCCGCTGGTGTTGCTGAAGTTGGGGGCCGGGGGCGTGCTCGTGGCGACGCCGTCGCGGCGCGAGCGCGTGGCGGGCTTCAAGGTGCAATCGGTGGACGCGACCGGCGCCGGCGACACCTTCGCCGGTTCGTTCCTCGCGCGCCACTTGGCCGGCGACGACCCGTTCGCCGCGGCGCGCTACGCCAACGCGGCGGCGGCGCTCTCCACCACGGGCTACGGCGCGGTGGCGCCGATCCCGCGCCCGGACGCGGTGAACGCGCTGTTGCGCGAAGGCGGCTGAAAGCGGATCGCGTCCGACCGTCCCCGGGCGGGCGCGTGAGGACGCTCGTCGGAACAACGGGCCGGAGCGCGCTTCAACCCCTGCCCCGACCCTTCAATGCAAGGAGAAGCCCAGCACCCGGACGGGCACCAAGCGGCGCACGGCGCCGAGCAGGGCCGCGTGCGTGAACGGCTTCACCACGTAGCGCTCGCGCGGGCCGAGGAGGTGGCCGTCGAGGCCGTCCGGGTGCCCGGTGGCGTAGACGATGCCGACTTCGGGCCAGTGCCGGCGCGCGTGTTGGCCGAAGGCCAGGCCGTCCATGCCGGGGCCGAGGTGGAGGTCGGTCACCACCACGGCCGGCGCCGGCCTGCCCGGGTCGCTCGCCACGAGCGCCAACGCCTCCTCGGCGGAAGCCGCTTCGGTCACGGTGAAGCCGGCATCGCGCAGGAGGGCCGCCGCGCTCTCGCGCAGGAGGCGTTCGTCCTCCACCAACAGCACTTGCATTTGGACGCTCCACCCCGCCTGCTCCCGCCATGCGGGCGAAACCAAGCCAACAATCGCTTTAAAGGCGAGAAACGGCGTGTGGGTTCGTTAAGTCAGTGCATTGAACAAATGCGGGCGGAGCGGCTGACGCGGATGTGAGCAATACCGCAAAACCGTGCCGACGATTCGACGGGCGGCCCCGGCCTTCAACGGTTCGCTCCGGGCCGGAGGCGGAGCGACGGGCGGAGGCGCGTGAAGGGCAGCACGGCCGGGTCCGCCACCACCGGGCCAGGCGCGGCGGCGACGATCACCTCGGAGGCGATGGGCTGGAAGTCGGCGCGGAAGTGGACGCTGGATTTCAGCGCGACGATCTTCTGCTCCGCCGGTTGCACGCCGAGGTGGGTGAAAAGCGCCTGGTCCAACGCCTGCATCTTGCGCGAAACGACGATGACGCGCACGCCGGGCGAGACGCGCACCAGCGCGGTAGGCCCGAGGTCGATCGGGTTGCCGCCAGCCATCGGGCCGGTGCCGGTGAAGCGTCCGTCGCTCAGCCGCTCGACGGCGGCCGCCACCGCGAGCGGCGCGCCGTCGCTGCGGCCTCCCAGGGACAGCGACACCGTGGCGCCCTCCCCCGCCGCGTGGCAGGCGGCGGCGCTCTCCGCGTCGTTGATGAGGCCGAGCACGGCGCCTTCGGCGCCTTGGCGCACCAGCTCGGCCAGGAGGCCGGTGGTGTCGCCGTGGCCGCCCCCGCCCGGGTTGTCCTGCGTGTCGGCCAGGACGACCGGGCCGGTGGCGGTGCGCGCGACGGCGATGGCGCGGGCCACGCCCTCCGCGGCGGGGACGACGCCGCCAGCGAACTCCGCCTCCTTGGCCTCGATCCAACCCGCGAGCGCGCCGGCCGCGCGGTCCGCCGCGGCCTGGTCGTCGGCGAAGGCGGCGACGGAAACGCCGCAGTCCGGGAAGTCGGCGTAGGGAAAGCCGAAGCAGAAGGCGAGTTCCGCGACGCCTTCCGCCTCGGCGATGCGGGCGCGCTCCTCCAGCACGTCCCGCATCGGCGGGACCAGGGTGCACTGCGCCCCGAGCGGGATCAGGAAATCCACCTGGCGGAAGGCCTTCGCCCAGGGACGGCCGCGGCGGGCGCGTTTCAGCAGCAGCCGCACCGCCCGCGTGCCCGCCGGCTTCATGTCCACATGCGGGTAGGTGCGGTAGGGCACCAGCACGTCGGCGTGGGCCACCATGGCTTCCGTCATGTTGGCGTGCGGGTCGAGGCTGGCGGCGACCGGCACCTCCGGCCCGACCGCGGCGCGGACACGGCGGAGCAGCTCGCCTTCGGCGTCGTCGAAGCCCTCGGCCACCATGGCGCCGTGCAGTTCCAGGAACACGCCATCGAGCGGCGCGGCCTCGATCGCGTCCGACAGGGCGGCGAGCATCAGCGCGGCGATGCGCTCGAAAGCTCCGGCGGTGACGGGGCCGGCGGGGTTGGCGAAGCACCACACGAGCGGCGCGATCTCCGCCCCCGCTTCCTCCGCGGCGACTATGGCGCCGGCGCTCGGCACAGAGGTCGGTCGCAGCGCCTCGACCAGCCCGGCCGGGCGTTGCAGCGGCGGGAAGCCGCCGGGCCGCAGGAAATCCCCCCAGCGCGTCGGCATGGGCGCGAAGGAATGGCTTTCGTGCTGGAAGCCGCCAATGGCGATGCGCATCCCTACCCCCTGACGAGGCCGGCGGTGGCGAGGGCGGCGTCGGCCAGCACCTGCAATCCGGCGGTGGCCCAGTCCGGCGTGATGCTCTCCGCCTCGTTGTGGCTGACGCCGCCGTGGCAGGGGGCGAAGACCATCACCGAAGGCACGCGGCGCGCGACGTAGACTGCGTCGTGGCCGATCCCGGTCGGGATGTCGCGGGCGCGCAGGCCCCGTGCGGCGGCGGCGTCGCGCACGCGCTGGACCAGGGCGGAATCGAAGGGCGTCGGCGGCGAATGCCAGAACGGGGCGACCTCGATCCGCACCTTGCGCCCGGCGGCGATGGCGGCTGCGCGGGCGGCGAGCTCGCGGCCCATCCAGTCGAGGCGCCCCGGGTCGCCGTGGCGCATGTCCACGCTGAAGCGGACGCGTCCGGGGGAGACATTGCGGCTGCCGGGGTGGACGTCGAGTTGCCCGACCGTGCCGCGCCCGGCCTCTCCATCGGCGCTCACCGCGGCCAAGGCGATCTCTTCCACCGCGGAGACCAGCGGAGCGGCCGCCATCAGCGCGTCCCGCCGCCCGGCCATGCGGGAGCCGCCGTGCGACTCGGCGCCCTCCGTCGTCACTTCGAACCAGGACTGCGCGAGGGCGTGGGTGACGACGCCGACGTCGAAGCCCCCGTCCTCCAGCACCGGCCCCTGCTCGATGTGCAGTTCGAGGTAGGCGCCCAGGTTCCGCAGCGCCGCCGGATCGGCCTCGCCGGCCCAGCCGATGCGGCGCAGCTCCTCGCCGAACACCGCGCCCCCGCCGTCCCGCTTGGCCAGGATCTCGGCCTCCGGGAGGATGCCCATCACGGCGCCGCTGCCCATCATCGGCGGGGCGAAGCGGGCGCCCTCCTCATTGGTCCAATTCACCAGCAGCAGCGGCGCTTCGGTCTCGGCGCCCGCCTCGTGCAGCGCGCGCATGATCTCGAGGCCCGCCAGCACGCCGAGCACGCCGTCGAACTTGCCGCCGGTGGGCTGGGTGTCGAGGTGGCTCCCGATCGCCACCGGCGGCCGCGACGGGTCGCGGCCCTCGCGGCGGAACACCATGTTGCCGAGCCGGTCCACGGTGAGCGCGAGCCCGACCTCCTCGCCCCACCGTTGCAGCAGGCGCCGGCCCTCGCCGTCCTCGTCGGTCAGCGCCTGCCGGTCGCATCCGCCGTTCGGCAAGGCTCCGATGCGCGCCATCTCCATCAGCGAGGACCACAGGCGCTCGCCCGAAAGCGGCAGGTTGCGCCCGGCGCTCACGCGCCGCCCTCCCCGACCACCGGGGCGCAGGCGGCGAGCGCGCGGTCGAACCGGTCCGCGATGGCGGCTGCCGTCACGGGGTTGGCGGTCTCGCCGACCTGGCGGACCCAGGGCACCCCGCCGTCGGAGCGCCGCATGATGAGGGCGTAACCCGGATCGATGGCGGGCCAGACGCCGGGCGCGGGCCGCACCGCCGCGCCGTCCGGGACCAGCATCACGTAGGACAATGGCACCTCCTGCGACACGCAAAAGGCCGCCAGCACCGGGCTGCCGCCGTCGAGCCTGCCCTCCGCCCGGGTGCCGCCCCGGATCGGGTCCGGCGAGGGCGGCTGCTGCGGGATGGCGCAGCCGGTGGCGGCCAGGAGCAGGATGGGGAGCGGTGCCCGCGTCATGGCGTCGGCCGCCGCTCCACGCCGCACCATTCGGCGATCATCAGCGCGATGGCGCGGGTGATGCCGTGCATGCTTTCGAGGCCCACGCTCTCGTCGATGCCGTGGATCTCCTGCGCGTCCGGGCCGAAGCAGGCCACGGGCGTGCCCTGGTGCAGGACGAAGTGGCGGCCGTCCGTCAGGCCGGTGGCGGGGTAGTCCCGCAGCGTGCCGCCGGTGGCCTCGGCGTGGGCGCGGCGGGCGAGCTTGACGATCTCCGCCTCGGTGTCGAAGGCGCAGGGGTCGGCCATGAAGCCCTTGAACTCGAGCTTGACCTTGGCGCCGCGCAGCCGCTCGTCGCGTGCGGCCTCGGCGACCAGCCGCTCGATGTCGGCCTTGGTCTCCTGCGCCGTGCGGCCGAGCATCACGCCGACCCGCATGCCGATGCGCGCGCGCGTCGGCACGCTGCTGTTCCACTCCCCGCCCTCGACCGTGCCGAGGTTGACGTTGACCGGGTGGTTCAGGCCTCGGAAGGCGGGGTGGATGCGCTCGGCGGCGTTCATCTCCCGCTCGTAATCCTTGAAGGCGGCGGCGATGGCGTAGACGGCCTCGATGGCGTTGACGCCGGACTGCATGTCGCGGACGTGCGCCGGCCGGCCGCTCACCGTCACCCAGGCCCAGACCACGCCGACCTCGGCGGTGTAGAGCGCGTCCATGCCCGGGCCGGGCTCGGGGATGACCACGGCGTCGGTCTTGGGCATCGCCAGCATGCAGGCCAGCGCGCCGTTGCCGGTGCATTCCTCCTCGATGACGGAGTGCATCTGAACCTCGGCCGCCGGCTGGAGCCCGGCCATGCGGAACGCCTTGAAGGCCATGCAGTACGCCACGTCCCCGGCCTTCATGTCGCCGGCGCCGCGGCCGTACATGCGGCCGCCCCGGACGGCGGGCTCGAAGGGCGGCGTTTCCCACATGTCGGCGGCGCCCTCCGGCACCACGTCGACGTGGCCTTGCAGGGTGAGGCTCCGGCCCTTCGCCGCGCCGCCGGGGCGGTGGACGGCGACCACGTTGTCGCGTCCCTCGTAGGGGATCAGCGGCGGCGAGAAGCCGGGGTGGTCGGCCAGTTGCGCCGGCACCGTCGGCACGCGCCGCGGCTCCAGGCCGAGGCTTTCGTACAGGCTCGCCATCTCGTCGAGCGCCGATGCCTCCCGGCCCAGGGTGGACGGGCACCGCACCAAGCGGGCCAGCGCCTCGACCGAGTCTTCGCGGAGCGTGTCCACGGCGTCGAGAATGGCGCGGCGCGCGCCGGGGTCGAGGGCGTTCGGCATGGCCGCGAGTGCAGCCCGGCCCGGCGGCGCTGTCCAGATGGCGGGGCGACCGGACGGGCGATCCGCTGTAGGCTCGCGGCATGCGCGCTTTCCACCACCCGGACCAGACGCGGCACGACCCGCGGTTCTTCCTCATGCGCGGCGCGGTGCGGCCGAACTACGAAGTGCCGGCCCGCGCGGCGTCGCTGCTCGCGGGCCTCGGCGAAACTGGCTTGCGGGCGGAGGCCGCGGCGCCGGCCGACGCCGCCGCGCTCGCCGCCGTCCACGCCGGCGATTACATCGACTTCCTCCGGGGCGCCGCGCGCGAGTGGGCGGCGCTGCCCGACGCGGGGCCGGAGGCGGTGGCGAACATCCACCCCTCGCCGGAGATGCTGGCCCAAGGCGCGCGCCCGGGGCCGGGCGTCATCGGCCGCGCGGGCTGGTTCACCGCCGACGCCGCCTGCCCGGTCGGCCCCGGTACCTGGGAAGCCTGCCTCGCCGCGGCGGGGACGGCGCTGGCCGCGGCGGCGGAAGCGGCGAAGGGCGGCCAAGCCTACGCGCTGTGCCGCCCGCCGGGCCACCACGCCTACGCCGCGCGGGCGGGCGGGCACTGCTACGTCAACAACGCGGCGCTCGGCGTGCAAGCGCTGCGGCGCGCGGGGGCGGCGCGGGTGGCGGTGATCGACATCGACAGCCACCACGGCAACGGCACGCAGGGCATCTTTTGGGAGGACGGCGCGGTGCTGACCGTCTCCGTCCACGCCGACCCGGACCGCTACTATCCCTGGTACGTCGGCCGCGCCCACGAACGGGGCGCCGGGGCCGGCGACGGGCGCAACCTCAACCTCCCCCTCCCTTTCGGCACCGGCGACGACGGATGGCTGGAGGCGATCGGCCGCGGCGTGGAGGCGGCGCGCGCATCCGGCGCGGAGGCGCTGGTGGTGCCGCTGGGCTTCGACGCCAGCGAGGACGAGCCCCTGGCGGCGCTGAAGGTCACGCCGGACGGCTTCGCGCGGGCGGGCGCCCTCCTCGCCGGCCTGCGGCTGCCGACCGCGATCACGCAGGAGGGCGGCTACAACGTGGACCTGCTGGGCACGCTGCTCGCGCGCTTCCTTTCCGGCTGGGGCGACGCGGCATGAGCGGCGACGCGGTGTTCACGCTCGACTCCCACGTCGACATCCGCTGGCCGGACCCGCCCGACCCGCGCGTGGAAGGCCCCATGCGCGTGGACTTCCCGAAGATGGAGCGGGGCGGCCTGCGGGCGGCCGTGTTCATCGCCTACGTGCCGCAGGGCAGGCGCGACCCGGCCGGCCACGCCGAGGCGGCGGCGCGGGCGGAGGCGATGCTCCGCCACATCCGGGACCGGGCGGGCGGCGAGGCGCGGCGCTTCTGCGCCACCGCGGCGGAGGCGGAAGCGGCGGCGGAGGCCGGGGCGCTGGCGGTGCTCTCCGCGGTGGAGAACGGCTACGCCATGGGCCACGACCTCGGCGCCGTGGCGCGCTGGCGGGCGCTCGGCGCCTGCTACCTGACCCTGACCCACGACGGGCACAACGACCTCGCCGACAGCGCGCGGCCCCGGCAGGCTCTGGGCGACGGGCCTGTGGAGCACGGCGGCCTGTCCGCGCTCGGGCGCGACGCCATCGGCGCGCTGAACCGCGCGGGGATGATGGTGGACGTCTCCCACGTCTCCAAGGCCGGCATGATGCAGGCCGCCGAGGTCTCACGCTCCCCGGTGGTGGCGACGCACACCGCCTGCCGGGCGCTGCGCGACCACCCCCGCAACATCGACGACGAGCAGCTCGACGCGCTGGCCCGCGTCGGCGGGCTGGTGCAGATCACCGCGGTCTCCGCCTTCCTGCGCGCCCCGCCGCCCGGGAGCGGCGCGGCCGGCGCCGAGGCGGGCGTCGAGGACATGGCCGACCACGTGGACCACGCCGTCCGGCGGATCGGCGTCGAGCACGTCGGCGTCTCCTCGGACTTCGACGGCGGCGGCGGCGTTCGGGGGTGGGAAAACGCCGCGGAGACCGGCGGGCTCACCGCGGTCCTGCGCGGCCGGGGCTACGGCCCGCGCGAGCTCGCGTTGCTGTGGTCGGGCAACTTCCTCCGGGTGATGCGGGCGGCGGAGACCCTAGCCGTTTCATAACCTTTGGTTGAACAAGACGCGGATTCCACTACTCTGCGCGCTGCCATGAGCATCGCCCGCGTCCTCTCCTTCGCCTTTTCCGGCATCGAGCCCGTGCCGGTGGAGGTGCAGGTCCAGATCGCCTCCGGGCTGCCGGCCTTCCTCGTCGTCGGCCTCGCCGACAAGGCGGTGGCGGAAAGCCGCGAGCGGGTGCGGGCGGCGTTGGCGGGGCTCGGCTTGTCGCTGCCGCCGAAGCGGGTGCTGGTGAACCTGGCGCCGGCCGACATCGCCAAGGAAGGCTCGCATCTCGACCTGCCGATCGCCCTCGCCGTGCTCGCTGCGATGGACGTGCTGCCGCGCGAGGAACTGACACGGTACGCCGCGCTCGGCGAACTCTCGCTCGACGGCGCCATCAACGGCGTGGCCGGCGTGCTGCCGGCGGCGCTCGGCGCCTCCGCGCGCGACCTCGGCCTGATCTGCCCGGCGTCGCAGGGCGGCGAGGCGGCCTGGGCCGGGCGCATCGAGGTGCTGGCGGCCGACAGCCTGCTCGCCCTGATGAACCACTTCCGCGGCACGCAGGTGCTCACCCCGCCCGAGCCGCCGCGGATCGACCCGGCGGCGTTGCAACGGACCGGGCCGTGCCTCTCCGAGGTGAAGGGCCAGGAAAGCGCCAAGCGCGCGCTGGAGGTGGCGGCGGCCGGCGGCCACAACCTGCTGATGGTCGGCGCGCCCGGCGCCGGCAAGTCCATGCTGGCGATGCGGCTGCCGGGCCTGCTGCCGGATCTGACGCCCGCGGAGGCGCTGGAGGTCAGCATGGTCCACTCCGTCGCCGCGCTGCTGCGCGACGGGCGGCTGGTGGTGCGCCCGCCCTTCCGCGACCCGCACCACTCGGCGAGCCAAGCCGCGCTCGCCGGCGGCGGCAACAAGGCGCGGCCGGGCGAGATCAGCCTGGCGCACCACGGTGTGCTGTTCCTGGACGAGTGGCCGGAATTCCCGCGCCCGGCGCTGGAAGCGCTGCGGCAGCCGATGGAGATCGGCCACGCCACCATCAGCCGCGCCAACGCCCACGTCACCTACCCCGCGCGCTTCCAGTGCGTGGCGGCGATGAACCCGTGCCGGTGCGGCCACCTCGGCGACCCGTCGCGCGAGTGCGGCCGGGCGCCGCGCTGCGGCGAAGATTACGCGATGCGCCTCTCCGGCCCGCTGCTCGACCGCATGGACCTGTCAATCGAGGTGGTCCCGGTGCCGGCCGCCGAGATGTCGCGCGCGCCGGCGGGCGAGACCAGCGCGGCGGTCGCCGCGCGCGTGGCCGAAGCGCGAGAACGGCAGCGCGCCCGCTACGGCGCCGACGGCCCGCGGTGCAACGCCGTGGCGGACGGCGCGGCGCTGGAGCGCGGCTTGGCGGCGGACGCGGCGGCGCGCGCCTTGGCGGAGCAGGCGGCCGAGCGGCTGCGCCTGTCCGCGCGCGGCTTTGTCCGCACCCTGCGGGTGGCGCGCACCATCGCGGACCTCGCCGGCAGCGGGACCGTCACCCGCGCTCACGTCGCGGAGGCGCTGGCGTTCCGGCACCGCAGGGCCGAGCGGTCACAGGCCGTTGTGGGCACGAGCAAAGCGCCGGCGTAGTCGGGCGATGCGGCGCGCTTTTACGGCGGAGCGTTGCGGGCGATCCACTTCCGGTTGAGGTGAAGGTCAATGCCACTGCCCGACGGTGACAAGAGGGCCGGCTGGGCCGCCGTGATCCTACTCCTCGCGATCGTGGTACTCATCGCCGCGACGATGGTTTGGCTCGTCGGTCCGCCGAGCTGGGGTGGTAGCCTCGTGCCGATCGCGTGGGTTGTGGTCCTGGTGGCGTTCGGGCCGGCACTCGCACGCTGGGCCGGAAAGTCGGTCCACCGAACGTTTCTTGTCGCTTTGGCCGTGTTCGTAGCCGCTTTTTGCGTCGAGGCGGTTCGCAGCGGATTGCCCGTTTGGGATTGGCCCAGACTTGTGGGCTTATCAGTGATGTCCATGGCGCAAACGTTCGGCGTGCTTATGACGCTGGCCGTCCTGTCCCTCCTCCGCCTTCCCGCACACGGTGGTCCGACGATTGCCGACAGCAACGGAGGCGATGGCGGTCGGGAAGCAGAGAAGTCGCGTTGAACCTTTGACCGCGTCGGGTGGCGCCGGCGGCGCGGGTTTCTTCGCCGGACCCGTGCGCATGGGAGGTCGGACCGCCAGCCCAGGATGAGGCGCCGTCATCATCCGGTTCTTCTCCTCGGTTCTATTGCCGTCGGCCGCACCGCGCCCCCCGATTGTAGCCATCCGCCATCGCCGCACGACCCATGATTGTCGTGCCGGGCCGCAGATGCCGGCCTTGCACCGCATCAGCCGGCGCCCATCACGACGGTCGAGTCGAGCAGAGCCACTGACGAGTTCTCCGGCCTGACCGTCTCGCGTCGCAGCAGCGTACGCGGACGGCGCGCTTCCGCCGCTCGACATCGCTGTCGATATAGGTTATGATTCCTAATGCCCGCTTCCGCCCCCTCGCCCCAACCCGCTGTCTTTCCCCAGGGAGGCATTCACCCTGCTACTGCCCTGCCCGGCGTGAGGCGTCCCTGTCACGAAACCGCAGCGTCTGGGCGTGGAGGGAATTTGTCCGAAAGCGGCAAAATCCGATACCGGACCGGCGCGCCACGGGTCCAGGCGGCAGGGTTCGGGAAAGGCATTTGTCCGAAGGCAGCGCAATCCGCCCCGAAGGCGGCCGGTCCACGACGGCGCCCGTCGTGGACCGGGACGGGCTTTTGTCCGAAAGCGGCAAAACGCGGCACGGAGGCGGCTGCCCCTCGCGTCGGCCGGCGCGGGCCGGAAGGGCATTTGTCCGAACGGCGCAAAATCGCGGCGCGGCGCACCTCCCCTGGGCTGCGCGGTTGAAGGAAGGCCGGTGGCAACGCCTCGTGCGGAATGCGCCGCAGGACCACCGGAGGTCGCGGTTCGTCGCAGGCAGCCCCGGACCTGCCTGGGCCAGTCCGCCGCCAGCGCCCCCGCGCATGGCCGCGCCCGGCGCCATCGGATAAGCCGCCGCATGGCACGGCTCCTGTTCCTGCTCCTGCTGCTCCTCCCGGCGGCGCCCGCCCCGGCGCAGACCGCTCCCGCCATCGCCGGACGGCACATGCTCGCCGTGCCGGACGCACGCGCGGCGGAAGCCGGCTTGGCCGTCCTGCGCGAAGGCGGCTCCGCGGTGGACGCGGCGATAGCGGCGCAGGCCGTGCTGACTCTGGTCGAACCGCACGCCTCGGGCATCGGCGGCGGCGCGCTGATGCTGCACTGGGACGCGGCGGCGCGGCGGCTCTCCGCCTGGGACGGCCGGGAGGTGGCGCCGGCCGCGGCGACGCCGGACCTGTTCCTGCGCCCCGACGGCACGCCGATGGGCTTCCACGAGGCGGCGGTGGGCGGCCGCGCGGTGGGCGTGCCGGGCGCGCTGCGGATGCTGGAAGCGGCGCACCGTGAACACGGGCGGCTGCCCTGGGCGCGGCTCTTCGCGCCGGCGGTCGCGCTGGCCGAGGAAGGCTTCGCTGTGTCGCCGCGCCTCGCCGACACCATCGCGCGCGAGGCGGAGCGGCTCGGCCGCGACCCGGCGGCGCGCGCGGCCTTCCTGCTGCCGGACGGCTCGCCGCCACCGGCCGGGCACCGCCTGCGCAGCCCGGCCCTGGCCGCGACCCTGCGCGCGGTGGCGGAGGGCGGCGCGGACGCCCTGCACCGCGGGCCGGTCGCGGCGGCGATCGCGCAAGCGGTGCGGACGAACCCGAATCCGGGCGGCATGACCCCCGACGAGTTGGCCGGCTACGCCCCGGTGCGGCGCGAGGCGCTGTGCGCGCCCTACCGGGTGTTCGTCGTGTGCGGCTTCCCGCCGCCCTCCTCCGGCGGCGTCGCCACCTTGCAGATCCTGTCCTTCCTGTCGCACCAGGACATGCCGGCGCTCGGCCCGCTGCGGCCTGGGCACGGCGCGGCGCAGGCGCTGGATGCCGCGCTGCTGCTCGGGGAGGCCGGCCGCCTCGCCTTCGCCGACCGCAACCGCTTCCTCGCGGACGCCGACGTCGTGCCGGTGCCGGTGCGAGGGCTGCTCGACCCGGTGTACCTGCTCGCCCGCGCGCAGATGCTGGACCGCGACCGGGCCTTGGCGCCGCCGCTTCCGCGGCCCGGCAACCCGCCCCGGGGCCCGGCCGCGCCGCCGGCCAGCCAACCGCCGCAGCCGGAAAACGGCACGAGCCACCTCTCGATAGTGGACGGGCACGGCAACGCCGTGGCGCTCACCACCACCGTGGAGGACGCGTTCGGCGCACGGATCGTCGCGGCCGGCATGGTGCTGAACAACCAGCTCACCGATTTCTCCTTCCTGCCGGAGATCGGCGGCCGGCCAGTGGCCAACGCCGTGGCGCCGGGCAAACGCCCGCGCTCCTCCATGTCGCCCACCATCGTCTTCGGCGCGGACGCTTCGCCGGTGGCGGTGGTCGGCTCGGCCGGCGGGTCGCGCATCATCGGGCACGTGGCGCAAACGCTCGTCGCCATGCTCGACTGGGGGCTCGACCCGCAAGAGGCGGTCGCCCTGCCGCGGGTGGGCGGGCGCGACGGCGTGGTGGAACTGGAGGCCGGCACCCCCGCCGCCGCCTTGGCCGACAGCCTCCGGGAACGCGGCGTGCCGGTGGAGGTGCGGACCAACGCGTCTGGCCTGCACGCCATCCGGATCGGCCGCGGGCCGGATGGGGGCCGGCGGCTGCTCGGCGGCGCCGACCCGCGGCGGGAAGGGGTGGCCGTCGGTGATTGAAACCGCCGGAGCGGAGCGGCGTCCTGCTCCCGACTGATTGGGAGGACGACAGGATGCGGCGTGCGATCTTGGGTTTGGGCGCGGCGATGGCCTTCGCCTCGGCTTCGCCGGCCCGGGCGGACGAGACGAAGGAGATCGGGCACGTCAACACGGCCTTGACCAACCTCGGCCTCACCCGCAGCCACCGCGTGGTGGTGGAGCGGTTCGAGGACCCGAAGGTGCGGGGCATCTCCTGCTACATCAGCCAGGCGCGCACCGGCGGGCTGTCGGGCATGGTGGGTTTGGCCGAGGACCCGGCGCGCTTTTCCCTGAACTGCACGGCGGTCGGGCCGGTGCAGGTGGCCGAGAACGCCCGTCGCGGCGACCGCGGAGAGCGGGTGTACGAGAGCGACACCAGCCTGTTCTTCAAGGAAACCCGGGTCCACCGCTTCATCGACGAGGAGCGGGGCGTGGTGGTCTACCTCGCCTGGAGCACCAAGTTGGTGGAAGGCTCGCCGCACAACGCGGTGGCGGTGGTGCCGATGCGATAGGAGGTCCGGGGCGGGCGGGCCCGCGACCCGCCCGCCCCATCCTTTTCAGTTCAGCGGGACTGGCTGCTCCCGCCGGTGCCGGGCTGGTTGCCCGAACCTGTCGCGGCGGTGCCGCCGGGGCCGGTCGAAGCGGTGTTGGAACCGCCGACGCCGCCCACCGAGCCCGGGTTGCCCAAGGCGGACGACGGGGGGGCGCCCATGGCGCCGCCCATGCCCATGGCGCCGCCGGGCGAGCCGACCATGCCGCCGCCCATGTAGGCGCGGTCGCGGTCGCTCATGGAGCCGCCGCGGCGGACGGCCCGGCGCTCTTCCCGTTCCATCCGGCGGCGCTCGGCGGCCGACATGGGCCGCTCGGGCATGGCGCCCGATGGGACGGCGGCCATCGGCATGGGAGCCGCGGACGGGGCGACGGTGGTGCCGCTCTGGTTCACGGCGCCGCCGACCATCGGCGTGCCGCCCATGGCCGGGGCGGCGGCGGACATGCCGCTCGACGACCGCGCGGCGGCGGCGCTGGTGGCGCGGTCGCTGCGGCCGGTGTCGCACGCGGCGAGCGCCAAAACCGCGGCGGCCGCTGTCCCGGCAATCTTCCAAGCCATGCTCGTTCCTCCTTTAAAGCGTCGCAGGAATGCGCCCGTAAGCGGCGCAGACATCGCGGCTTTGCCGGAATGGAACGCCTTGCTCAAGACATGGTTTCGAATGCAAAGCCGAACGTGGCGGCGCGCCGGCTACGGTGTGGGATTTTGGCCACCGCCGCGTTACCGCGGCGCTCCGGGGCCGGCCGGTGAACCGCCCTGCCCCCATGGGCGCCCCAGGCCGGCTCAGCGGGCCGGCGCTTGGCCGCCCTGCCCGCCCGGGCCTTGGCCGCCACCGTGGCGCGGCCCCATGCGGCGTTGCGGCACTTCGTCGCGCGACACCGCGTTGTCCGCGTTGGCGTCCAGGCCGCGGAAGCGCGCTTCCACCACCGGCCTCACCTCGTCCAGGGTGACGCGGCCGTCGCGGTTGGCGTCGATCGAGCGGAACATGACGTCGCCGAAGCGGGCACGGCGCGCCGCTTGCTCGGGCGAAGGCGCCTGCGGCGCGCCGGCGGGGCCGCCCTCCTGGCGCCGGGCGCCGGGGCCGCGCGCGGGGCGCAGCGCTTCCGCTTCCTTGCGGGTGAGCCCGCCGTCACGGTCCGAGTCGGCCGCGGCGAAGCGCCGTTGCACGAAGGCCCAGGCCTCATCCCAAGCCACGCGGCCGTCCTTGTTGCCGTCCATGTCATCGAAGATGGCGCCGCCGGGGCCGCGCCCCTGCTGGCCCGTAGGCGGCGGGTTCGTCGCGGCGGGTTGCGCCAGGGCGGCCGGCAAAGCGGCGGCCATCGCCACGGCGGCGAGGAGGGCGGAGCGGAACATCGTTCTCATCGTGGTCCTTCCCAGGCGGGCCGCGACACGCGGCCGACGCCACCGGATATGCGGCCTGTCTGTAACGGGTGCGTTTCCCGGAGCGCCCATAAGCGTCATGAAAGGTAACCGGGAAGTTGCCGAGTCGCCGCGACGGCCTTGGAAGGGCGACGCCTCACCCCCGCGGCCGCGGCGTGCCCGGCTCGCCCAAGTCCCACCACATCCCGGCGAAGGCGAGCAGCCCTTCGCGCGCCGGGCCGGTCAGGAGGTGCTCGTCCGGCCCGTGCTGCTTGCAGCCGTTGTAGCTGTGCGGCACCCAAACCAGCGGCAGCCCGAGGTGGTCCACGAACACGTCGCCGGGCAGGCCGCCGGAGCTGTTGGGGATGATCTGCACCGCGCGGCCGAGCGAGCGCTCCATGCTCGCCTGCGCCCAGCGCACCCAGGGGTGGTCGGGCGCGGTGCGGCTCGCGGCCATCCGGGTCGCGGCGCCTTCGAGGCGCACCAGGTCGCCGAAGCCTTGCGCGTCGAGGTGGCTGCGGATGGCGGCCTCGAAGCCGGCGGGGTTGGTGTCCACGGTGTAGCGGATCTGGCAGTGGGCGCGGGCGTCCGGTGCCACGGCGTTGACCGGGTTCTCCGGGCGGCCGCTCACCATGGCGAGGACGATGAGGCTGTTCCAACCGTAGATCTTCTCGGCCGCGGTGAGGCCCGGCTCGCCCCAGCCCTCGTCCACCGTGGCCGCTCCGCCGCCGCCCCCGACCGGGCAGCCGTCCAGCACGCCGCGCACCGCCGCGGGCACGCCGTTGCGCGGCAGCAGGTCGCGCACCAGCACGCGGCCGTTCCTGTCCATCATGGAGGCGAGCGCGTGCGCCAGGATGATGGCGGGGTCGCGCGTGAGGCCGCCCCAGTGGCCGGAATGCACCCCGCCCTCGCGGAGCTTCACGACGAGGTCGAAATGCCAAGTGCCGCGGGTGCCGGTGGCGATGGTCGGCACGGCGGGGTCCACGCGCGGGCCGTCGGAGGCGATGAGAGCGTCGGCGCGGAGCGCGTCCTTGTTGGCGGAAACGAACTCGCGGAGGCCCTTGCTGCCGCGCTCCTCCGCCATCTCCAGCACCACGCGGACGTTGGCGCCGAGGCGGCCGCCGCGCTCGGCCAGCACCGCTTCCAGGGCGGCGAGGTTGAGCGCGTGCTGGCCCTTGTTGTCGGCGGTGCCGCGGCCGTACCAGCGGTCGCCGTCCTCAGTGAGCGTCCAGGGCGCGAGGCCGGGGCGCCACTGCTCGTCCAGGCCGCGGACAGTGTCGCCGTGGCCATAAAGGAGGACCGTGGGGCGGGACGGATCTTCGATCCGCTCGGCGGTGAGGATCGGGCCGAAGCCCTCAACCGGATTCGGGTGGACGGCAACGGCGAAGCCCAAGCGCTCCAGCCAGGGCTGGATGCTGCTGCTGAGATAGCGGTCGAGGTCGGCCTCCCTCCCCTCCTCCTGGGAGGTCGAGGGAACGGCCACCAGCCCGGCCAGCAGGTCTCGGAAGCCACCGCCGTCGAAGAAACCGGCGGCGCGGAAGAGCGCGCCTTCGCGTGTGGGCATCGTGGTCCTCCGTGGCTGTCCGCACCATCGCGCAACGGCCGGCCGGGGTCCATCCGCCACGCCCTCACCGCGCCCACGCGCGCAGCAGCCGCTCCGCCGGCCCGGCGCGGAACCGGCGTAGCCAGAAGCGCGACGCCACGAGTCCCGCCGCGGCGATCGCCAGGGAGGCCGGCAGCAGCGCCGCCGCCCCGAGCGATCCGTACAGGCCGAAGCCCCAGCCCATGAACAGGAGGTTCGCCAGGAGCGACTGGCCCAGGTAGTTGCTCAGCGACATGCGGCCGGCCGGGGCGAGCCACCGCTCCATGAAGGCCCGTGCCCGCGGGGCGCGCCAAGCGCGGGCCAGGGCGAGCAAGTAGAGCGCCGAGAGGCACGGCGCCCCCACCGCCAGCAGCGCGCCGGCGCCGCCGGAGGGCCAGCCGCCGGGCAGCCGGTAGGCGGCAGCCGATGCGATGTTGCCGACGACGGCGCCGGCGGCGAGCAGCGGCACGGGCGGGAGCGCCCGCGCCAGCCGCGCCGGGTCGTCGAGCAGGCCGCGCCGGCCCGCCACCACGCCGGCGCAGAAGGCGGCGAAGGCGAGCGGCCAGTTGAACAGCAGCACGATCAGCAGCCCGAAGGGCAGGTCTTCCAGCCGCTGGTTGAGCGCTTGGGCGAAGCTCCCGAGATAGGCTTGGCGCGCCGCCTCCCGCGCAGCCGCGCCCTCGCCGCCGCCGCCGTCGGAGCCGCCCCAGGACAGGAGCGCGAAGGCCACGGCCGCGACCGCCACGCAGCCGCCGGCGATCGCCAGGAGCCGCCGGTCCGGCAGGTCGCGCACCGCCCAGAGCACCGCGCCGAGCAGCGCGTAGGCGGTGAGGATGTCGCCCACGTAGAGCAGCGTGGCGTGCAGCCCGCCCAACACGAAGAGGCCGACGAGGCGGCGCGCGTAGGAAGAGGGCGTGGCCCGGCCGGCGCGCACGCGCTCCAACTGGCGCTGGAAGCCGAAGCCGAACAGCAGGGAGAACAGGACGAAGAACTTGCCTTCGAACAGCGCCAGGACGAGCAGGCGCGCCGCGCCGTCGAGGGCGGAGGAATCGCCCGGCGGCGAGGAGGCGATCCAGGGCAGGTTGACGACGCAGATGCCCACCAGCGCGAAGCCGCGCAGTGCGTCGGCGAAGGGGGAGCGGCGCGCGGTGGACTGGGCGCCGGCGGGGGCCGGGCCGGACTCGGGCATCCCACGTCTCCTGCGCGCGGCCCCGGCGCCGCGCTCCTGGCAGGCAGGTGGTGGCGGGGCCGCGCCGGTCGAGCCCTCGCTCCGCTCACCGCCCGGCGGCGTGCTCGCGTTCGCGGAGGTCCCCGTCCGCCTCGGTCGCCGGCGCGTCGTCGGCCCGACCGGCCATGTGGCGCGCGGCGATGTAGCCGAAGGTCATCGCCGGGCCGAGGGTGATGCCGCCGCCGGGATAGTTGCCGCCCATGACGCTGGCGAGGTCGTTGCCCGCGGCGTAGAGGCCGGGGATGGGTCGGCCTTCGCGGTCCAGCACCCGCGCGTGCGCGTCGCCGCGAAGCCCGGCGAAGGTGCCGAGGTCGCCGGGCACCACCTTCACCGCGTAGAAGGGCGCGCGCTCCAGCGGCGCAACGCAGGGGTTCGGCTTCACCAAGGGGTCGCCGAGGCTCCGGTTGTAGGCGGTGCGACCGCGGCCGAAGGCGGGGTCCTCGCCGCGCCGCGCCGGTCCGTTGAAACCGGCCACCGTGCGTTCGAGCGCCGCCGCATCGATGCCCGCTTTGGACGCCAGCTCCGCCAGCGTCCGCCCGCGCAGCAGGTAGCCGGAGCGCAGGTAGGGCGCGAGCGGCAGCGGGAAGGGCTTGGCGAAGCCGAGACCGTAGCGGCGGAGCGTCGCGTGGTCGCAAAGGAGCCAAGCGGCGTGCTCGCGCCCTTCGGTGGCGGCGACCATGGCCTGGATGAAGTCGTGGTAGCTGTCGGCTTCGTTGACGAAGCGCGTGCCGGCGGCGGTGACGGCGATGACGCCGGGCTTCGCGCGGTCCACGAAGTGCGGGAAGGTGCCGGTGGTGCCGTCCGGCCGGGGCACCAGCGAGACGGGCACCCAGGCGGCGGCGTTCGGGTAGCGGTCCTCCACCGCGGCGCCGGCGGCTTCGCCGAGGCGCAACCCGTCGCCGGTGTTGCCGGGCGGCGCGGGCGACCAGTGCTCGGCGCCGGTGGGCGCGTGGCGGAACAGGGCGCGGCGGCGGGCGGCGTCCTGCGGGAAGCCGCCGGCGGCGAGCACCACGCCGCGGCGGGCGCGCACGCGCACCGTGCGGCCTTCGCGCTCGACCAGGGCGCCGCGCACCGCACCGTCTTCCACCAGCAGCTCGCGCACGGGCGCCGAGGTCCAGAGCGGGATGCCGAGGTCGAAGGCGGATTTCGCCAAGCGGCCGACCAGGGCGTTGCCGTTGGTCAGCCGCATGGAACGGCCGTGCAGCGCCACGTCGCGCCCGTGCCGGGCGAGCAGCCGGGCGACCACGGCCGCGGACTCGACGGAGCGGGTGGCGTTGAAGAAATGCACCAGCTCCTTGCCGGTGCCGATCATCATGCCGAGGAAGGTGATCTCGCGCAGAGGCGGGCGCAGCCGGTCCTTCTCGGGGCCGAGTTCGCGCGCGTCGAAGGGTTCTGCGCAGATGGAGCGGCCGCCCGGCGTGCCGCCGGGCGCGTCCGGGTGGTAGTCGGCGAAGGCGGGGCCGAGCACGAAGCGGACGGCGGTTTCGCGCTCGAAGAACTCCACCATCTCCGGGCCGTGGTGGAGGAAGGCGCCGACGCGCTCGGCGTCGAAGTGGTTGCCGGCCTCGTGGCGGAGGTAGGTGCGCGCGGCTTCGATGCTGTCCCGCACGCCTTCGCGCCGCGCGGGCGGGCTGCACGGTATCCAGAGCCAGCCGCCGGAGCGCGCCGTGGTGCCGCCGTAGACGGCTTCCTTCTCCACCAGCAGCACGTCCAAGCCGAGCTTGCGCGCCGTGACCGCCGCGGAAAAGCCGCCGGCGCCGGTGCCTATGACCAGCGCGTCGCATTCGTGGGTTTCCGCCGCCGCCGAGTAGTCCGTCATGCGCCGCGCCCTTCCCCGCTTCCGGCGACGGTAAGGGCCGCCCAGGCGCGCGGCAAACCCGGGCGCGGAACGCCGCGGTTCGCGTTCCGTTATCGTAGCACCGGCCCGCGGCGGCTCCGCGGGCGACGGATCGGAGGGAATGTCATGTTAAACGCGAGAAGGATCGCGCTCGCCGCCGCCGGCGCTTGCTTGGCCGCCGGCGCGGCGTGGACGCCGTCGGTGGCTTCGGCCGGGCCGTGTTCCAACGACATCGCGGAGTTGGCTCGCACCCTGAGCGCGAGCCCGGCGCTCGGCGGCACGCCGACCACCGGCACACTCTCGGGCGCCGGGCCGAACAACGCGCCGGCGGCGGGTGGCGGCGCGGCCGCGGCGACCTCGCCGGACCGCACCGCCGGCACCTCCGGGTCCGGGCGCCAGGGTGGCACGGCGGGCACGCGGGAGCTGAACGCCGCAGTCGGCAACCAGGTCGCCACTTCGCCCGAGGACGTGCGGCGGCAGCAGCAAGGCCAGCCCACGACCGCCGCCCAGGCCGAGGCGGGGCAGCGCGCCCAGTCCGACCGCGAGAGGGTGGAGGTGGTGCCGGGCGCCCCGGGCGGCCCGTCGGCCGGTGGCGGCGACCGCATGGAGCGCGCCAAGGCCGAGTTGGAAACCGCGCGCACCCTCGACCAGCGAGACGACGGCTCGTGCCGCGACGCAATCAACCGCGTGCGGCAGGCGATGCAGGGCAGCTGACCCGCGGGGCGGGTCGCGCCAGCCACAGCGCGCGACCCGCCTGCCGGGCGCCCACACTCGCTTCACGCCGACTGTCCTCGGCGCGGATCGCGTGTGGCCTGTTTTGAAGCGGCGGTGGACGGGTCCGGTGGAAACACCGGCCTGTTCGCGGTCTAGATAGGCGTTTCCCGCGGGCGGTTGTTGGCTTCGCATCGCCATTTCGTCAGCGTGTAGGCCGGGTGTTGGGCGATCCAGCGCGCCGCCAGGAACTGGCCTTGCGTCGCACAGGCGAGAAAAGAGCCCTCGAAGGACGGGCGTTCTTCTTTGCAGGTGGACGGCGACGCAGCGAGGCAAACGGTAAGGACGAGGTGGATCACTGGGCAGGCACTCCGGCCGTGCGGGAGGACGAGCGATGGCGCCGGAGCGCGCGGCCGCCGTGTTTGGAACGGCACCAACCGCCGATCGGACCGGCGGGCGCCGTCCGGAACTGTATCACGTCCTGGTGAGTGCCGTCATCCGCTGTTCCCGAGGGTCCAAGCGGTTGCGAAGCGGCGTTCGCGGCTGTCCTCCGCCTCCACCCGCAACTCGCCCCCGGCCTCGCCTGCGAAGGCGAAGCCGAAGGTGGGGTTCTCGGCGATGGAGATGTCGGCTTCGACGGTGAGAACCTCCGCGCCGCGATAGAGGACGCGGAGGGTGCGGACGAATTCCGCCGGGATCGAAAGGCGCGAAAGCTGGTCGATCTGCAACCCGGACAGGTTGGGGTGACTGAGCGCCACCTGCACCGGTACGGCGCGGTCCGGCCCGGTCGGGGGGCCTTCGGGCATCACCAAGCGCATGCGGCCCATCCTTTCGCGCGCGGCGCGGAGGTCGGTGCCCACGGGGGCGGAGCAGCCGCCGGCGGCCTTCACGAACTGCGCCGTTTCCAGGAGGCGCCCGTCGTCCAGCTCGGCCACGGCGTGCATCAGGGTGTAGGCGTCCACGCGCACGCGGGTGGAGAGCGCCCGCAGGTCGCCGGCGGGGCCGGCGCGGAACACGGCGGCGAGCGGCGCGGGGTTTTCGTCGATCACCAAGTGGACGGCGCGCGCCCGCGGCGCGGTTTCGGGCGAGAGGGACAGGGAGACCGGCACCGCCGCCGCGTCGAGCGCGCGGGGCGGCGCGACCAAGGTCAGGGCATCACCTGCCGGCTGCGTTTCGCGGTTGTCGAAGATCGCCGCTTTGAGGTCGCGCCAGCGTTCGGCGCGGCGGGGCGCCTCGGCGGGTTCGATGCCCTGGGCCCGGGCGCCCCCCGCCGGCGCGAGCAAGGGCAGGCCGAACACGCCGGCCAGCAGGGGACGCCGGGCGAGGCGGTGGGCGGCGACGGCCATGGCGGCTACTCCCATTCCAGTTCGCGGTAGGCAGTGGACACGTTGCGCCCGTGGTAGTTCTCCGCCAAGCGCCAAGACCGCGCTTCCACGGTTGCGACGCGGGACGGCGCTTCGGCGATGCCGAGGCCGGCGGCGATGGCGGCGCGGGTGCCGTCGCGCAGGGCTTCGAGGTAGCGGGTCAGCGGTGCCGCCGCGTCCGGCCAGGGCACCGACGGGGGGCCGTGGCCGGGCACCGCCCGCGCCGCCGCGGACCGGCTCTCCCGCAGCGCCGCCAGTTCGCGCAGCCAGCCGGACAGGCTGCCGTCGAGCGAGGGGATGCGCTCCACGAAGAGCAGGTCGGACAGCCAGAGCGTCGAGGTGGCGGCGTCGAACAGGCTGAGGTCGGCGTCCGTGTGCGCGGGGCCGTGGGCGGCCACCGACAGCGCGCGGCCGCCGCCGAGGTCGAGGTCGAGCCGGTCCTCCACCAAGCGGGTCGGCGGGAGCGCGTCGCTGCCCGCCGTCGCGACGGCGCCCATCTCGCGCTCCATCATGCGCAGGTAGCCGTCGCGCCGCTGCGCCAGGGCTTCGGGCAGGCGGGCGTGGCCGACCACCTCCGGGCGGAGGTCGGCGAAGGCGGCGGCGCCCATGATGTGGTCGGGGTGCGCGTGGGTGAGGACGACGTGCCGGACCGGCAGGGGCGTGGCGGCCTCCACCGCGCGGCGGAGCCGCCGGCCGTGGGCCAGGCTGCCGCCGGGGTCCACCACCGCGACCGACGCGCCGCCGACGACGAAGCCGACGTTGGCGATGGCATTGCCGTTCGTGGGCGAGGCGTCCTCATGCAAGCCGGGCAGGACGAATACGCCGGGGGCGACCTCCACGACCGCGCGCGCGCCGGCCGACGGCGGTGCGGCGGCACCCAGCAGCAACGCCCCTCCGCCGACCCCCAGCAGCAGCGCGTCGCGGCGGCTCGCGGCGCCCATGGCCGGGCCGTCAGCCCGCCGGGGCCGGCGTGGGCGCGCGGCCCATCTCGCGGTAGGTGAAGTCGCTGGTCGCCTCGGCCGCTTCCTGCACCGCGAGGTCGAGCACGGCGTGGTGCGGCGACAGGGCGCAAGCGGGGTCGGTGTTGGCGGCGTCGCCGGTGAGCGCGAAGGCTTGGCAGCGGCAGCCGCCCCAGTCCTGCTCCTTTCGGGCGCAGCCGCGGCAAGGCTCGGGCATCCATTCGGTGCCGCGGAAGCGGTTGAACGCTTCGGAGTTCTCCCAAGCGTCGCGGAGCGATACTTCCCGGAGGTCCGGGAAGGCGAAGCCGGGCAGGCTTTCCGCGGCGTGGCAGGGCAGCGCGAAACCGGCGGGGGAAACGGCGAGGAACTGCCGGCCCCAACCGCCCATGCAGGCCTTGGGGAGCTTCGCGTAGTAATCGGGCACGACGTAGTCGATGACGAGCCGGCCCTTCAGCTCTTCGCGCGCGCGGTTCACCGTCTCGGTGGCGGCGTCGAGCTGGGCGCGGGTGGGCAGCAGCGCGGCGCGGTTGCGGAGCGCCCAGCCATAGTATTGGACGTGCGCCACCTCCATCCGCCCGGCGCCGAGCTTGAGGGCCAAGTCGATGAGGTCCGGGAGCCGGTCCAAGTTCTGCCGGTGGACCACGGCATTGAGGGTGAGCGGCAGGCCTTCGGCGCGCACCAGTTCGGCGAAGGCCAGCTTGCGCGCGTGGCCGCCGGCGTAGCCGCCGATGCGGTCGGCGCCGCCCCCTTCCGCGTCCTGCACGGAGAGCTGGACGTGGTCGAGCCCGGCCGCCGCGTATTCGGTGAGGCGCCGAGCGTCGGTCAGAACGCCGGAGGTGATGAGGTTGGTGTAAAGGCCGGCCGAGACGGCGAGACGGATGATCTCGGGCAGGTCGCGGCGCGCCGTGGGCTCGCCGCCCGAGAGGTGCACCTGGAGCACACCCAGATCGGAGGCTTCGGCGAAGATGCGGCCCCAGGTGGCGGCGTCCAGTTCACGGGACGCTCGGTGCAACTCGACCGGGTTGGAGCAGTAGGGGCAGCGCAGCGGGCAGCGATGGGTGAGTTCGGCCAGCAGGCCGAGCGGCGGCGGGGCGCCCTTGTCACCGGGGGTCATACTGAGGCGCCCTCCCACGCCACGGAAGGCTGGTCGCCGCGGGACGGACTTGGACCGGGCCCCGCGGCGTCAAATACAAGTCAGACGGTCGCGCTGGCGTAGCAGTTGATCTCGAGAGCCAGGCAAACCTCGGTCACGCGGGGCTTCGTCCAGGACATGCGTTTCTCTCCATGCGTCGCTGCGGGCGTATGGTGCCGCGTCAGGCAGTTGGGCATCTGGGACACCGCCGTTCAAGCGCGGGTTGCTAACGTTACAGCTCACGTTTCCGTGATTTCATGCAAAATAGTTCATGTGCCTGCCCGAGGGGCTCCACCCGAACGGCGCAATATTTGAACTCCGGGATCTTGCCCCAGGGATCGAGTTGCGGGTTGGTCAGGAGGTTTGCCGCCGCTTCGCGGAAGGCGAAGGGCACGAAGACCTGTCCGTCGGGCACGGTGGGATCGGCGCGGGCGGCGAGCTCGATGGCGCCGCGCCGGGTGGCGAGGCGCAGCCGCTGCCCGGGTTCGAGGCCGAGCCGCGCCAGCTCGGAGGGCGAGAGGGACGCCGTCGGACCGGGCTCCAGCGCGTCCAACGCCCCGGCGCGGCGGGTCATTGTGCCGGTGTGCCAGTGCTCCAGTTGCCGGCCGGTGCTGAGCACGAAGGGGTACTCCGCGTCCGGCATCTCGGCGGGATCGGTGACGCCGGCCGGGACGAAGCGGGCGCGGCCATTCTCGGTCGGGAAGGCGTCGCCGAAGACGATCTCGTCGCCCGGCGCGTCCGGGGCGGCGCAAGGGTAGGTGACGCTGCCTTCCCGTTCCAAACGGTCCCAGGTGATGTTGGCGAGCGAATGCGTGGCCTGCGCCATTTCGGCGAACACCTCGCGCGGGCCGGCGTAACTCCAGGGCAGGCCGAGGCGACGGGCCAACTCCTGGATGATCTCCAGATCCTGCCGCGCCTCGCCTGGCAAGGGCACGGCGGCGCGGCCCATCTGGACTTGGCGGTTGGTGTTGGTGACGGTGCCGTCCTTCTCCGGCCAGGCCGATGCGGGCAGCACCACGTCGGCCAGGGCCGCCGTTTCCGTCAGGAACAGGTCCTGGACCACCAGATGGTCGAGCCGGGCCAGCGCCGCACGGGCGTGGTTGACGTCGGGGTCCGACATGGCCGGGTTCTCGCCCATGACGTACATGCCGCGCAGCTCGCCGCGCTCGGCCGCGCCCATGATCTCCACCACTGTAAGGCCGGGCTTTGGGTCGAGCTTCGCGCCCCAGAGCCGTTCCAGGTGGCCGCGCGCCGCGTCGTCGTCCGTGTGGCGGTAATCGGGGAACATCATCGGAATCAGCCCGGCATCGGAGGCGCCCTGCACGTTGTTCTGGCCGCGGAGCGGGTGCAGGCCCGTGCCGGGGCGGCCGACCTGGCCGCAGAGCAGGGACAGCGCGATCAGGCAGCGGGTGTTGTCGGTGCCGTGGGTGGATTGCGAGATGCCCATGCCCCACAGGATCATCGCCGTCCGCGCCCGCGCGAACATGCGCGCCACGCGGCGGATCTGGTCGGCGGGGACGCCGCAGAGGGGCGCCATGTCTTCGGGCGCGTAGGCCGCGACGTGGTCGCGGATCAGCTCGAAGTCCTCGGTGTGGGCGGCGACGTATTGCCGGTCGTAGAGCCCCTCCCCCACCACGACGTTGAGCATCGCGTTGAGCAACGGAACGTCGCGGCCGGGAGCGAAGCGCACCACCTCGGCGGCGTGGCGGTCGAGGGCGCTGCCGCGCGGGTCCATGGTGACGAGCTTGGCGCCGCGCGCCGCCGCGTCCTTCAGGAAGGTGGCGGCTACCGGGTGGTTCTCCGCCGGGCGGGCGCCGATGACGACGATCACCTCGGCGTCCTTCGCGGCCATGAACGGCGCGGTGACGGCGCCGGAGCCGATGCCTTCCAGCAGCGCGGCGACTGAGGCCGCGTGGCACAGGCGCGTGCAGTGGTCCACGTTGTTGGTGCCGAAGCCGGTGCGGACCAGCTTCTGGAACAGGTACGCTTCCTCGTTGGAGCCCTTGGCCGAGCCGAAGCCGGCCAGGGCGTCCGGCCCGAGCGTGTCGCGGACGCGCGCGAGGCCGGCGGCGGCGCGGTCCAGCGCCTCTTCCCAGGTCGCTTCGCGGAACTTGGCGCGGGCGCGGCGCGGGTCGAGGCAGTCGGCCGGGTCCTTGGCGGCGCCCTCGACGCGGATCAGCGGCACCGTCAGGCGGTCCGGGTGGCGGATGTAGTCGAAGCCGAAGCGGCCTTTGACGCAGAGGCGGTTCTGGTTCGAAGGCCCGTCGCGCCCCACCACTTCCTTGATCGCGCCATCGCGCACGCGGAAGCCGACCTGGCACCCGACTCCGCAGTACGGGCAGACGCTCGCGACTTCCTTCGCCGGCGGAGCGGCGCGGCGGCCGGTCTTGTCGAGGACGGATTTCGGCAGCAGCGCGCCGGTCGGGCAGGCCTGGACGCACTCGCCGCAGGCGACGCAGGTGCTCTCGCCCATCGGGTCGAGCAGGTCGAAGCTGACGGTTGTGTCCATCCCACGCCGGGCCATGCCGATGACGTCGTTGTGCTGCACCTCGCGGCAGGCGCGTTCGCAGAGGTTGCACTGGATGCAGGCGTCGAGCTGCACCGCCATGGCGGGGTGCGAGAGGTCGGGCGCGGACGGGTCGTCCTCCGGAGCGAAGCGCGAGCCGTCGAGGCCGAGGTGGCGCGTCCAGCGCGCGAAGGTGCCGGTCCCGTCGCGCCCTTCGGCGCCCGGCTGGTCCGCCAGCAACAGCTCGAACACCATCCGGCGCGTGCGCTTCGCGCGCTCGGAGGCCGTGCTCACCTTCATGCCCTCGCGCGGCGCGCGGATGCAGGAGGCGGCGAGCACGCGCTCGCCCTCGATCTCCACCATGCAGGCGCGGCAGTTGCCGTCCGGGCGGTAGCCGGGCTCCGGCCGGTGGCACAGGTGCGGGATCTCGACGCCTTCGCGCCGCGCGACGGTCCAGATGGATTCGCCGGGGGCGGCGGCAACTTCGCGGCCGTCCAGGGTGAAGCGGATCACGGAGTGGCCTCCGGGAAGTGGCGCAGGTAGGTGAGCACGGGGTTCATGGCGGCTTGGCCGAGGCCGCAGATGGAGCCGTCGGCCATCGCGGCCGCCAGCTCCTTCAGCAGCGAGCGGTCCCACACCGGCGCGTCCAGCAGCCGCGCGGCCTTGGCGGTGCCGACGCGGCAAGGGGTGCATTGGCCGCAGCTCTCGTCCTTGAAGAAGTGGACGAGGTTCCGCACGGCCTCCGGCAGGTCGTCCTGGTCCGACAGGACCACCACGGCGCCGGAGCCGACGAAGCAGCCTTGCGCGTCCAGGGTGCCGAAGTCGAGCGGCAGGTCGCCGAGGGAGGCTGGCAGGATGCCGCCCGAGGCGCCGCCGGGCAGGTAGGCCGCGAAGCGTTGGCCGGGCAGCATTCCTCCCGAGAACTCCTCGATCAACTCTCGCGCGGTGACGCCGGCCGGCGCCAGCTTCTCTCCCGGCTCCCGCACCCGGCCCGACACGCTGAAGAAGCGCACGCCCTGGCGGCCGCGCCGGCCCATGGACGCGTGGCGCACGGCGGCGCCCGGCTCAGCCAGGATTTCGGGCAGAAGCCAGAGCGTCTCGACGTTGTGGATCAGGGTCGGGCGGCCGAACAGGCCGGATTCGCCCGGGAAGGGCGGCTTGTGGCGCGGGTAGCCGCGGCGGCCCTCCAGGCTCTCCAGCAGCGCCGTTTCCTCGCCGCAGATGTAGGCGCCGGCGCCGCGGCGGAGGTGGATCGGCTTGTCGTACAGGCCCGCGGCGGCCAGCGCCGCGATCTCGCGCTCCAGCATGCGGCGCAGGTGCGGGTACTCGTCGCGGAGGTAGATCCAGCACGCCTCGGCCTCGATGGCGTGGGCGGCGACCAGCATGCCTTCCAGCATGCGGTGCGGCTCCTTCTCCAGGCAGTAGCGGTCCTTGAAGGTGCCGGGCTCGCCCTCGTCGGCGTTGACCACCAAGTGCCGCGGGCCGGGCTGGGCCATCACCAGGCGCCACTTGCGCGCCGCGGGGAAGCCGGCGCCGCCCAGGCCCCGCAGCGCGCCCGCGTCGAGCGCGTCGAGGATCGTGTCGCGCGCCGCTTTCTCGTCCGCTCGCGCGGCCCGCAGCGCGGCGTAGCCGCCGCGCGACAGGTAGCTGTCGAGGGCGGGCGGGTCGGGGAGCGCGGGCGGACCGTTCGCCACCGCGGCGGCGACCGCCTCGGGCGTCGCGCGCTCCACCGGCTCGTGACCGAGGGCGCAGGCCGGCGCGCGGTGGCAGGCGCCGATGCAGGGGGCGGACACCACGCGCACCCCCGCCCCCGGCGGCTTCGCGCGCAATGCGGCCATGAGGCCGTGGGCGCCGGCGAGCGCGCAGGGCAGGCTCTCGCAAACGCGCACCGTGACGGGCTCGGGCGCCGGCGCCGTGTCCTCGACCACCTCGAAATGGTGGTAGAAGGTGGCGACCTCGAACACCTCCACCGGCGCCATGCGCAGGCGGTCGGCCAGCGCGACGAGGTGGCCCGCGCGCAGGCACCCGTGCCTGTCCTGCAAGCGGTGCAGGTGTTCGATCAGCAGGTCGCGCCGCGGGGCCAGCCCTTCCGTGGCGGCCGCGACCGCCTCGCTCGCTTCCGCGCCTGCCACGCGCCCCCTGGGGCCGGGTCGCGGCCCGCGGCGTTGCTGCTGCGGCGGCGTCGCCGTTCCGTCCAATCCGGTCCTCCTTACTGGAAGCAGCGCAAGGTCGCTTCCGCCTGCGCGCGGCGGAGGTCTTCCACCGCGGCCCGGACCCCGGGCGGGTCGCGGAACATGGCGGACCGCTCGCCGAGGTTTCCCGCCTGCATCCGCAACGCGGTATCGGCCTCTTCGTAGCGGGCGTAGGGGATCAGCTCGGCGATGGCGTCGATGCTGCACGCGCAGCGGTCCAGCGCGATGCGCGTGTTGCCGTTGGCCGCCATGCAACCGAGCACGTAATCGGCGCGCGCCGCCGTCGGGAAGTCGTTGGCGATGGCGGGGCGGGGCGCGCCCGCGGCGCCGGCCAGCAGCGAGGCCGCCAGAGCGGCCGCTGCGCGCGGACCGGTCATCCGGCGCCCTCCGGCAGCGGCGCCGTCCCGGCGAAGGTTATGCTTTCCACCACTGCCCCCAGACCACCGGCGGCCGGGGGGAGTTCCGTCCGGATCGCGTGGAACCAACCCGGCAAAGCATCGCACAGCGTGAAGGCGTAGCGCCGCTCCTGGTGGCGGCCGGCGCGCGGTTCGCCCGCGTAAGGGACCAGGGCGACGACGGTGGCCGGGAGGCGACGGCCCTCGGATTCGATTTCGGCGGCGCGGACCCCCGCCGCCGTCGCCAGCGCTTGGCGGAAGCGGTTCCGGAACCAATTCGGCGTGCCGCCGGTGGCGGCGCCCAACTCGCGCACGTCGCGGTCGAGCGCGAAGACCAGCAAAGGGTTGCCCCCGAAGCCGAGCGCCGGCGGGTAGCGGAGGGCGCGCGAGCCGGTCAGGAATTCGGGTGAGACGTCGCGCTTGCCGTCCTGGCCGGCGGAAGCGCGCACCTCCAACCGGATGGTGTCCGCCACCGGTTCCTTCCCCTGCTCTTCACGGCGGAAGTCGTAATCAAGCCGCACCGGCGGCCGCAGCGACGCCAGGTGCGGCGTTTCGAACAGCAAGGTTTGCGCGGGCGACAACGTGGCGCGCACATCGGCCTCCGCCGCGCCGCCGAGCAAGGGCGCCGCCAAGGCGAGCACGCTCCGCCGTTGGACCATCACGCGTTTTCCCTCCGTGTCCGACTCCCTAGCTTAACGCTCCGCCCGGCGGCGCCTACCCACCGGCCCCAAGATCATCAGGCGGTTGCAGCGCGGCGCTCCCGAAGTCGTGAGCGAAACTTCTTCCGCGGCTCGCTTGTGCAATGGCGGAGGCGACCGATACCGTTTGGCGTAGCCGAGCGACGCTTCGATGGCGGAGCCCTTCCCGGCGTGTCGGCGGTTCGTTGCCGAACGAATGCGGGAGGGGCGTTCCCATCAGGCCGAGCCGGTGGTGGAGGGACGTGACAAGATGGTAAGAACATTTGCCTTGGCGGCCGCGGCCGTCGTGGCGCTTGGGACCGCGGGCGCCTCCGCGAACCAAGAGTTGCTGCGTCTGCAACGGGACCCCAACCAGTGGGTCATGCCGACCGGCAACTACGCCAACTGGCGCTACAGCGAACTCAACCAGATCAACCGCGACACGGTTAAGAACCTGCGGCCGTCTTGGCAGTTCTCGACCGGCGTTCTGCGCGGGCACGAGGGCGGGCCGCTCGTGATCGGCGACGTCATGTACGTCCACACGCCGTTCCCGAACCGCGTGTTCGCTCTCGACCTGAACAACCCGGGCCGTGCGTTGTGGCGCTACGAGCCTTCGCAGGACCCGAGCGTCATCGGCGTGATGTGCTGCGACACGGTGAACCGCGGCCCAGCCTACGCCGACGGCAAGATCATCCTCAGCCAAGCCGACACGACGCTGGTCGCGCTAGACGCCAAGACCGGCAAGGAACTCTGGAAGGTCCGCAACGGCGACCCGGCGAAGGGCGAGACCTCGACGATGGCGCCGATGGTGTTCGGCGACAAGGTCCTCGTCGGCATTTCGGGCGGCGAGTACGGCGTGCGCGGCCATGTCACCGCCTACAACCTGCGCGACGGCTCGCAGGCGTGGCGAGCCTACTCTGTGGGCACAGACGAGGACATCAAGTTCGACCCGCAGAAGACCACGCACATGGGCCGGCCGGTGGGCGCGAACAGCTCCATCAGCTCCTGGCAGGGCGACCAGTGGAAACTGGGCGGCGGCACGACCTGGGGCTGGTTCTCCTACGACCCCGACCTGAACCTCGTCTATTACGGCTCGGGCAACCCCGGCACCTGGAACCCGACGCAGCGGCCCGGCGACAACAAGTGGTCCATGACCATCTTCGCCCGCGACGCCAACACGGGCCAGGCCCGGTGGGTCTACCAGATGACGCCGCACGACGAATGGGACTACGACGGCGTCAACGAGATGATCCTGGTGGACAACCTGACGGTTCGCGGGCAGCGGGTGGCGAAGGCGCTGGTCCACTTCGACCGCAACGGCTTCGCCTACACCATCAACCGCGAGAACGGCCAGTTGCTGGTGGCAGAGAAGTTCGACCCCGCGGTGAACTGGGCGTCGCACGTAGACATGGAGACCGGGCGCCCGCAGGTGGTGCGGGAGTTCTCCACCCGCGCCGGCGGCGAGGACAAGAACGTACAAAACATCTGCCCGGCCGCGCTCGGCACCAAGGACCAGCAGCCGGCGGCCTTCTCGCCGAAGACGGGCATGTTCTACGTGCCGACGAACCACGTATGCATGGACTACGAGCCGTTCCGCGTCTCGTACACCGCCGGCCAGCCCTACGTGGGCGCGACGCTGTCGATGTACCCGCCCAAGGGATCCGACAACCTGGGCAACTTCATCGCCTGGGACGCGGCGGCGGGCAAGATCGTCTGGTCCAAGCCCGAGCGCTTCTCGGTGTGGTCCGGCGCCCTGGCCACTGCGGGCGACATCGTCTTCTACGGGACGCTGGAAGGCCACCTGAAGGCGGTGGACAAGCGCGACGGCAAGGAGCTGTTCTCCTACCGCACGCCGTCCGGCATCATCGGCAACGTCAACACCTTCTCGCACCGCGGCAAGCAGTACGTGGCGGTGCTGTCCGGGGTGGGCGGCTGGGCCGGCATCGGCATGGCGGCCGGCCTGACGAACGACAGCGAGGGCCTCGGCGCGGTGGGCGCCTACAAGTCGCTCTCCGACTACACGCAACTCGGCGGCGTGCTGACGGTTTTCGCTCTGCCGGACTGAGGTTTGGAGGCACGGGCGGCCTTTGAAAGGCCGCCCCGCGCGGGCCGGCTCCTCGACAGGGCCGGCCCGCATCCGTTTCGGCCCGCCCCGGCGGCGGCGCCGGCAGGAGGGACGCAGAAGCAATGGCAACGAAGATCCTCAACGTCGCGGCGGCGGGCGCCCTGCTTCTCGGGCTGGCCGCTGCGCCGCCGACCGCCAGCCACGCGCAGGAGGAAAAGCCCTACAAGGTGGAGAACGGCCGCGTGGACCGGGAAACCTTCAACGGCTACCGCCGGTATGGCAACTCCTGTTTGGCTTGCCACGGTCCCGACGGTTCCGGCAGTTCGTACGCGCCCAACCTCACAGAATCGCTCAAGCACATGTCGCAGGAGCAGTTCAACGAGGTCGTCATCAACGGCCGGCAGAACGTGACGCAGTCGCAGCAGAACGTCATGCCGTCCTTCGGGCACGTCGAGGACGTCGCGCTCTACATCAACGATATCTACGGCTACTTGAAGGCGCGCTCCGACGGCGTGCTCGGCCGCGGCCGTCCGCAACGGTTCGACAATTGAACGCGGCCCGCAGCCGTCGCTTCGCGCCGCTGGCCGCCGTGGCGCTGCTCGCAGCGGCGTCCGCTACGGCGCGCGCCCAAACGGGGGAGTTGGTGGCCACGGACGCGCTCCGCGTCTGCGCCGACCCGTCCAACCTACCCTTCTCGAACGAGCGGGGCGAAGGCTTCGAGAACCGCGTGGCGGCGCTGGTGGCTCGCGCCTTGGAGCGCCAAGTGGAGTACGTGTTCTTCCCGCAGGTGCAAGGCTTCGTGCGGAACACCCTCCGGGCCGGGCGCTGCGACTTGGTCATGGGCACGGTCGCCGGCGACGACCTGATGCAGAACACCAACCCTTACTACCACACCACATACGTCCTGGTGTTCCGCCGCGGCGGCGAGCCGCCGCCCGAGCGGCTGGACGACCCGCGCATGAAGTCGCTCCGTCTCGGCGCCGTGGCCCGCACGCCGCCGGTGGATCTCCTGGTGCGCAACGGCTTGGTGGAGAACACCCGCTTCTTCCGGCTGGCCGTCGACACGCGGATCGAGGCGCCGGGGGCGGACATGGTGCGCGCGGTGGCCGAGGGCGACCTGGACGCGGCCCTCGTTTGGGGGCCGATCGCCGGCTACCAAGCCAAGGTCAAGAACCTACCGATCGAGATGCGCGCACTCCCGACCGAGCCCGGCGCGGCGCGCATGGATTACCGGATCACGATGGGGGTGCGCGGGCAGGAACCGGAATGGCGCCGCCGCATCAACGCCGTCATCCGCGAGCGCCAAGGCGAGATCGACGGCATACTGCGCGAGTACGGCGTGCCGACGTTGGATGCGCAAGGGCGGTTGCAGGGGCCGTGATGCTCCGGCGCCGGGGAGTTATCGTCCTCGCCCTGGCGCCGTTCCCGCCGTTCGCGCGCACGGCCCCTGCCGCGGACGGTGCCGCTTGGCCCGATGCCGGCGGCTACCGCACGCAAGACTATCGCGCCCCGACTCCTTCTACGGTGCCCGGCGGCCGGATGATCGGAACCGAAGAGGCCCGAGCCCTGCTCGGCCAGCGCGACGTGGTGTGGGTGGACATGCTGCCAGCGCCGCGCCGACCGGAAGGATTGGCCCCGGGCTCCCTTTGGCGGCCGAGCCCCCGCCTCGGCATCCCGGGCAGCATCTGGCTGCCCGAAGCGGGGCGCGGTGTCCTTTCGCCAGAAGCCGACGCTTGGTTCCGCGACTCCTTGGCGCGCGCGACCGGCGGCGACCTCGGCCGGCCCGTGGTGTTTTACTGCCTGGCCGATTGCTGGATGAGTTGGAACGCCGCCAAGCGGGCTGCCGGCTGGGGCTACCGCGAGGTGTTGTGGTACCGAGACGGCACGGACGGCTGGGAAGCGGCCGGCCTGCCGACCGAGATCCTGCAACCCGCGCCCGGTGGGCCCTGACGGGCCGCGGCGGCTGTGCGTCAATCGGTCGGCAGTGCCGCCGCCAAGGCGCGGGCGTAGGCGCCGAGCCGGGCTTCCAGCCGGACCGGCGCCTCACAGGCGAAGCGTACCGTAGTGTTCGCGTCGGTGAAGGCTTTGGCAGCGAAAGCGCGGCGCTGCTCCAACTCTTCCCGCGCGGGCCCGGCATCGGCCGGCATGGCGCGCAGTTCGGCTTCCAGGCGCCGCACCCCTTCTGCGAGGTCGCGCTGACGGCGGGCGAAGCGCCGGATCTGTTCGATCAGCCCGTCCCGCAGCCGATTCGCCTCGTCCAGCGCGCCGGCGAAGACCAGCGGCAGCAGGCGCCTGCGGGCGGGCGGGTCGAGCGGCGCGGCGAACCGCTCGATGGCGGCGACGCCGTCCCGCTCGGGCACCACGCGCGGGGTGACGCGCCCGACCAGCGCCGCCACCTCCGGTTCCGCGCGCCAATCGCCTTCCGGCGCCAGGCCGGGCCAGAGCGCCGCCGCCGTGAGGCGAGGCACGAGGCGTTGCGCGCAGGGCCAATCCGAATCGGCGCCGGGCGCGGCACCGGCGGACGCCAGCGCGGCCACGAGAAGGAGGATCGCGGCCTTGCCGTTCACGCGGCGGCCGTCCGGCGAGCGAGCATCCCGCGCTGCGGGTCGTAGCCGAGCACGGCGAGGGCGCCGAAGGCGAGCAGCGCGAGCAGGACCACGGCGAAGGAGACTGGATCGAAGCGGAGATACAGGGCGAAACGGACCAGTTCGACGGCGTGCGTGAAGGGGTTGGCCAGGCAAGCCCAGTAGAGCGGCAGGCTGGCCTCTCGCACGCGCCAAAGCGGGTACAGCGCCGAGGAAGCGAAGAACATCGGGAAGATCACGAAGTTCATCACGCCCGCGAAGTTCTCCAGTTGCTTGATCCAGGACGACAGCAGCAGGCCCAGCGCGCCCAGCATCATGCCGGCCAGCACCAGCGCCGGCAGCGCGGCGAGGTAGCCGAGCAAGGGCGGCTCCACTTCCCAGAAGCGGGCGACCACCAGGAACACGTAGCACTGCAGCACACCCACCAGCACGCCGGCGAGCAGCTTGCAGAGCAGCAGCCACCAGCGGGGCAACGGGCTCGTCAGCAGCACGCGCATGGAGCCCACCTCGCGGTCGTACACCATGGACAGGCTGCTCTGCATCCCCTGGAACAGCAGGATCATGGCGGCCAAGCCGGGGGCGATGTACGTCTCGTAGAGCACGTAGGTCTCGTAGGGCGGGCTGATCGAGACTCCGAGCACGAAGCGGAAGCCGGCCGCGAAGATCGCCAGCCACACCAGAGGACGGACAAGCGCCGACAAGAACCGGCCGCGCTGGTGGACGAAGCGCAGCGCTTCCCGCCGCACGACGCCTCCAAGGCAGCGGAGGTAGGCCGCGCCGATCACGCCGCCCGCCCCACGGCCCCGGCCGCCGGGGCGCGCTGCTCCGGGGCGGCCGTCAGCCGGGCGAAGGCCTCGGCCACGGTCGCCGCCCCGCGCGCCTGCGCCAGCACCTCGTGCACGGCGCCGTCCGCCCGGATCTCGCCATCCCGCAGCACCAACACGCGCGCACCCTCCCCCACCTCGTCGATCAGGTGCGTCGCCCACAGCACGGCGAGCCCCTCGTCGCGGCACAGGCCGCGCACATGATCGAGCAGGAAGGAGCGGCTCGCTGCGTCGAGCCCGACCGTCGGTTCGTCCAGCAGGAGCAGCCGCGGACGGGTGAGCAGGGCGCGGGCGATCTCCGCGCGCCGGCGCTGCCCGCCGGACAGGTTCCGGACGCGGTCCGCCGCGCGGTCGCCGAGGCCGACGCGGTCCAGCTCGTGCGCCGCCCTTTCCCGCGCTTCCGCGCCCGGCAGGCCGTGCAGCGCCGCATGGTAGAGCAGGCACTCCCGCACCGAGAGGTCGGGGTCGAGGGTCGGCTGCTGGAACACGACGCCCAGCGCGGCCAGAGCCTTGCCGGGCTCGCGCCTCAGGTCAGCGCCGAAAACCCGGACGGCGGCCCCCGCCGGGGCATCGAACAAGCGCGTCACCAGCGAGAAAAGCGTGCTCTTGCCCGCGCCGTTCGGCCCGAGCAGCACCGCGAACTCGCCCGGCATGACGCGGAAGCCAACGCCGCGCAGCGCCGGGCGCTTGCCGTAAGAGAAGGACAAGCGCTCCACCTCCAGCGCCGCCGGCGCGGCCGGTCCGGCGGCAGGCGTCACGGCGCCACCACCACGCCCCAGGGCGCTTGCCCCACGGGCACGGAGCGCACGACGCGCAGCCCCGCGGTGTCGATCACCGACAGGTCGTTGCTGACGCCGTTGGTGGTGTAGAGCCGTGACCCGTCGGGCGAGAGCGCCAAGTTCCACACGCGCTGCCCGACAAGGAGGTAGCGCTCCACGGCCAGGCTCCGGGTGTCCACCACCGCGACGCGGTTGGCGGGGCCGAGCGCCACGAAGAGCTTCGTCCCGTCGCGTGATAAGGCCATGCCCACGGGTTGGATCGCTTCGGACGGCACGCCGGGCACGGCGAAGGACACCTCGCCGGCCGGGCGCCAGGTGCCCGCCTCGACCAGGGTCAACGTGCCGCCGATCTCGGCGGACACCCAGAACCGCTTCCCGTCCGCGTCCCAGGCCACGGCGCGGGGGCGCGCGCCGACCAGCACGTTCGCCACCACCTCGCCGCTGTCGGCGTCGATCACGTGCGCCATGTTCGTGGTCTCGGAGGTGTTGACCACGAAACGGCCGTCCGGGCTGATGCCCATGCCCTCCGGCTCGACGCCGACGGGGATCTCCTTCAGCACCAAGCCGCGCTCCACGTCCACCACCGTCACCATGTTGTCGTCCTCGTTGGCGACGAACAGGCGGCGGCCGTCCGGGTGGAGGGCGGCCAGTTCCGGGTCGGAGCCGGAGGGCAGGTGGCGCACCACGCGCCAGGTCTGGAGGTCGAGCACGTCCACCCGGTCGCTGTCGCCGGCGCAGATGTAGAGCTGCCGCTTGTCGCGGGACAGCGCGATGCCGCGCGGCCGCTCCCCTACGGCCACCGTGCGGACGACGCGGAGGGTGGCGCCGTCCAGAACCGTGACGGTGTTGTCCTTCTCGTTGGAAACGAGGACGGTCTCGGCGCGCGCGGCGGCGGCCGGGAAGAAGAGCAGGCCAAGCGCGATCGCGGCGAGGCGGGTCAGCGTGGGCGGCATCGTGTCTCCGGCTTGTCGGTGCCGAGCGTGTCCAGTTCGGAGAACTGGTGCTGGAAGCCGGGCTGCGGCGAAACCGACACCAGTTCACGCGGCCCGGCAAGCAATATGGGCTGGCGCAGTTGCCCATCCCAGTCGCGGAAGGACAAGCGCGTGCCTTTGAAGCCGGCCAGTTCGAACTCAGGGCCGCGCAGGTAGGCGGCCACCGCCGCCGGGTCTGTGGAACGCGTCCGCGTCGCGGCTTCGCCGACCGCGCGCACCGCCAGCCAAGCGGCGTGGTCCAGCGGTGTCATCCATCGGTTGGCGAGGGCGCGGAACCGGCGCTGGAGTTGCGTCGCGCCCCACAACTCGTGCGGGCGGGCCCAGATGGTCGGGACCAGCCCGTGGGTGCCGGCGACCGGCCGCGGGTCGGCGGTGCGCCACGCCAGGTTGTCGCCCCAGAGCCCCGCCTCATCGGCCACCACCAGAAGGTCGTGGGACGGCGCGCCCTGGGTGAAGCGCGCGGCTTCCGCCGCCACCGAGACGTGGCCCGTGTCGGTGCGCTGGGCGCCCGGGTCGTGGGTCCAGGGCTTGTCGGCGACGACGCGCAGGCCGAACTTCCTCGAGGCGCGGCGCACCGCTTCGGCGTACAGGCGGTCCCCCTCGCCCGGACCGACCGCCAGGAACACGTTCCGCCAACGCTTCGCCGCCAGGAACTGCGCCAGCGCGTCGGCCAGCATGGCGCGGGACGGCGCGGGGTGGAGCAGGTTGCGCCTGCACTCCTCGTTGCGCAGCGCGTCGTCCGTCGCGCCGGCGTTGAGCAACGTTGCCGCGGCGGCCTCCGGCAGGTCCGCCGCCCGGAGCAGCACCGGCGCGGGCAGGTCGGCGACCACGAAGCGGAGTCCGGCGGCGAGCAGGCCCCGGACGGCCTCCAACGCCTCTTCCGGCTCGCGCACGGCGCGCTCCTCGAGCGCGAAGCGCTGGCCGGTGAAGCGCCCGGTGGTGGCGTTGTCGGCGATACCGAGCCGCGCGCCCTGCACGCCTTCGTCTTCCGGCGGCGGATCGAGGAAGGTGTTGGGCAGGCGCCGCGCCGCGCGCAGGGAAACGAAGCCGACGCTGATCGCCGGCGCGCCTTCCGCCGCGGGCGCCCGCGCCGCCGCGCACACGGTCCCGAAGAAGGCGGCCAGCGCCGCGCGGCGCGGCCACGCCGCCGACGCCGGCACGGCGCTACCTCCACCAGCCGGCCGCCAACGCCTTTCGTGCAGCGGATCGCCTCCTATACTGCCGGCGCGGCACGCGGCGGCGGAGGGACGATGCGCTCAAGAACACACACGTCAAGGATGTGCGCCGCGGCGTGCGCGGCGCTGCTCGCGGCCGGGGGCGCCGGGGCGGCGGAGCGGGTCGCGGTGTTCGACCCGGAGCTGTACGACACCTCCGGCGAAGGCGTCCGGGACGACCAGCAGAAGCGGCTCGCCATGATCGGGGAGCGGCTGCGCGCGGCGCTGCAGGACTCCGGGCGCTTCGAGGTGGTGGACACCGCGCCGGTCCGCGCCCGCCTCCAAGGAGGGCCGTCGCTGCGCGATTGCGGCACCTGCGCGCCCGACGCGGCGGCGGAACTCGGCGCCGACCTCGCCCTGGTGACCACCGTCCACAAGGTGAGCAACCTCATCCTGAGCATCACGATGGCGCTGCGCGAAGCGGCGCCGGGCGGGGGGACGCGGGCGGTGCACAGCGCCGAGATCCGCGGCAACACCGACGAGAGCTGGAACCACGGCCTGCGTTGGTTGCTGCGCAACCGTCTGCTCGCGGAGCAGGCGCCCGGACAGAACCAGCCGTCGCGGTGACGCGCGGCGCGGTCCGGGCCTCGTGCCCGAGCGTGTCGTGCTTGCCACAGCGGAAACGGTTCGTTGCGCGCCGGGTTTACCGCACCGCCTCCTGCGGGTTTGTTCCCTTTCGCTCGGGAAGGCGGAAGGAGGGGCACTTGGCGCGATGGGCGCAAGCGCATGGGGCGGCGTGGGCCGGGGCGGTGCGCGAACGGGCCCGCGCAGCCGCCGTGGCGCTGACCGCCGCCGCCGCGGTCCTTCCTGCAGTCGCCGAGGCGCAGGAGCCGCAGCGGGCGGAGGCGGCGACGGCCGGGTCGCTGCCCGCGGTGGAATCGGTGGGCGTCGCGCCGCTCCCCGGCAGCGGCTTGCCGCGGGACCGGATACCGGGCAACCCACGCACCCTTTCCGCCCCGGATCTGGCGCGCGACGGGCGGCTCATCGGCGGCGGCCTGACCGAAACGCTGGAGCGCACCTCGGCCTCCGTCACGCGCAACGACACTGGGGGCAACCCCTTCCAGCCGGACGTGCAGATACGCGGCTTCTCCGCCTCGCCGCTGCTCGGCACGCCGCAGGGGATCGCCGTGTACCAGAACGGGGTGCGCATCAACGAGGCGTTCGGCGACACGGTGCAATGGGACCTGATCCCGGACATCGCCATACGCGACATCGACGTGACAGGCTCAAACCCCCTGTTCGGCCTGAACGCCGTCGGCGGCGCCGTTGCGCTGCGCATGCGGACCGGGTTCGACTTCCAGGGCGCCGAGATCGACCTTTCGGGCGGCTCCTACGGTCGCCGCGCCCTCGGGCTGCACGCCGGCAAGCAGGTCGGCAACGTCGCCGCCTACTTCGCGGTGGAGGGGCTCGACGACGACGGCTACCGGCGTTTCTCGCCGTCCCGCGTCCGGCGGCTCTACGGCGACCTCGGTTGGCAGGGCGAGCGCGCGACGCTCAACCTCTCCATCGGCCACGGCAGCAACAGCCTGAGCGGCAACGGCCCGGCGCCGGTCGAGCTGCTGCGCCAAGGCCGCCGAGAGGTGTTCACCTACCCCGACCAGACGCGCAACCGGCTGCTCACCTTGCAGGCGCGCGGCACCTATGCCCTCACCGACGCGCTTTCGCTCCAAGCGACGGCCTACATCCGCGAGTTCCGCCAGCGCACCACGAACGGCGATCTGGCCGACGTCGAGGCCTGCGAGGACGACGAGACCGCCGGACTGCTCTGCCTGGACGACGGGCCGCCGCTGCTCGGCCCGGGCCGCGCCCCCTTGTCGGCCGGCATCCTCGGCGGCGCGCCTCCCGGTGCGGTGAACCGCACGCGCACCAACAGCACCGGCGTGGGCGGGTCGGCGCAGGCTGTTTATGATGCGCCGGTGTTCGGCATGCCCCTGCGCGCGGTGGTCGGCGCGTCCTACGACCGCGGCAACACCGAATTCAGCGGCACCAGCGAGTTCGGCGCCATCACGCCGAGCCGCTCCGTCACGGCCTTCGGCATCATCCTCGACCAGCCGGACGCCGGGATAGCGCCGGTGCGCCTGCGCTCCACGAACGATTACGTCGGGCTCTACGGCAGCGCCACTCTGGACGTGCTGCCGCGCGTCTCGGCCACCGTCGGCGGCCGCTGGAATTACGCTGACATCGAGCTGCGAGACCGCATCGGCACGGCGTTGAACGGCCGGCACGACTTTTCACGCTTCAATCCCGCGGCCGGGGTGACGTGGCGCTTCGTGGACAGCGCCACGGCCTACTTCGGCTACTCCGAGGCGAACCGCGCGCCCTCGCCGGCCGAGCTGTCCTGCGCCGACCCGCTCCTCCCGTGCTTGCTGGGGGCCTTCTTCCTCGCCGACCCGCCCTTGAGGCAGGTTGTCAGCCGCACCTTCGAGGCGGGCGTGCGCGGCGCCGTCGGGACGGAGCGCCTGGGCCTCAACGGCCGCCTCCGCTGGAACCTCGGCCTGTTCCGCACCGGCCTGGAGGACGACATCCTCCTGGTGCAAAGCGATATCCAGGGGCGCGGCTTCTTCCAGAACGCCGGCGACACGCGGCGGCAAGGCATCGAGGCCGGGCTGTCGTGGCGGAACGACCGGCTGGCGTTCGGCCTCGATTACGCGCTGATCGACGCGACCTTCCGCACGGGGCAGCGGCTGCCGAGCCCGAACAACCCCTTCGCCGACGAGGACGGCGCCATCCTCGTGGAGCGCGGGGACCGCATCCCTGGCATCCCGCGCCACCGCATCCGCTTCGACGCGGAGTGGCGCCCCATCCCGCCATGGTCGCTCGGCGGCAACGTGATCTACAATTCCGGCCAGTACCTGCGCGGGGACGAGGGCAACCAGCTCGGCAAGCTCGACGGCTACGCGCTGGTGAACCTCCGCACCTCTTTGCGCGTCGGCCCCGGCGTGGAGCTGTACGGCCTCGTCCGCAACCTGTTCGACAAGCGGTTCGCCTCCTTCGGCACGCTCTACGAGCTGGGCACGGCGGAGTCGCTCGGCCTCGGCTTGTCTGACCCCCGCACCGTCACCCCCGGCCTGCCGCGCACCTTCTTCGGCGGTGTGCGGGTGGTGTTCTGACGCGGCGGCGCGCCCTCGTCGGCGCCTCCGCGCTGGCGGGATGTGCCGGGGCGCTGCCGGAACCGTCGCGGCCCGGGACGGCGCCGGAAGCGCGAGCGCTGCTGGAGCGGTCCGCTGCGGCGCACGGGCTCGCGGCCTTCAGCGAGTTCCGCGACCTCAGCGTCGGGTACGACGGGACCTGGGCGCCCCTCATCGACCGGCTGCAGCCGGTCCTCGTCGACCGCGGACGCCGTCAGCGCTCCGAGGAGCGGTTGCTGCCGCGCGCCGGCTTGGTGGCGCAGGCGCACACGGGGCCGGAGGGGCGGAAGGCGGTGGCGCGCCGAGCCGGCGGCGATGTGCGGGTCTGGTTCGACGGGGAAGAGGCGAAGGACCCGGACCGGCGCGCCGCGGCGGCGCTCGTCTCCGACGCCTACGCGCTGTTCCTGCTCGGGCCGATGCTGCTCGTCACGGGCGGTTGGGGCGCGCCGCGCTCCGTGGCGCTGGAGGTGGGCGGCGCGGGCGACATCGTCGTCGGCGGCCGGCCTTTCGCCTGCGACGTGCTGCGCGGCCGGATGGCGCCGGGGCTGGGCTTGGCGGCGTCCGACCGGGTCGCGTTGTTCTTGGACAGGGAGGAAGGATTGATGCGCCGCGTGCGCTTCTCCCTCGACGGCATGGAGTCCACGCGGGGAGCGGTCGCGGAGGTGGACGCCTACGACCACCTCGCCCGGCACGGCGTGCGTTGGCCGACGCGCTTCCATGAGCGGCTGCTCCGGCCGTTGCAGATGCCCGTGCACGATTGGTGGGTGACGGGGCTGGACGTGGACCGGGGCTTCGCCGCGGCGGACGTGGAAGGGGGAGCGTTCCGCGGCAAGGCGGCCGCGCCCGCGGCGGCGCTGGCATAGGCGCCGGGCGGCGCGCCCGGCTTCACCGCTCCAGGCGGAAGCGCACCGGCACCTCTACCCATGCGTCCGTGCGACGCCCGCCCATGCTGGCAGGCTCGACCTCCCAGCGCCGGGCGGCGGCGATGGCGGCTTCGTCGAGCAGGCGGTTCCCGGAACTGCGGTGCAGGCGGACCTCCCGCGTCGCGCCGTCGGCGCCGACCAGCAAACGGAGTCCGACCATGCCCTCGTCGCCGCGTTCGCGCGCCTGCGCGGGGTACTCCGGCGGCGTCGGCGGGCGGCGGAAGCGCGGCGGACCCGATGCGAACGGCGCCTCGGCGGGAGGTGCCGGCGCGGCTGGCACCACAGCTTGGGCCTGCGGCGCTTCAGGCAGGCCGGTCCTGCCCCGCGGTGCCGCGGTGTCCGGCGCCGGCCGTCGAGGGGGGCGTTCGCGCGGCGCGGCGCGAGGAGGAGGCAGGGCGGACGGCGCCTCCTCGGCCGAAGGCGGCGGCGGAGGCGGTGGGAGCGGCACCGCGAGCGCGGCCAGCGCGGTCCCCCGGTCTGCGGCGCGGGCCGGTGGCGCATCGATGTGCGATGCCGCCTCTGGTGCAGACGCCGGAGGGCCGGCTTCCGCTGGCGCGTCGTCGGTCGGGCGGACCGGCGCGTGCGGCGTCGCGGGCGTCGCTTCGGCCAACGCCGTTGGTTCGGAGTCGGCAGCCGGCGGCGCCGGCGGCGCGAGTGATGGAGGCGCGTCTGCGGGTGGGGCCGGAAATGGAGCGTCCAGCGGCACGGCCGCGTCGGTGGACGCGGCGAGCGGCGCAGCGAAGGAGTCCGGGAGCATGGTGGCGAGCGCGTCCTCCGGCTCGAGGCCGTCTGCCGCGGCCTCCGCCACCGGGGCGGCTGGCGGAAGGGCTTCGCGCGACGGCGGCTCCGGCGGTTCGACTGGCGGACCGGCGTCGGGCGCCGGCGCAGGGCGCGCGTCGAGCCAAACAACCTGCAATGCGGCTTCGGGCGGAGCCGCCACCGGCGCGGCGCGCCACGCCATCGCCGCCGCCACGGCCACGGCAGCCGCCGCGTGCAGCGCGAGCGAGGCGGAGGCGCTGCAACCGAAGCGCCATGACGACGGCCCGTTCGCCAAGCGACGGCGGCCCGGCCGCGTGTCCCGCGCGACGGCGGGGCGCGCCGCCCCCCTGCCCGGCGTCGTCGGCCGGTCGATCACCCTTTCCGTTCCCTCCCTGGTGCCCATGCGCTCGCCGGACGGGAACCGGAGCTTGTCCCGCCCTGGTTCGGTCCGGCAAGCCGCGCGGCCCAGTCGCTACCCGCGCCTCAAGGGTGCGGCGCCCTGCGCAGCCGTTCGGCGTGCCAGCGCAGGTGGTCCTCCACGAAGGACGCGATGAAGAAGTACGAATGGTCGTACCCCTCCTGTCGCCGCAGCGTCAGCGGTATGCCGGCGCGGGCGCAGGCGGCCTCAAGGAGCTGCGGCTTGAGCTGAGCTTCGAGGAAATTGTCCGCCGTGCCCTGGTCCACCATGAGGTCGGGCACGCGCGCTCCGCCCTCGATCAGCGCGCAACTGTCGTGCTCGCGCCATTTGGCGCGGTCGGGGCCGAGATAGCCACCGAGCGCCTTCTCGCCCCAAGGGCAATTCACCGGCGAGGAGATGGGCGCGAAGGCGGACACCGCCGCGAAGCGCCCGGGGTTGCGGAGCGCGATGGTGATCGCGCCGTGCCCGCCCATGGAATGCCCCATGATGCCCTGCCGGCCCATGTCGGCCGGCAGCGCCGATTCGACCAACGCCGGCAGTTCGCGCGCGACATAGCTCTCCATGCGGTAGTGCTTCGACCAAGGCTCCTGCGTCGCGTCCACGTAGAAGCCGGCGCCGAGGCCGAAGTCGTAGGCGCCTTGCGGGTCGTCGGGCACGCTCTCGCCACGGGGGCTGGTGTCGGGCGCGATCAGCATCAGCCCGAGATCCGCCGCCACGCGCTGCGCCCCGGCCTTCACGGTGAAGTTCTCTTCCGTGCAGGTCAGCCCGGCGAGGAACCACACCACCGGGACGCGCCGCCCCTCCCCCGCCTGCGGCGGCAGGAAGGCGGCGAACCGCATGTCGGTGCCCGTCTCGGCCGAGCGGTGGCGGTACACGCGCTGCTCGCCCCCGAAGCAGCGGTTGCGGGAGACGGTCTCCAACGCTTCCGCCACGGCTCAGTACACCACGACGGAGCGTATGGACTTGCCCTCGTGCATCAGGTCGAAGGCGTGGTTGATCTGTTCGAGCGGCATGGTGTGGGTGATCAGGCTGTCGATGTCGATCTTCCCTTCCATGTACCAGTCCACGATCTTCGGCACGTCCGTCCGCCCCCGCGCGCCGCCGAAAGCGGAGCCGCGCCAGTTGCGGCCGGTGACGAGCTGGAACGGGCGGGTGCTGATCTCGGTGCCGGAGGGCGCCACGCCGATGATGACGCTGGTTCCCCAGCCGCGGTGGCAGCACTCCAACGCCTGGCGCATGGTGTTGACGTTGCCCACGCACTCGAAGGAGAAGTCGGCGCCGCCGTCCGTCAGGTCCTGGATGGCCTGCACCACCTTGTCGCGGCCGACCTCGTCCGGGTTGACGAAGTGGGTCATGCCGAACTTCTTCGCCATCTCGGCTTTCGCAGGGTTCAGGTCCACGCCGACGATCTTGTCGGCCCCCACCATGCGCGCGCCCTGGATGACGTTCAGCCCGATGCCGCCCAGGCCGAACACCACGACGTTCGCGCCCGGCCACACCTTCGCCGTGTAGACCACGGCGCCGATGCCGGTGGTCACGCCGCAGCCGATGTAGCAGATCTTGTCGAAGGGCGCGTCCTCGCGGACCTTCGCCACCGCGATCTCCGGCAGCACGGTGAAGTTCGAGAAGGTGCTGCACCCCATATAGTGCCAGAGCGGCTTGTTCGGGCTGTCGCAGGAGAAGCGGCTGGTGCCGTCCGGCATCATGCCCTGGCCCTGCGTCGAGCGGATGGCCGTGCAGAGGTTGCTGCGCTGCGACAGGCAGGTTTTGCACTGCCGGCATTCCGGCGTGTAGAGCGGGATGATGTGGTCGCCGGCCTTCACGGAGGTGACGCCCGCGCCGACTTCGCGCACGATCCCGGCGCCCTCGTGGCCGAGGATGCAGGGGAACTTGCCCTCGGAGTCGAGGCCGGACAGCGTGTAGGCGTCGGTGTGGCAAACGCCGGTCGCCTTGATCTCGACCAGCACCTCGCCGGCCTTGGGGCTGTCGAGTTCGACCTCTTCGATCGAAAGCGGCTTGTTCGCCTCCCAAGCCACCGCCGCGCGCGTCTTCATGCCTTGTTCTCCCGACTTCTCGCGCCGTCCCGGCGCGCGCGGCGGCACCTTCACGCCGCTTCCTCCGACGCGCAAGCCGTGCCCTGGACGCACGGGCCTTTCCCGGCCCGCCGACGCGCGTATGGTCGCGGCATGAGGAACGGCGCCCGCATCCCCGCGCCCACGCCGCCACCGGGGCCGCACGGGCAGGATTCTGTCCCTGGCGATGCATGGATCGTCGCCGGCGCGCGCCGCGCTTGCCGCGGGTGAACGCGCGCGGCCGCCGCGTCGTCGTGGTAGCGCTCGGGACGTCGCAGACCGTTTCCTGGGGCTCCTCCTACTACCTGCCGGCCATCCTGGCAGAACCGATGGCACGTGACTTCGGCCTCGCCCCGCCCTGGGTGTTCGGCGCCTTCTCGGCGGCGTTGGTCTTGGCCGCGCTGCTCGGCCCTCGGGTCGGCCGGGCGATAGACCGGCGGGGCGGGCGGCCGGTGCTGGCTTGGTCAAACGTTCTGCTGGCCTCCGGACTGTGCCTGCTCGCCGCAGCGCAAGGCCCTGCGGCGCTGGGCGCCGGCTGGATGGTGCTCGGCGGCGGCATGGCGCTCGGCCTCTACGACGCCGCTTTCGCCACGCTCGCGTGGCTGTACGGGCGCGAGGCGCGAGGCGCGATCACCGGGATCACGCTGATCGCGGGCTTCGCCAGCACCGTGGCATGGCCGATCTCCGCCTTTTGCGAGGAGCGACTCGGCTGGCGCGGGGCTTGCGTGGTTTGGGCGGGGCTGAACCTGGCGCTCGCCCTGCCGCTGAACCTCCTGCTGGTGCCGCGCCGCACGGTTCGGCCGGAAGCGGAGGCCGGCGCGGCGAACCGGGGCGACGACGCCGTGCCGCCGCCGCCCCGGTTCGCCGCGCCGTTGCTCGCCGGCACCTTCGCCGCCGTGTCGTTCGTCGCGGGCGCCATGGCAGCGCACCTCCCGGGGCTGCTCCGCGCGGCCGGGGCCGACGCGGCCGAGGCGGTCGCCGCCGCGGCGCTGATCGGACCCGCCCAGGTCGGGGCGCGGCTCGCCGAATTCGGCCTGCTGCGCCGAGCCCACCCGTCGGTGTCCGCGAAGCTCGCGGCGCTGGGCCACCCGTTGGGTACGGCGGCGCTGCTGTTGTTCCCGGGTGGCCTCGGAGCGGTGGCCTTCGCGCTGCTGCACGGGGCCGGGAACGGGGTTATGACGGTCGCAAGGGGCACCCTGCCGCTGGCGGTGTTCGGGCCTGCCGGCTACGGCGCCGTCCAGGGCCGGATCACCGCGCCCGCACGGTTGCTGCAAGCCTTGGCGCCCTTCGCTTTCGGTTGGCTGTTGGAGAGCGCCGGCGCGGTCGCAGCGGTGGTCGTGACCTCCGGGCTGTCCCTGGCCGCTTTGGCGGCGTTGCTGGGTTTGCGCCTTGCCAACCCCACGCCCCGCGCGAATTCCTCGCTTCGCTGAGCGCCCGAACCGCTGCGCCCGTCCCGTTCCGGGCGGCCGAGATTTGGCAAAAAGCTTCGGCAAATTCGGTACTTACGCTCATTTCAAGATTGCAGAGAAGGGCCGCGATCACCATCTCTGTGCCACAGAAACACGGAGCGATCCGATGCAACTCAGTCCCCTCGTCGCGCGGGGCCGGGTGTTCGCGGCCGCGCGGATGCTGGCGGGCCTCGGCCAGCCTCAGCTCGCCGCGGCGGCAGGCCTGTCCCCTTCGACCATCTCCAAAATCGAGCAAGGCCGCAGGAACGTTCGGCAGGAGACGCTGCGGGCCGTCAGCCAAGCCCTGGAAGGCTTGGGCGTGGACCTGACGCAGAACACCCGCACCGGGCACCACGCCGTCGGCACCAGCTACGCCTGACAGGCGGTCCCGTCACAGCCGCTCCACCGCGCGCCGCTCGGCCTCGGTGCGCGGCAGCGACGCCACCTGCGCCAGGGTCACGGGCCGCACGGGCGCCCGCAGGCGGAGGTAGCCCACCTCGGCGGGCGTGACGCCGCGCGCCGTGGCGATGGTTTCCGTCACGGTGAGGCCGCACATCCGGCCCTGGCACGGCCCCATGCCGCAGCGCAGCCAAGCCTTGAGCTGGTTCGGGCCGGTGGCGCCGAGCCGGGCGGCCTCGGCGACCTGCGCGCCCGTCACCTCCTCGCAGCGGCACGCCACCGCGTCCGGCGCGGCCGAGCGGAACCGCGGCGCGGGGCGGTATAGCGTGTCGAGGAAGGGGCGCCCGCGCAGCCATCGGGCGCGCTCTGCGCGAAAAGGCGCGGCGCGGCCGTCGCGCTCCGCTTCGGACACGGCGCGGAGGTCGGCGAGCGCCGCCAGCGCGGCGATGCGCCCGCTGAGCGCCGCCGCTTCCGCGCCAGCGATGCCCGCGCCGTCGCCGGCCAACAGCACGCCGGGGACGGTGGTGCGGCCCCAGCAGTCGGTGCGCGGAGCGAAGCAGGCGTTCGCCTCCTGCCACCCCAACCCGCAGCCGGCGGCAACGGCGAGGTTGAGGTTCGGCGTGACGCCGTGGTGCAGCAGCACCGCGGCGAAGGTCGCCGAATCCTCTCCGCGCTGGCCGCGCGTCCAGAACAAGCGCACCCCGCCGCTGGCGCGTTCGATCCGAAAGCCGTCCACGCCGGCCACGACGGGCACGGCGCGGCGCGCGCGGAGAAGCAGCGGCAGGCCCTTGCGCGCGTAGGGGCTCAGCAGGAAGGCCGGCAGGTGCCGCGCCGCTACGCGGCGGTTCTCCCGCGGGGTGGTGTCGAGCACCAACGCCGGCGGCGCCCCGGCCGCCGCCGCCTGCGCCGCGTAGAGCCACAGCAACGGCCCGCAGCCCGCGAGCGCGTACCGGCCATCCGGCACCATCCCGTGCGCCTTCAACGCCGTTTGCGCCGCGCCGACGCTCATCAAGCCCGGCAAGGTCCAGCCCGGCACCGGCACCGGGCGCTCCAGCGCCCCGGTCGCCAGCACCACGCGCCCGGCTCGTACCACCGCCGCGCCGCCGCAGTCCGGCAGGGTCAGGCCGAGTTCCAGCCGGTCGTCGAGGTGCCAGACCTGGGCGCGCGGCAGGTGGTCCACCGCGCCTGCCAAGCCGGCGAAAGCGCGCGTGGCGGCGCCGCCGCCAGCCGCGTAGTCCTTGCCGAGCACGCGCCCGTCCGCGAGCGGGCCGGCTGCCGCTGCCCGCCAAACTTGGCCGCCGGCGGCCGGGTTGTCGTCCGCCACCAGCACGGAAACGCGGGCCGTCGCCGCTTCGGCCGCCGCCGCCATGCCCGCCGGGCCGGCACCGACCACGACGACGTCGTAGGCGTCGCGCGGGAGGGCCGTCACCGCCCGACCTCGCGCCGGCCCCGCTGCGTTTCCACCGCCATGCCGGCGCGCAGCGGCACCAGGCAGCTTTGCGCGTTGCCGGCGCCGTCGATGGTGACCAAGCAATCGTGGCACACGCCCATCAGGCACCACGGCCCGCGCTCCGCGCCCGACACCGCCGTCCGCCGGAAGGCCCGCCGGCCGAGCGCGAGCAGCGCAGCGGCCACCGTGTCCCCTTCGCGCCCGCTCACCGGCTCGCCGTCCAGGGTGAAGGGCAGTTCGCGCGCGGCCGCCGCCGCGTCAGGCAGCCGCCGGAACATCGAACCTCCGCGCCGAGAACGGCGCCATGTCGGCCGCGAGCGCACCGTCCGCGATCATCGCGGCGAGCGGCCCCGAATGCGCCGCGGCGAGCGTCACGCCGCTGTGGCAGGTGGCGAGGAAGGCGCCGGGCGCGTCCTCGGATCGGTCGTAGACGGGGAAGCCGTCGCGCGTCATCACCCGCAGCGCCGCCCAGCTCCGCACCACGTTGAGCCGGCCGACCTTGGGGAACATCCGCACCGCGCGCTCCGCCATCGCGCCGAGCACGCCGAGGCCGATCCGCTCGTCCAGGCCCGCTTCCTCGGCGCTGTCGCCGATCATCACGCTCCCCTCGTCGGTCTGCCGCAGCGTGACCATCGGGTGCGACAGGAACGGCGCGCAGCGCTCCGTCACCAGCACCTGCCCGCGCTGCGGCCGCACGGGGGCCGAGAGGCCGACCATGGGCGCCAGGCGCGCATTGCCGATGCCGGCCGCCAGCACCACGCGGCCGGCCAGCACCGGCCCCCTTGCCGTCTTGATCCGGAAGCCCGCGCCGTCGCGCGCGATCCCCTCCACAGGCCGTTCCGGCAGATAACGCCCGCCGCGCGCCCGGAAGCTCTCGTGCAGCGCCCGGAACAAGCGGAGCGAGTTCACGTGGCCGTCCAAGGGGCAATAAACGGCACCCGCCACGTCCAACCCGACATCCGGAAATTCGCGCTCCACCGCGGCGCGGTCGAGAACCTCGAAATCGTAGGGGATCCAGCCGGGCTGGTTGTGCATCCGGACCAACGCTGACTGGCGCTTTTCCAACTCCTCCTGTGACAAGGCGAGGGAGAAGCCGCCGGGCCGCCGGTGGGCGACGTCGGTACCGGTCTCCTCGCGCAACTCACGCGCGAAGCCGCCCCAGGCATCGGACGAGAGGCGCGTCCACGCGCCGTAGCGCGCCATCCCGAGGCCCTTCGATTGGACCCAGACCAGCGCGAAGTTGCCGCGGCTCGCCCGGTGCGCCACGTCGCCTTCGTCCAGGATCGCCGTTGACAAGCCGCGCCCTGCCAAGCCGCGCGCGACAGCCGCGCCGACCAAGCCGCCGCCGACCACCGCCACGTCGCAGCGCACCGCGTCTGGGTCCATCCGGCCCCTTATGGGCCGGCCGCCACGGGCCGCCAACAACGGCGCCGCGCGATCACGGCAGCCGGCCGATCAAACTCCCGCCGGGCAGCGGGCGCGGCGCGCCGGTGGTGCCGGGGAAGGTCAGCGGCAGGCCGCGCGCGACCCGGGCAGCGAGCACGCCGAAGGCTTGGGCCTCCAAGGCATCGCCGTCCCAGCCCACCGCTTCTGCCGGACGCACCGGCTGCGGCAGGGCCGCCTGGAGGGCGCGCATCACCGCCGCGTTGCGCCGCCCGCCGCCACCGACCAGCCATTCCCGCGGCGGCGCGGGCAGGTGGCGGAGCCCGGCCGCGACCGAGCCGGCGCAGAACGCGACCAGCGTCGCGGCGCCATCCGCGGCCGGCAGGCCCTCGGCGCCGGACTCCCGGAGGACGCGACCGAAATCGAGCCGGTCCAGCGACTTGGGCGGCGGCAGCGAAAAGAAGGGGTGCGCCAGCAGCCTCGCCAGCACCTCCGGGTGCGCTTCCCCGGCGGCCGCCAAGGCGCCGTCCCAGTCGCAAGCCGCGCCGGTGTGGCGGCGGGCCCAGTCGTCCAAAGGGCCGTTCGCCGGCCCGGTGTCGAAGGCGACCAGCGCCCCGTTGGCCCCGATCCAGGTGACGTTGCCCACACCACCCAGGTTCAGCACGGCGAGCGGCTTGGGCAGCTCCGCGGCCAAAGCCGCGTGGAACACCGGCACCAGCGGCGCCCCCTGCCCGCCCGCGGCCACATCGGCGGAGCGGAAATCGTGCGCGACCGGCTTGCCGGTTAGTTCGGCCAGCAAGGCGGCGTCGCCCACCTGCCACGTGAGGCCGCCGCCCCGGCCCGCCGGCCGATGCAGGATGGTCTGGCCGTGGAACCCGATCAGGTCCGCGTCCTCGGCGACGGCGGCCACCGCTTCGGCATGGCGGAGGGTGAGGCGCCGGACGCAGTCGAGCAGGAGCGGGTCGTCCGGCGGCAGGCCGTTGCCGGCGGCGGCGGCGTTCGCCCGGTCCAGCAAGGCCCGGAGGTCGCGGCGCAGGCCGTCGTCGTAGGGCAGGGTCAGCCGCGGGCCGAGGCGGCCGATCCGCTCGCCGTCCGTTTCCACCCAGGCGGCGTCCACCCCGTCGAGGGAGGTGCCGCTCATCATCCCGATGGTTCTAAGCATGGACGCCACGTGCTACGCGGACGCGGCCCGGGCAAGCAAGGGCGATCTGTTGTGGCGGTGCAGGCGACGATGAGCGGCGGCGATTTCCTACAGGCGGCGCGGGAGCGCGGCTTCCTCCACCAAGCGACGGATGAGGCCGCGTTGGCGGCCAAGCTGCGCGCGGGGCCGGTTTCGGCCTACATCGGCTTCGACTGCACGGCCGACAGCCTCCACGTCGGCCACCTGATGTCGATCATGCTGCTACGGCTGTTCCAACGCACGGGCAACCGCCCGGTCGTTCTCATCGGCGGCGGCACTACCAAGGTGGGCGACCCGTCCGGCAAAGACGAGGCGCGCCAGCTCCTCACCGAGGGGGCCATCGAAGCGAATAAGGCCGGCATCCGTCGCAGCTTCGAGAGCTTCCTCGCCTTCGGGGAGGGCCAGACCGAAGCGGTGATGCTGGACAACGCGGCTTGGCTGGACCGGCTGCTCTACATCCCCTTCCTGCGCGACGTGGGGCGGCACTTCTCGGTCAATCGCATGCTGACCATGGACAGCGTGCGCCTCCGGCTGGAACGCGACCAGCCGCTCTCCTTCCTCGAATTCAACTACATGCTGCTCCAGTCCTACGACTTCCTGGAGCTGCACCGGCGGCACGGCGTGGCGCTGCAAATGGGCGGCTCCGATCAGTGGGGCAACATCGTCATGGGCGCCGACCTGGTTCGCCGGATGGCGGGCACAGAGGCCTTCGGCCTGACCACGCCGCTGCTGACCACCGCTTCGGGCGCCAAGATGGGCAAGACCGCGGCCGGCGCGGTTTGGCTGAACCCCGACCGCCTCGCCCCCTACGACTATTGGCAGTACTGGCGGAACACGGAGGACGCGGACGTCGGCCGCTTCCTTCTGCTCTTCACCGAGGTGCCGGTGGACGAGGCGCGGCGCCTCGCCGCGCTGGACGGGGCCGAGATCAACGAGGCCAAGAAGGCGCTGGCGACGGAGGCCACGGCGCTGCTGCACGGGCGCGCCGCGGCGGAAGCGGCGGCCGAGACGGCACGCCGCGCCTTCGAGATGGGCGAAGCGGCGGAAACGCTGCCAGGCATAGAAGCCGCGCTGCCGGCGACGGTGGTGGACCTGCTGGCGGCCGCGAAGTTCGTGGCGAGCAAGGGCGAAGCGCGGCGGCTCGTGGCGCAGGGCGGCGTGCGGCTGAACGACGCCACGGTCACGGATGCGACGCAGGCGGTGACGGCAGCGGATTTGCGGGACGGCGCGGCGAAGCTGTCGTTGGGGCGGAAGCGGCATCTGCTGGTGCGCGCGGTGTGACCGGACGCACCCCGCGCGTGTCACGCTTCTGAACGACTGATCGAACGGGAGCGCCGGGCCGGCGTCGACGCCGGCCCGACGCGCCATCCGGTACCGGTCCAGGGTCGCAGGACCGATCGCTTTCCGGCGGGGGGACCGACGTGCCGTTGCTGGCACCTTTCGCCCCACCCCCTTTGCACGCCTGCTGCGTGGGGTGTGCTGCGCCGCACAGACCGCGCCCTTTCCGCCGGCATATGCCCTTCATGGAGGATGAAACCGCGACAGTTGCGATCCTGGCGCGGCCTCGCAGACGGAAACACCAAGACCGGCAGTCCGGCGACGGATGGTTCCGTCAGCACGCCCGCGACATCCCCGAAGGAGGACGCACGAGCACATAGGAGAGAACCATGACGCGCAGCACCGCAATCGCTTCCTGGGCCATCCTGGCCGCCTTCGCAACATCTCCGCTGGCGGCGCAGGCGCCGAGCGGGGCTGGCATCGCCAGCTTTGTCGGGCCGGACGCCGGCAGCGTGGTGGGCGGCGGCGCCGCCACCCTGCTCGGCGGCGGAGACGACATGGTCATCCTTTACAGCCCCGGCGGCGCAGGCGGGGGCGGTGCCGATTACGCGCAGCCCGGACGGACCGCTCGGTTCACTAGCACAGACGGCGACGGGCCGCAGGTGGAGTACCCCGGCGCGGTACCGGCCGGAGCGGGGCGTGGCCGCGAGGCGTGGCTCTTCGGCGGGGGCGACAACGCCGAGGTCGTCTACGCGCCTCGGGCGGAGCGCTGAACGCTCGGTTGTGGCGGCGGGGCCGCGCCGCCCACCACCGCCGCGCGCCCGGTCGGCCGGACGCTCCGGCCGTGAGCCGGGGCAGGCCCGCCCGGCCCTTTCAGGAACGGGGGTCGGGCGGCGCCGCGGCGAAGGTGGCGCGGAGCTGCAGCGGCTCGCCGCCGACGACGTGCAGGAAGCGCCCGTCCGCGAGCACCGCGTCGCAGCCGTCGTCGCTGGTGCAGAGCCGGTCGCCCTCCACCCACCAGCGGCGGGTCGCGGTGCGCTCCGCCGGACGCTGTGGGTGGAAGTGGGACAGGTCGCCACCCGGGCCCCAGTGGGTGTACCGGGCGGCCCCCGTGCCGAAGCTCGACCAAGCCGTGCCGGTCAGCCGCCGCCCGGCGAAGGCGGCCTTGATCTCCTCCCCGCTGAGCCGCCGGCCCTGCGGACTGAGGATCGGTTCGCCGGTCCGCAGCGCCTGCCGCAGCGTCTCGCCCGACCTGCCCATGGCGCAGGCATATGCCACCTCCACGGCACGCACGCCGGTGATGTGGTAGGTTTTCTTGGGCCCGAGCTCCGGACGGTCGAAGCCTGTGATGTCGGCGTCGAAGACGCGCAGGCCCTGGCGGCGCGCGGCCTCCTCCCAGGCCGCCCAGGCGGCGTGCGGCACGTTGCGGTCGCGCGTGTCGCCGACGACGAAGACGGTGGCGTTCGACCGGATGCTCCCGACGCTGCGCATGGGATCGGCGAGATCGCCGTTGCGCATGGCGAGGTGGTCCGGGACCGCCCCGTCCTGCCGCCGGTGGAAGGTGGTGAGGTCGAGCGGTGCCGAGGCGATCACCGCGCAGCGGATGTCGTCCCGCCGCGCCAGGAGATTGGCCACGATGGCCCCGCCGGAGGAGAAGCCGGAGAGCGCGAAGTCCTGGAAGCCGTGGCGCCGCTTCAGCTCGGTCAGCGCTGCGTCCATCAGCAGGACCTCATCCCGCGTGTGCCGGTCCTCCGCGTGGTCGCCGGAGGAGCCGTGCATGCCCGGACGCCCCATCAGGAACACGGGCATACCGGGCATGACGCTGGCCACCATTTCCGCCACGAAGCGCCGCGACTCGGCGGTGTGTTGGTAAAAATCGCTCACCGCGTCCATACCGAACCTGCCACCCACGAAGCGGTAGGAGGCGCCGCCCGGGTCGCCCGGGAAGAACGCGATAGCCGTCCGCGCCGGCTGCTCCGTCCCCCCCAGGGAAAAGCGTATGCATTCGCGGCGGCTGCCGATGTCGATCCAGATCCCGTCGGGCAGCGCGCGGCACCCCGCCTCGGTCGCGGTCGCGCCGCTGATCAGCCCCTCGCGGGTGAAGGTGTCGGCGGAAAAGCCGTGCGCCGCCCACGGCTGGGGCCTGCGGTCGACGGCCCCTGCGCAACCGGCGGCCGCCAGCAGCGGCGGCACCGAAACCGCCGCGACGACGGCCGCCAGCTTCGAGCGAAGGGCTGCCATGGCGCACCTGTGTCGAACGGATGGACGCGGAGCTTAACGGCGTCGCGGCGATCGGCCAGCGCCCGAACGCATCACAATACGCGCATGGGCCGGCCGGCGACGCATCCCAGGCGCGGGCGCCGCGGGCGGCCGCCGGCGACCTGGGCTCCCGATGACCCCCTCGGGTCCGAAGGAGCTGCCAGCTCCACTCTCACCGAGGCGCGGCCCCGCCTCCCCCGTTTCCGCGTCCCTGGTCGAAGATGCCGAACAGCCCGCGCAGGAAGCCCGGCGTCAACGCGGCAAGCGGGTTCACCGTCACCGCCGGGTCGTCCAGCGGACCCTGCACGCGGTAGGTCGCGGCGAAGAGGCCGCCGCCGGCCTCCGGGCTGAACAGGCGACCCACCAGCGGCACGCGGCCGAGCAGGGAATTGAACACATAGGCCGGCACGATGGTGCCCTCCACCTCCGCCACCCGGCGCTCGCGCCCGATGCGGCCCTTGGCGGTCACGCCGAGCGAAGCCGAGAAGGCACGCGCGTCGCGGAGCACCAACGCTTCCGGCGTCAGCGCGAAGGGCGCGACCAGCCGGGCGAACACGAGGCCGTCGCCGCCTTGAACCGCTTCCACCAGCCCGTACAGCGTCATCGCCTGGAGGACCTTGGCCGCGGCCGGGGCGTCGCGCAGCACGAAGTTTTCCAGTTCGGCGGTGCCGCTGAGCGGCGCGCCGGGCCGCAACTCCTCGTAAGCGGCGTTCACAGACAGACGTCCGCCGCTGATGGAGTTCACATCGACCGCGCGGAGGAAGGCGCCTCCGTCCTCGGCGGCGACTCGCAGCACGCGGCGCTGCCCGCCATCGGGCGAAAGCGACAGGTCGAAGGCGCCGCCCCCGGCGTCGGGCGCGGCGGCGGTGCGGCCGGCGGCGCGCAGCGCGCGCAAGACGCCGGTGGCGTCGAACCAAGCGCTGCCCTGCACGCCGCCGAACTCACCCGTTTCGCCAGCCAGCGCCCGGTCGAAGCGGAGGTCCAGGGTGATGGGGAGGGAGCGGCTTTCCGCGTCCGGCCCGTCGCCGCGCTTGCCCCGCGGGGACGGGCCGGACGACAGGAAAGGCCGGAGGTCGAGCAGCGGCCCGCGCAGCGCCGCCCGCCACGCTTCGCCTTCCGCGGTGCCGTCGCCGGCGGGTCTCCGCACGGCGCCGGCGAAACGCGACGCGCCGAAGCGCCCTTCGGCGACCTCCACCTGCTCCAGGCGCTTGCCGCCGGCGCTGAACAGGGCGCGGCCGCCGCGCAACGAGAGATCGGCTGCGCCGAGCCGCATGTTCTCGGCGGAGAGCAGCGCGTCGCCCTGCAGTTGGAGCAGCGCTTCCACGGTGCCCGCCGTGCCCGGCGGCTTCTCCCAACCGGAGGGGTTGAAGACCAGCCGGGCGTCGCGCAGGTCGCCGCGCAGCGCGACGGTGCCGGCGCCGTTGCGGCGCCGCTCGTAGCGCGCTTCCACGGCGGTCGGGCCTTCCAGCAGCCCGCCGGTGTCGAGGCCGAACAACGCGATCTGGCGCGGGTCGGCGCGGCCGGTGAGCGTGGCGCGCTCCTGCACCTGGGTCGGCGGGCCGGGGCGGAAGTCCAACTCGGCGTTGAGCCGCACGGGCGCGCCCTCCAGCAGCCCCTGCCCGCCCAGCTTCAGCCCTTCGGTGGTCGCGGTAAGGTCGAAGCGGCCGTCCAGGAGATCGTGGCCAAGCAAGGCGCCGCGGAGTTGCGCGTCGGCGATGCGGGCGGCGGCGTCGATACGAAAGCGTTCCACCGGCAGGTCGGCGAGCAAGGGGAAGCCGATCCGCAGTCGCGCGTCCGCTTGGCCGCCGGTGACGGTCAGTTCCAGGGGCTTGCGCTCGAACAGCTTCAGCCGCGGGTGCTTGATGACCGCGACGGCCTCCGCCAGCGGGCCGGAAACCTGCAACGCAATCTCCGCGTTGCCCGGCTCCGCGTCCAGGCCGTGGAATCGGACATTCGCCTCGCGCACCTCGATCGCGCCACGGCCGCCGGTGTCGGCTCGCGCCTGCCGCGCGCCGCTCCGGGCGGTGATGGACACGGCGTCGAGGGTGAACTCGGCGACGCCGGACGCCCCCTGCACAGGCGGGATGGGCCGGAGCCAGTGGACGGTGGCGCCGGATGCCTCGGCCCGGCCGGAAAGGGCGGAAACGCGCACGGCGTCCAACGCTTCGGGCAGTTCCGCTTCCACGCGCCACGCGCCATCCCGCGCCTCGCCGGCGGTGACGTTCTGCACCAGCCAGCGGCGCACGTTGGGCGCCAAGCCCTCAGGCCAGTAGGCGCCGAGGTCGGCGAAGCGGACCGCGTCCATCCCGACGTCGATGCGCGCCAGCCACCCGGCGCCGCGGCGTTCCGCCCCGCCCCGCGCGGTGACGGTCGGGCCGGCGGCGGCGCCCGAGACCGCCGGCAGCCGCGCCGACAGGCTTTCCAGGCGCAGCCCGTCCGGCCGGAAGGACGCGGACACCTCCGCCGCCGCCACCGCCATGCGGCGGTCCTGGCCGAGCACGAACACCGCGTCGGTCGCCTCCAGCCCCGCCCGCGCCTCGACCAATTCGATTTCGCCGAACGTTTCCGGCGCGCGGAGCGAGAGCGCCAGCCGGGCGCCGCGGAGCGTGCCTGACGGCATGGCGCCCAGCACGGCGCGGCGCAGCCCGGCCTCGAAGCCCTCCGGCCAAGCGCGGTCCAACGCCGCGGCGGGCAGGGTCGTCGCCCGGAGGTCGAGCGCGGCCTCCCAGGCGCCGCCGCGCAGCGCCGCTTCGCCGCTGCCGGTCAACTCCGCCCCCGGCCCGGCGTCGGTCGGCGGGAGGGCGAGGCGGGCGCCGCTCAAGCGGATAGGCGCACCGCGTCCCTCCGTGACCGCCGAGGCCGACAGCGCCGCGAAGGGCAGGTGGTGGCCGCCGCCGAGGCGCAACCGGCCGGGCTCCGCCGCCACTTTCGCCTCCAGCCGTTCCGGGCGTCCCCAGGCGTCGAGGTCGGCGGCCGCGGACAGGCCGACGGAGGCGTCCAACGCCGACAGCGGCCCGAGGCCGGGCCACACCGCGGCGAGTTGCGCTGGGCGGAGCGCCGGCAGCGACAGGCCGAGCGTGACGCTCATCGGCCGGCCGCTGGCCGAGCCGTGCAACCGCACCGGCGCGCTGAACGCGCCGCTGCTGATGGTCGCGGCGCCGTCCGCGATCAGCCCGCCCGCATCGGCCCTGCGGATGTCGACCTGCGTGTCGACGAGCGACCAGGAGCGGCCGAGCGCCGCATCGACGACGGCGACCTCGCCGTCCGACACACGGATCCGCCGCAGCGCGTCGAAGGCGCCGCCGCGGTCGGAGGGCGGCAGCGCCAGGGAGCGCAGGACAGCCATCGCCTCGGGGACCGCGCCGCCGCCTTCCGCCTCCGCCGTCGGCGGGGCTTGATCGGCGGCGGCGGGGGGCCGCGGCTGGAGGGCGAGGTCGAACTCGCCGTCCGCCCGGCGCAGCACGACCAAGCGCGGCCGCCGCAACTCCACCGTGGCGAGGGCGAGCGACCCGCGCAGCAGGGCCCGGACGGACAGGGTGGCGCCCGCGCGCGGCAGTTCGCCGCGGACGCCGCCACCGGAGTCGAGGAGCTTGATGCCGGACAGGCGGATGTGGAGCGGCGCAGCGGCGCCTCCCCTCCAACCCTGCCACGCGATGGCCGCCTCGCCTATTTGGAGGGAGCCGCCGCCGAGTTGCCCGGCCGCGGCCTGCTCCAAGGCCCGCGCCAACGGCGGCAACGGCAAAGGCCCCTCCCCCAGCCGCCAGACGAGCGCGGCGAGGCCCAGCACGGCGGCGACCAGCAACGCGAGCAGCCCGGCCACCAAGCGGCGCAGGACGCGCGAGGCCGCTTGACCGGGCCGGCGCGTCACGGGTCTGCTCCCCGCCGATGACGATGCCCGAAGACCGCCGAAGCCGGCCTCCCCAACCCCATGACCGCGACGCGGCGGAGCGCCTCCTGGCGCGCTTCGGCGCGTGCTCCGAGGAAGCTCGGCGCTTCGCCGCCGACCCAGGAGGCGCGGCGCTGCTCGCGGCGCTGGGCGGCAACAGCCCTTATTTGTCCGATGTGGCGCTGCGGGAGCCCGCGGTGCTGCTCGACGCCGCAGCCGGACGCGGCCCCGACGCGGCCTTGGCCGCCGCCCTCGGGGCGCTGCGCGCCGCCGATCCGGTGAACGGGCGCGACGCGGTGGCGAACGCGCTGCGCCTGGCCAAGCGGCGCGTCGCGCTGGTGGCCGCCGTGGCGGACGTCGGGGGCCTCTGGCCACTGGGCAAGGTGACGGGCGCGCTGTCGGACCTGGCGGACGCGGCGATCGGCCTCGCCTGCGCGCACCTCCTCGGCGCCGCGGTCCGCCGCGGCGAGTTGCGCGCGTGGTTCGATGGCGGCGGGCCCGGTCGGTGCGAAGGCGCGCTCCGGGGCAGCGGCCTGGCCGTGCTCGGCATGGGGAAGCTCGGCGCGCGGGAGCTGAACTACTCCTCCGATGTCGACCTCTTGCTGCTCTACGACCCCGACGCCGCAACCTACCACAGCGACCGCGCCGGCGCCTGCTACGTCCGGATCGCGCGCGAGTTGGTGCGGCTCCTGGAGGAACGCACCGCGGAAGGGTACGTTTTCCGCACCGACCTGCGCCTCCGCCCCGATCCGGCGGCCACGCCGCTGGCCGTCTCGCTGGGCGCCGCCGTGTCCTACTACGAGTCGGTGGGCCAGAATTGGGAACGGGCCGCGATGATCAAGGCGCGCCCGGTGGCCGGCGACCTCGCGCTCGGCGAGCATTTCCTGCGGGAGATCCGGCCCTTCATCTGGCGCCGGCACCTCGACTTCGCCGCCATCGCCGACATCCATTCCATCAAGCGCCAGATCCACGCCCACAAGGCGGCGCGGGGGGCGGGCGAGGTGGCCGCGGTCGCCGGGCACGACGTGAAGCTCGGCCGCGGCGGCATCCGCGAAATCGAGTTCACCACCCAGGTGCTGCAACTGATCTGGGGCGGCCGAGACCCGGCGCTGCGCGAGCCCACGACCCTCGGCGCGCTGCGCGCCTTGACGGCCGCCGGGCGGCTGGAGGCGGGCGCCGCTTCCGCCCTTTCGGACGCGTACGTCTTTCTGCGCGACCTGGAGCACCGTCTCCAGATGGTGGCGGACCGGCAAACGCACCGCCTGCCCGAGGACGGGGCGGGGTTGGCCCGCATCGCCGCCTTCATGGGCTTCGACGGGGCGGAGGCTTTCGGCGCCGCGTTGCTCGGCCACTTCGAACGGGTGCAGGCGGCCTACGCCGGGCTGTTCGAGGACGCGCCCGCCCTGTCCGGCGCCGCGGCGGCGGAGGTGCGGGACGCGGGCGGCAACCTCGTCTTCACCGGGGCCGAGGACGATCCGGACACCATCGCGACGCTGCGCCGCATGGGCTTCCGCGACCCGGGCTCGGTGGGCGCCATGATCCGGAGCTGGCACCACGGCCGGCCGCGCGCCACGCGGAGCCAAAGGGCGCGCGAACTGCTGACGGAGTTGATGCCCGCGCTGCTCGCGGCCTTCGCCCGACAGATGAATCCCGACGCGGCGCTGGTGCGGTTCGGGACCATGCTGGACCGGCTGCCGGCCGGCGTGCAGGTGCTGAGCTTGTTCTACCGGAATCCGGCGCTGCTGGATCGAGTGGCAGGCATCCTCGGCGCGGCGCCGGCCCTCGCCGACCACCTCGCGCGCAACCCGGCCGCGCTGGACGGGCTCTTGGCCGGCGCCGGGCCGAACGGCCCCGACCCGGCCGCCGCATTGCGCGCGCTGGTGGCGGACGCGCGCCATCTCGACGAGGCGCTGGAGGCCGCGCGGCGCATCGTCACGGAGCGGCGCTTCGAGATCGACGCGGCGGCGTTGGAAGGCGCGCTGGACGCCGACGCCGCGGGCGGGATGCGGGCCGACTTGGCGGACGCCGCCGTCGAGTCGCTGCTCCCTTGGGTCGAGGCGGACTTCGCCAAGCGCTTCGGGACGGTGCCGGGCGGCGCGCTGGCGGTGGTGGCGATGGGCAAGCTCGGCGGGCGGGAGATGCTGCCCGCCTCGGACCTCGACCTTGTGCTGGTCTACGACCACGATCCGGAAGCGACGGCCAGCGAGGGGGGGCGGCGGTCGCTCGCGCCGTCCGAGTATTTCATCCGCCTCGCGCCGCAAGTGGTCGCGGCTCTCACGGCGCCGGGGGCGGAAGGCCGCCTGTGGGAGGTCGACATGCGGCTGCGGCCGTCCGGCAACAAAGGGCCGGTCGCCGTCGGAGTCGCCGCCTTCGAGCGCTACCACCGCGAGGAGGCCTGGACCTGGGAACGCATGGCGCTGACCCGGGCGCGCGTGATCGCCGGGCCGCCGGCACTGCGCCGCCGGATCGCCGGAGCGCTGGCGGCCGCCGTGGCGCGGCCGGCCGATGCGGCGCTCGCCGACGCCGCGTCGATGCGCGCGCGGATGCTGCGCGACCTTCCGCCCGAAGGAGCTTGGGACGTGAAGGCGATGCCGGGCGGCTTGGTCGAGGTAGAGTTCATCGCCCAGGCGTTGCAAGTCCGCCACGGGACGGCGGCGCCGGGCGTTCTTTCCCCCACCACGAGGGACGCGCTGGCGCGTCTCGGCGCGGCGGGGCTGCTGCCGGAAGGGGAGGCGGCGGCGCTGGTCGCGGCCGACCGGCTGTGGCGCGAGGTCATCGGTCTGATCCGCTTGACGGCGGGCCGTGCCCGCGACGCGACCCTGCCCGCGCCGGCGGCGGCGGCGCTGCTGCGGATAGCCGGGCCGCTGCTCGACCCGCCTCCGGTTGACCTGCCTGGATTGCGCGCGCAGATGCACAACACCGCGCGCACGGTGCGCGCGATCTTCGAGCGGCGCGTGGGCGCGCTACCGTCCGGCGCGGAGGGGGAGCAGCGATGAGCGAGGGCGGACCCAAGGAGGGCGATCCGGCGCCGGACTTCGCCATGAAGGCGAGCGGCGGGCGCGAGGTGAGCCTCCGGTCGCTGAAGGGCAGCCCCTTTCTGCTCTACTTCTATCCCAAGGCCGACACGCCCGGCTGCACCAAACAGGCTTGCGGCATCCAGGAAGCCCTGCCGCGGCTCGGGCGCTTGGGTTTGGCGGTCATCGGCGTTTCTCCCGACGCCCTTCCGCCAATTGAGAAGTTCGCGTCGAAGTTCGGCCTGGAGTTCCCCCTCGCCTCCGACGCCGACCACTCCGTCGCGGAGCGCTACGGCGTGTGGGTGGAGAAATCCATGTACGGCAAGAAGTACATGGGCGTGGAGCGGAGCAGCTTTCTCGTGGACGCCGAAGGCAAGGTCGCCCGCGTCTGGCGCAAGGTGAAACCCGAGGCGCACGCGGCGGAGGCGCTCAAGGCGGCGGAGGCCCTGGCCGAACACTGAACGGTGGCGCGCGGGGCAGGCGGCCGGTGGCTGTGGCACTTGCCGCTCCTCGCGGCAGTCGCCTTTTTGCGGCCGGCATCCGCGGCGGGGCTGTTCTTCCCCGACATCGACCAGTTGTTCCTGTCGGTGCTCGGGCACCGCTCGGTGGTGACACACAGTGTCCTGCTGCCGTTGCTCGCCCTGGCGGCGGCGCCTCCGGTGCTCGCGCGGTTGCCGCGGTGGGTGGGCCCCGGCGCACGGGCCGCGGCGGAGCGCAGCGCCGCGTGGTTCATGGCTTGGTTCCTGCTCGGCTTGGCCATCCACCTGATGGCCGACGCGGTGCCGCTGGGCTGCCGCGGCTACGCCCTCGCCAAGCTGCCGGCCCTTCCGCCGGTGTCGCGGCCGTCCAGCCTCGCTTGCGGGGCATCGCTGCTCTGGTACGCAGCGAACGCGGTGGTCGCTTTGGCGCTGTGCGAATGGCTGCTGCGCCGGGAAGGCGAGGCCGTCACTGCGGCGCGTTACCTGGCCTCGGGCGTGGTGCTGGCCGTCTATGTTCTGGTGAACGAGCGGCGGCCGATCCTGTTGCCGGTGCTCGCGCTCGCCTGGGGCGCGGCGGCGCTGGTCGCGCGCTACGCCGTACTGGCCCTGGCGCGCCGGGGCAGCGGCGGCGGATGACGGCGCGGCGGGGCAGGCGGCGTCAGGACGTCCTGTCGTTCCTCGTGCCGTCCGGAGGCGGGGCGAGGCGGTCGTAGTCCTCCGTCCCCAGGTCGCGGCCGAATTGCCCCTTGTCCGCCGGCAACTCGCCCCGATCGCCGTCACCGGCCGGCGCGAAGCCGGGATCGTCCGCCAACAAAGGCGGCCCCTCGCCCTTCCCGATCGGCAAGGCGCGTTCCGCGGTGCAGGAGCACACCACGCTGCCGTCCGGCAACGGGTTCGGCATCGTCGTTTCCTCGCAGAACGGGCACTGGATCGGGTCGGTCCGGATGACGTCAGACCGGGGGATCGGGGACTCGCCGTCGCTCATGCGGGCTCCAAAGCGCGGCGGCGCCGCGGGTTCAATCCGCGCCCGCTTCGCCCGGCGCCAGCAACCGCAGGGACAGCGCGTGCAGCCCGGTGCCGAACTCGGCCCCCAATGCGGCATGGACGGCGCGGGACCGGGACAGCCGGTCGAGCCCGCCGAAGGCGGGGCTGACCATCCGCACGGAATAGTGCGTCTCGCCTTCCGGGCGCGCCCCGGTGTGGCCGGCGTGCCGGTGGCTGTCGTCCACCACGTCGACAACGGCGGCGGGGAAAGCGGCGAGCAGGGCGCCGCGGATGCGCTCGGCCCGGTTGGGCAGGGACGGGTCCGTCATGGCGCCACCTTACATGCCGGGCCGCGCGCCCGACACTCCACAACGGGGCCCATTCGCCTTGCGCCCCCGGCGGCCCGCACCCATAAATCATCCATGCCCCGCCGTGGCGCGAACGCCCGACCGCCACAGGCGGACCCCGATGTCCCGCCGCGCCCTTGCGACCGGCCGGGCTGCCCCGCGCCGGGCGAGTTCAGGGCGCCGCGATCGACGACGAAGCTGAACGAGTATTTCTGGTTTTGCTTGCCGCATGTGCGCGAGTACAACGCTTCTTGGGACTATTACAAAGGCATGTCGCCGCAGGAGATCGAGGCCAACCTGCGGAACGACAGTGGGTGGCACCGCCCGACTTGGCCGCTCGGGCGCCTCGGCGCGGCTCGGGTCCTCGGGCCGGAGACGCTCCGCGACCCGCTGGGCGTGCTGAACGGGACGTCGTCGCACGCGCGCCGGCGGCAGGCGTCGGCGGAGAAGGCCGCCGCGCCGCCCCTCGAACTGCGCGCGGCGCTGGACGTTCTCGGCCTCGACTGGCCGGTGGACCATTCGGCGATGCGCAACCGCTACAAGGAGTTGGCGAAGCGCTTCCACCCCGATCTGAACAACGGCGACCGCGGCGCGGAGGAGAAGCTGAAGGATGTCAACCGCGCGTACAGCCTGCTCCGCAAGCGCCTCGGCGCCCCACGGCCGGCGACGGCCGCGGCGCACGAAGGGGCATCCGCGACGCCCTGACGCCTGGGGCGAACCGGCCGTGGAGCACTTGGCGCACGGGTAGCCGCCGCCGCCGCCCTGCCCTAGAACTCCCCACAAGACACACGAGCGGATGCCGATGAACAAGGTCGCAACCCTCGCCGAGATCCGCCCCACCTCGGCGATCGATACCCCAGACACCACCGTGGATGCGCGACAGGTCTTCGGCCTCGACGTGGACCTGCAGGTGCCGGCCTTCTCCACGCGCACGGAGCACGTGCCGGAGTTGGACACCGCGTACCGCTTCGACCGCGAGACCACGCTGGCCATCCTCGCGGGCTTCGCCTTCAATCGTCGCGTGATGATCCAGGGCTACCATGGCACGGGCAAGTCCACCCATATCGAGCAGGTGGCGGCACGGATCAATTGGCCTTGCATCCGCGTCAACCTCGACAGCCACATCAGCCGCATCGACCTTATAGGCAAGGATGCCATCGTCCTCAAGGACGGCAAGCAGGTGACGGAGTTCCGCGAGGGCATCCTGCCCTGGGCGCTCCAGCATCCCTGCGCGCTCGTGTTCGACGAGTACGACGCCGGCCGCCCGGACGTGATGTTCGTGATCCAGCGCGTGCTGGAGGTGGAGGGTCGCCTTACGCTGCTCGACCAGAACCGCGTGATCCGGCCGCACCCCCAATTCCGGCTGTTCTCCACCGCGAACACGGTGGGCCTCGGCGACACCACCGGTCTTTACCACGGCACGCAGCAGATAAATCAGGGCCAGATGGACCGCTGGAACGTGGTGGCCACGCTCAACTACCTGCCGCACGCGCAGGAAACGGAGATCGTGCTGGCCAAGCTGCGCGCCGAGGGCGACGCGAAGATGAAGAAGCAGGTGGAGGCGATGGTGGCGCTGGCCGACCTGACCCGCGCCGGCTTCATCGCCGGCGACATCTCCACCGTGATGTCCCCGCGCACCGTCATCACCTGGGCGGAGAACACCCGCATCTTCCGCGACGTCGGCTTCGCCTTCCGCCTCACCTTCCTCAACAAGTGCGACGAGGCGGAGCGGGCCACGGTGGCGGAGTATTACCAGCGCTGCTTCAACGAGGAGCTCCCCTCGGGCGCGCTGCTCAAGAAGGCGGGGTGAGCGCGGGAAAGCGATGAGCAGCGGCAAGCAGGACCTCACCCGCCAGGAGGAATTCAAGCGCGCCACCGCGGGCACCCTGCGCGCGGTGGCGCACGCCAACGCCGAGGTGCAGGTGGCCTTCCAGCCCGGCCCCGGAGGCGTGTCCGGTAAGCGCGTGCGCTTGCCCTTGCCGACGCGCACGCTGCCGCCGGCCGAGATGGCGAAGCTGCGCGGCGCGGCCGACGCCGCCGCCCTCCGCCTACGACACCATTCCGAAGCCGTCCACGCCGCCCGGACGCCCGCCCGCCGCGAGGCCAAGGAGGTGTTCGACGCGCTGGAGGACGTGCGCGTGGAGGCCGTGGGCAGCCGCCACATGGCCGGCGTCGCGGCAAACCTCCGCGCCCGCCTCTCGGACGCCTGCGAGGCCGAGGGCTACGACCGCATGACCCGCAAGGATCAGTTGCCGTTGCCCGCGGCGCTGTCCCTGCTGGCACGCGAGCGCATCAGCGGTGAGACGGCGCCCGAGGCGGCGCACCGCGTTCTAGACCTTTGGCGCGACACCCTGGGCGAGAAGGCCGAAGTGGCGCTGGCCGAGATGGCCGGCAACACGGAAAGCCAGGAGGGCTTCGCCCGCGCCGCCCGCCGGTTGCTCGCCGCGCTCGACCTCGCCGAAGCGGAGGTGGAGGCCGAGGCGGAGGACCAGGAGGACGGCGAGGAGCAGGGCGAGAACACGCCGCAGCAGGACCAGTCCGGCGAAGGCGAAGCCCAGGCGCAGGACCAGGAGAGCATGCTCGGCGCCCAGCCGGAAGCGATGCAGGGCGAGGCCGCCGAGGAGGAGGTCGAGGAGACCGAGGAGGAAGGCGCCGCCGCCGAGGGCGACGACCGCCCAGGCGGCCCGCAGCAGCGCCGCGAGGTGCCGCAAACCGACGACGGCAGCCGCTACCGCGCCTTCACCACGCAGTTCGACGAGGTGGTGGAAGCCGACGCCCTCTGCGACCCGGAGGAGCTGGCGCGCCTTCGCCAGCAGCTCGACCAGCAGCTCTCGCACCTCCAAGGCGTGGTGTCGAAGCTCGCCAACCGCTTGCAGCGGCGCCTTCTGGCGCAGCAGCAGCGGGCCTGGGAGTTCGACCTTGAGGAAGGGCTGCTCGACGTGGCCCGCCTCGCGCGCGTGGTCGCCAACCCGATGCACTCGCTGTCCTACAAGCGGGAGCGTGAGGCGGACTTCCGGGACACGGTCGTCAGCCTGCTGATCGACAACTCCGGCTCCATGCGCGGCCGGCCGATCACCGTCGCCGCCATGTGCTCCGACATCCTCGCCCGAACCCTCGAGCGCTGCGCGGTGAAGACCGAGATCCTCGGCTTCACCACCCGTGCTTGGAAAGGCGGGCTGTCCCGCGAGCGCTGGGTGCAGGAAGGCAAGCCGCGCAACCCGGGCCGGCTCAACGACCTACGCCACGTGGTGTACAAGGCAGCGGATTCGCCCTGGCGGCGGGCGCGCAAGAATCTCGGGCTGATGCTCCGCGAGGGGCTGCTGAAGGAGAACATCGACGGCGAAGCGCTGGATTGGGCCTACAAGCGCCTCCGCGCCCGGCCGGAGCACCGGCGCATCCTCATGGTAATTTCGGACGGCGCTCCGGTGGACGACAGCACCCTGAGCGTCAACCCGGGCAACTACCTGGAACGGCACCTCCGCAAGGTGATCACCGACATCGAAGGCCGGGGCGATGTGGAATTGATCGCCATCGGCATCGGCCATGACGTCACCCGCTACTACCGGCGCGCCGTCACCATCGTGGACGCCGAGGAGCTGGGCGGGACCATGATGAAGAAGCTGGCCGAGCTGTTCGACGAGGACGCGGCGGAAGCTTGGCACCGCGCCGCCGCCGAACGGGCCCCCTTGGTGGCCTGAACCGGCGCCGCGGCCGCCTATCCGCGCGCTTGCGGAAGCGCGCGGAAAACGATATTGAAGCGGCATGATTTCGCCCCGATGGTTGGGCCGCCCGTCGGCTCGCTCCGGTGGGGCCGGGCCGCGCCGCGTCAGCGCCCCTTCCCGCACCTGAGCGGCCCGTCGCCTTGCTCCGCCGTTCCCTGCTCACCGGGTCGTCCGGGCTTCTCGCGCTGGTGTCCTGCGGAGCCGGCGGGGAGTCCGAGCACGAGCCCGCGCGGGACAGGCCGCGGCCTTGGTCGCAGCCGGCGCGGCCGGTGCAGGTGCCTGCCCTGCCCCAAGGCCATCGGTTGGAGTTGCTGGGCGGCCTCGAACTCGACGGCGGCGCCATAGGCTTCGGCGGTTTTTCCGGCCTTCACCTCGACGACGACCTCCGGTTGACGGCGGTGAGCGACTTGGCGCGGTGGATGTCGGCGCGCTTGGTGTTGCGGGAGGACGGGCGCCCGGCCGGTCTCGCGGACCTGCGCACCGGCCGGTTGCGGGACGGAGCGGGCAAGCAGTTGTCGCGGGGTTACGCCGGCGACGCCGAGGGTCTGGCGCGTCTGCCGGACGGGTCGTGGCTGGTGGCCTTCGAACGCTGGCACCGCCTCCGAGCCTTCCGCGGCCTCAACGGCCCGGGCGCCTATGTCGAAGCGCCGCCGGGCCTGGACCGGGCGCCCTTCAACGGCGGCGTCGAAGCGCTTGCGGTGCTGGCCGATGGCGCTTTGCTGCTCGTCACCGAAGCCATGCAGGGCGGCGCCGACCCGCGGCTGCGCCGGGCTTGGCTCGGCGGCCCTGGCGCCTGGAAGCCGGTCTTCTACCGGGCGGCCGAAGGGTTCGACCCAGCCGACGCCGCGGCCTTGCCGGACGGCGGTGCTCTTATCCTCGAACGGCGTTTCTCCTTGTTCGGCGGGTTCGGGGGCCGGGTGGTTCGGTTGGCCGCCGCCCAACTCCGGGGTACGCCGCCAGCGACCGTGCTGGAGGGCGAGGAGATTCTGAGTTTGTCTTCGCCCTTGCCCACCGAGAACTACGAGGCGGTGTCGGTCGCCCGGCACCGCGGGCGGACCCTCCTCGCGGTGCTGGCGGACGACAACGAAAACATGCTCCAACGGAGCCTGTTGCTGCTCTTCGCCTGCGCGGGGGCTTGACGACGGCACCGTTTCGCATACAAATCGGCAATGCCGCATTGCGATGCCAAGCGTGTGATCGAGACATACCCTCGTTTATGAAAACCGTCTGCACTTAATCTGACGTCCATCAACGGCAGGATAGCCGTAACTTGGGAAGGAACCGTTCCTATGCTCCAGCACGCCCGCCCCCAGACTACGCCCGGTAGCGCCGCCCCCCCGGGTGTGGTGGGCGCAGACGGTGCCGTGCTCCAGCGGATCGAAGCCCGGCACGGACACGCCATCGGCGCGCTGACCGAAGCGTTGTCGGAGCACAGGCTCGCTTGGCACGCGGCGCGCGAGGACGGCGATTTCGGCCGCATCCTGCAAGCCGAGTTGCGCTACGCCGAAGCGGCGGCCGATGTCGCCCGCGCGTTGCGCGCCCGCGGCGAACCCGATGACGCGGTGGACGCCTACCTGCGCGCCAAGCGCTGCGAGATCGACGCTTGGGCGCCGTTTGCCCTGCCCTCGCTCCGCCGCTGGGGCGTGTTTGCCGGCGCGCGGCCGATGGCGCGCCGCTAGCCGGGCTCGGTTTCGATTGGCATGGATCGCCGGAGGCGGGGGTGCGCCGTTCCGGCGCCCAATGGCGGATGGGGTGGGATTCGAACCCACGATACGCTTTTGACGTATACGCACTTTCCAGGCGCGCGCCTTCGACCGCTCGGCCACCCATCCTTCGAGGCGGCGGACCATAGTCAACCGGCCGGTGCCGGGCAACCGCCGACGCGGGCTACAAGCTTGGCAAGCGCCGGAAACCGGGTTCCGCCGGCGCCTCGGCGAAGCTCTCCGTTATGCGGTCCACGCGCGCCGAGGCCGGGCCGCGGCGGCACAGGGTGAGCAGTTCCTGCACCGCGGCCGCGTCGCCCGCCACCACCGCCTCGACGCTGCCGTCGCGGCGGTTGCGGACCCAGCCGTAGAGGCCGAGGCGCGACGCCTCCTGCACCAGCCAATCGCGGTAGCCGACCCCGTGGACTCGCCCTTCGATCCGCAGGTGGCGCGCGTTCATGCGGCGCCGCGCGCCAGCGCCAGCAGCCGCGCCGCCTGCTCGACATCCGCCGCGACGCGCGCCCGCCGCGCCTCGGCCTCGGCGTCCGTGCCCCAGAACCGCTCTTGAAAGATTTCGTCAAGGGTGGCCAAGCGCAGCGCTTCGGCCGCCTCCAAGCGGCAATCCACCACCGCGAGCCCTAGCACCAGACTGCCGAAGGCGGGCACCAGCACGCCGAGCGCTGCCAGGTCGAGCGCCCCCAGCGCCGAAACGGCGCGGCGCAGCGCCGCCAGCGCGTCGGGGCCCTGGGCCACCGGCATCAGGCCAGCGGTGACACGCAGCAAGGCGTCGTGCCGCCGCGCCGCCCAATCCAGCAGGGGCTGCCACTCCTCGGCCTGGATGGCGGCGAGGCGGGGGTCGTCCGCGAAGTAGCAGAGCAGGTCGGTTTCGGCGTAGCGGGCCAAGGCCTCCGCCACCGGCGCCGGGTCGGGCGCGATCCGCTCCTGCGCCGTTCCGGCCAACCGGGTCAGCGGCACATCGTTGAACGACATCTCGCCGCCTTTGGCTCCGCCCGCGGCGTCCCACTCGGCGGCGACCGCCTCCGCGAGCCTCTCGCTCCACACCGTGAACGGCGCGCCGCCCGGGAGGCGTACCGGTCGGCCGTCGAGCAAAACACTGTATCCTTCAGGGCTCCTGCCCACGGTGGCCCGGTCCCAGAAACGCTTCATGCCGCCCTACCTGCCACGACCGAACAAACCGCGCAGCACCTCTTCCGCCTGCCGGGGCAGATCGCGGGGGGCGCCGCCGGGCGATGATGGGGCGGGCGCCGGCTGCGCGGCGGGCGCCGGGCGGGAGGACGGCATGGCGCCGGCGCGGCCGCCGCGCGCCGCCGCGAGTTGGGACACGCAGTCGGGCAAGGCCGGGCCGCCCGCGGCGCCCCCGCCGCCCAGGGTGCCGGCCAAGGCCTGGAGGTCGCGGTCCGGTGTGCGTTGCAGCGACAGCAGCGCGCCGAGCCCGGCGGCCGCCGCCGCTTCGGGTGAAACGCCGAACCGCGGCGCCGCCAGGGTGCCGGCCACGTTCACCGGCGCCCGCACCGACACGCCGCCCAAGCGCAGGTCGGGCAGCAACCTCACCGCCAGCGTCTCGTCCCGCAGGTTGACCACTCCCTCCCCGCCCAAGCGACCGAGCGCCGTTTCCAGCAACAGCGCCCGCAGGCGCGCGGCGCCGTTCTCCGCTTGCACCCGCAACGCCCCGCAATGGAGGGGGACCCGGTCGCCGGTGCCAGCCTGCGAGACGAGGGCGCGGCGCAATTCGGCCGGAAGGCCTTGCAGCAGCGCGGCGTCGAACGCGCCGTCCACCAAGGCCAGGCCGAGGTGGCCCGACAGCCCGCCTGCCACCGCCCGCAGATCGCGCCCGGCCCCGCGCAGGTCGGCATCGAGGTCGAAGCGCCCGGAAACGCGCGGCGGCGCCCGCAAGGCGGCGAGCAGGGCCGCCAAGTCCAGGCCCGCCCCCTGCGCCGACGCCTGCAAGGCCGGAGGGTCCACAGTGCTGTCGGCGCTTCCGCGCACCAAGAGCTGTTGCCCGCCGGGCAGGGTGGCGAGGAAGGGGTCGAGCCGCCCGCGGCCGTCCTCCACGGCGACGGCGACCAGCACCTGCTGCAGGGGCATGCCGCCCGCCACCAACTCCTCGAAGCTCCAGCGGAGGTTGCCCTGCACGAGCCGCAGCGCATCCAGCGGCAAGGCCGTGTCGGGAATCAGGCGGCCGTCGTTCCGCGCCTGCGGAGCCGCGGCGGGGGCGCCGGCCCCGGGCGCGGGCGCCGCAGGCGGCGGAAGCAGCGCGTCCAAGTCGAAGCGGCGCGAGGCCAGTTCGCCCAACGGCCCTTGGCGCTGGCCGATCGCGTAGGTCACGTCGCCCGCCGCGTCGCCGGCGGAGGAGGCGAAGCGCAGCCCCCGCAGGAAAACCCCAGCCGCGAAGCCGGGGCCGCGTTCGGCCACGCGCGTGTCCAGCGACAAGTCGCGCAAGGCCGGCAAGGGGCGCCCGACCAAGGGCGACAGCGCCGCCAAGTCCGGCACGCGGAGGGCTAGTTCCAGGTCGATGCCCGTCGGCCCGCCGGAGATGTCGGCGACGCGCCCCTTCAAAGACCCGGTGGCTGCGCCGGCGCCGAAGCCGAGGTCGACCGGCCAGGGCTCCGGCGGTGTGCCGGCCAACAAGGCACGCGGCGCGCCGAGGCTGCCGGAAGCCCGGAGGGGGAGGTCTCCGATCGCGGCTTGGCCCTCCAAAGCGAAAGCCGCGTCGTCACGCGGCGCGCTCACGCGCAACGCCGAAAGCCGCAATCCCGGCCACAGCCAGGACAGGTCGTTGGCGCCGATGGACACGCGCAGATCGGCGAAGCGCGGAAGCCTGCCGGCCGCCTCCGAAGGCGGATCGGCCAGCGTCGCGGCGACGTCGATGTCGCGGAGCGGCGGTGTCGGCAGGTTGGGCAACGCCGCGGCGAAGCGCGAAATGTCAGGCACCTTCGCCGCCACGGAAACGCGCCACCCGCGCCCGCGCAAGGGCTGCTCGACGAAGCCTTCCACCCGCGCGTCCGCGCCCCCGACGGCGGCTGCCACCCGCACCGGCCAAGGCGAAGCCGCGCCGGCGCCGAACAACCGCGCCGGCCCTCCCGCCTCGCCTTCAAGCGTGATGGGCAGTCCGTCGAGCGTCGCCACTCCCTGGAACCGCAACAGGCCGTCCGAGCCCGTGACGGCTTCCGTGCCGAAGCTCTCGATCGCCAGGTCGCGCGTGCGGCCTGTCACGCCGTCGCGGTAGACCACGCGGCCCTCCGTCACCGTAACGCGCTCCACCGACACAGGGGGCGGTCGGGGCGCGGGCGCCGCCTCCTCCCGTTCCGACGCGCCGGGCGGGGCAGCCGGGGCGTCGGCAGTCGCGGACGAGGCCGGCTCGGCGCCCGTTTGGGCGAAGGCCCAGTTCGGCCGGCCCTCGGCGTCCGTTTCCAGCAGGATGTCGGGCGCCCGGAGCACCACCCGTCGCAGCTCCAGCCGGCGGGACAGCAGCGGCAGCAGCGCGAACTCCGCCTCCACCCGGTCCACCCGTGCCATCTCCGGGCGCGAGCCGCCGAGCATGTTGGCGAGCGACACGTCTTCCAGCGTCACCGTCGGGACGAGGGAGAACTTCAGGCCGACCGGCCCGGACAGGGTCAACCGCCGCCCAGTCGCCGCCTCCACCGCCGCGGCGATGCGCGGCTTCTGCGCTTCCGGGTCGAACAGCGCGACGGCGACACCCACCGCGACCGCGCCCAACACGAGCAACAAGGCCGGGATGATCAGCAACCAACGGAGCGGGCGGCGACTCCGGGGACGGGATGCGGCGTCGGCGGCGGTGGCCATGCGGTCCTCCCGGGCGTGCGGCGTCGGCCCTTAGCGCCGCGGCCCCGGCGAAAGGTGCCGCGGCTTCGGGGTACGCGGCGCCTCGAAGCCGAAAAAGGCGAAGCTGTCGCGCATATGGGGCGGCGGCGGCGCCGCCACCTCCAGCCCCCCCCCGTTCGGGTGCGGCAGCCGCAGCGCACGGGCGTGCAGGTGCAGCTTGCCCGAGACCCGCTCCATGTGCGCGCTGGCCCCGCCGTATTTGCCGTCGCCCAGGATGGGGCAGCCGAGCCCCTCGGCGCAGTGGACGCGGAGTTGGTGGGTGCGCCCGGTCAGCGGCCGCAGTTCCAGCCAAGCCACGCGCGCCTTGACTGTGTCGAGCACGCGGAAGTCGGTGATGGCGCGGGTGCCCTCCTCCAGGTCGTCCACCGCGCGCACGCGCTCGTGGCCCCGCGGGCCGCCGAGCTTTGCGAGCGCCAGATCGATCCGGCCCTCCGGCGCCTCCGGCCGGCCCATGACCAGCGCCCAATAGGTCTTCTCCACTTCGCGCCCGCGGAAGGCGGAGGCCAGGCGGGACGCGACGGCGGCGCTCCGCGCGAGCACCAGCACACCGGAAGTGTCCCGGTCGAGCCGGTGGACCAGCCGCGGCCGCTCCTCCGCGTCGAACCGGAACGCGTCCAGCATCGAGTCCACGCTGCGGCTGATGCCGGGGCCGCCTTGCACCGGCAGGCCGTGCGGCTTGTCCAGCACCAGCACGGCGTCGTCCCGGTGGATGATCCTGGCCGCGAGGTCGCGGGCGGCGTTCTCGTCCTCGGGCGATGGCCGGCGGCGCTCGCCTTCGTCGGACGGCGGCGCCTCGGGCAAGGGCGGGATGCGCACCTCCTGGCCCGGTTCCAGGCGCATCCCGGCGTCCGCGCGCTTGCCGTTTACCCGGACTTGACCGGTCCGGAGCATCTTCTGGAGTGCGCCTTGGGTCAGGCGCGGGAAGTGCCTGCGGAACCAACGGTCAAGGCGTGTTTCCGCCTCGTCCTGCGCGACTGTCCGGTGCTCGATGGCCATGCCCGGGGAGATGTAGCCCCGGCGGCGCGGGGCCGCCATGCCGCAGCATGCCGGCACCAAACCCAAGAGAACGTGAAACGATACGTCGGCGCCACTCGCGCTATGGACCCGGAACTTTGTGGGAGGGAACGGAATCGTGGCGGTCATCACCGGCAACGGCAGGCTTTTGGGGACGGAAAACGGCGACGAGATCACTGGCGGCAACGTAAGCGACACCTTGCTGGGCGGCGGCGGCAACGACACGCTGAACGGGGGCCTCGACGCCGATTTCGCAGAATACTCCACCTCCCCCGCCCCTATCGAGGCGCTGCTCTCGGCTGGCACCGTGAGCCGGGACGGCACCGGCGGCACCGACACGCTCATCGGCATCGAAGGCGTCATCGGCTCCCTCACCGACGACGTCATCGTCGGCAGCGCGGAGCCCAACGTGCTACTCGGCCTCGCGGGCGCCGACACCATCAACGGCGGCGGCGGCGACGACCTGCTACGGGGCAACAGCGGCAACGACCAGATCACCGGAGGCGGGGGCATCGACACCGCCTTCTATGGCGGCGACCGCGCCGATTACACGATCGCCGCGATCGGCGGCGGCTTCGTCGTGACCGACACCGCCCCGGGCGGCGAGGATGACGGTTCCGACACCGTGGTCGAGGTCGAGTACTTTTCCTTCAACGACGTCCTGTTCGCGGCCGAGGAGGTGCTGAACCCCGCCGCCAACCGCCCGACGGCGGGTGACGACTCGCTCTTCGGCGGCGCCCGCACCGACCGGATCGATGCCCTCGGAGGCAACGACACCGTGTACGCAGGCGCCGGCGACGACGCGGTGATCGGCGGCCCCGGCGACGACGCGTTGGACGGCGGCGCCGGGTTCGACACGGCGCTGTTCGGCGACGCCGGCTTCCGCGGCGCCACTCCCCGGCAAGCCGACCCCGGTCTCATCCTGACCACCGCCGCGGGCACGGACACGCTCGCCGGCTTCGAGGAGGCCCGCTTCGCCGACGGCCGCTTGGTCCTGAACACGGCTGACCCTGCGGCGCGCGTGGCGCGGCTGTACGAGGCGGCGCTGGACCGCCTGCCCGATCAAGCCGGCCTCAACTTCTGGATCGCGGCGTTGCAAAACGGCGAGCCGCTCGCCTCGCTGGCCTCCGGCTTCCTGGCGTCGCCGGAGTTCCAGGCCCGCTTCGGTGGCGCCACCGCCGGCAACGACGCCTTCGTGGACCGCCTCTACCTCAACGTGCTCGGCCGCGCAGGCGAGCCGGACGGCCGGGCATTCTGGGTGGGCACGCTCGACGGCGGCGCCGGCAACCGCGCCGAGGTGCTCGCCGCCTTCTCCGAGAGCGCGGAAAACCAAGCGGGCACCGCGGCGCTGGTGCAGAACGGCATTTGGGACCGCAACGAAGCAGCGGCGCAGGTGGCGCGCATGTACGACACTGTGTTCGGCCGCCTGCCCGACGCCCCGGGCCTGGTCGGCTGGAGAGACGTGTTGGAGGCCGGCCGCGCGACGCTAGCCCAGGTTGCCGATGCCTTCGCCGGCAGCGCCGAGTTCCAAGCCCGCTACGGCGCGCTCGACAACCGCGGCTTCGCCAACGCGCTGTACGTGAACACGCTGGATCGGCCGGCCGACCAAGCCGGGCTAGACTTCTGGACGGGGGCGCTCGACGCCGGCGCGGCCCGCTCGACGGTGGTTCTGGCCTTCTCCGAAAGCGCTGAGCACGTCAACCTCACGGCGAACAGCATCCAAAGCGAAAATGCGAACGAGTTCGGCATCTTGTTCGCGTGAGCTTCTACCTGCCCTCAACGTAGCGGGAGCTAGCGGACAAGCAGGGAAACTTGCCCGCTGCCCCAGGCGCTCCCATCGCGCAACAGCGATGGGAGAATATGTTGAAGTCCTTCAATTTTGCCGCTGCCGTAACGGTGCTGGGCTTGGGGTTGGGGCTCGCTGCGTGCGACCGCATGCCGATCCCCCAGGCCGAAGCGTCCCCCAAGCAGCAGCAACAGGAGGCGAAGCAGAAGCCCGAACCGCGTCCTCACGAAGGCGAAGCTTCGTACTACGGTTCGCAGTTCAACGGCCGGAAAATGGCCAACGGCGAACGGTTCAATCCTAACAGCAACTCCGCCGCGCACCGCACCTTGCCGCTGGGCACCACCGCCAAGGTGACGAACCTTGAGAACGGGCGCAGCGTCACCGTGAAGGTCGAAGATCGCGGTCCGTACGCCCGCGGCCGCGTCATAGACCTGAGCCCGCGCAACGCCGAAGAGCTTGGCATGAAGAAGGCCGGCACGGCGCCGGTGCGTGTGACGCCGGTGGAGGTGCCGGAACGCGACGCGCGTTCGGGCCGCGGCGGCGAAAGCCGGCAGGCGCAGCGCTAGATCCCGCTCCGGGTGGCGGCGAGGCCATGGCCCGCCGCAAATCCGGCGAACCCTGCCCCGAGACTGGCCGCCACATACAGGACGGCCAACCACGGGGCGCGTTGCCAAAGCGTCATCGTCTCCAGGGAAAATGCGCTGAAGGTGGTGAATCCGCCGAGCAGTCCGGTGACGAGCAGCAGCCGCGCGTCCCCTTGCACGCCGAGCGACGCCAAGGCGCCGATGGCCGTGCTGCCTGCCGCGTTCACCGCCAACGTCCCCCAAGGAAAGCCGGCGCCGAGCGTCGCCACGGCCGCGGCCGATATCGAGTAGCGCAGGATCGAACCCGCCGCGCCGCCCAGCGCCACGAGAAGCAGGCCCTTCAACCGCTCCGGTCCCCCTTCCTCGCGCGCAGCTCCGCCCACCGTTCGAGCCTTTCGCGCGCGGCCGCTTCCGCGCCGCGGTCAGTCGGCCGGTAGAAGCGCCGGCGCTCCATGCCGTCCGGGAAGTAGTCCTGGCCTGAGAAGCCCTCTTCCTCGTCGTGGTCGTAGGCGTAGCCGCGCCCGTAGCCGAGGTCGCGCATCAGCCCGGTCGGCGCGTTCAGGATGTGGGCGGGCGGCATCAGGCTGCCGGTCTCACGGGCCGCGGCTTGCGCTTCCTTCCAGGCGACGTAGGCGGCGTTCGACTTGGGCGCCGTGGCGAGGTGGATGACGAGCTGCGCCAGCGCCAACTCGCCTTCCGGCGAGCCCAGCCGTTCATGGGCCTCCCAAGCGGCGAGCGCGAAAGGCAGCGCCCTCGGGTCGGCGAGGCCGATGTCCTCCACGGCCGCGCGGGTCAGGCGCCGGGCGAGGAAACGCGGGTCCTCGCCGCCGCCCAGCATCCGCGCGAGCCAGTAGAGCGCCGCGTCCGGGTCGCTGCCGCGCAGCGACTTGTGCAGCGCGGAGATCAGGTTGTGGTGCTCCTCGCGATCCCGGTCGTAAAGGGCCGCGCGGCGCGACAACACCCCCGCCAGCCCCGCGGGAGAGAGGGGCGCCCGGCCCTCCGGCAGCGCGAGCAACTGCTCCGCCATGTTGAGCAGATAGCGTCCGTCGCCGTCCGCCATCGCCCGCAGCGCCGGCCGCGCCGCCTCGTCCAGCGGCAGCGCGCGGCCCGCTTCGGCTTCGGCGCGGGCCAGCAGCGTCTCCAGCGCCGCGTCGTCCAACCGGCGCAGCACCAGCACTTGGCAGCGCGACAGCAGCGCGCCGTTGAGCGCGAAGGACGGGTTCTCGGTGGTGGCGCCGACCAGCGTGACCGTGCCGTCCTCCACCACCGGCAGGAAGCCGTCCTGCTGCGCGCGGTTGAAGCGGTGGATCTCGTCCACCAGCAGCAGCGTCCCCTGCCCCGCCCGCTTGCGGAGCCGCGCCTCGTCGAAGGCGCGCTTGAGGTCCGCGACGCCGGAGAACACCGCCGACAAGGACACGAAAACCAGCCCCGCCCGCGCCGCCAGCAGCCGGGCGATGGTGGTTTTCCCCACCCCCGGCGGCCCCCAAAGGATGAGCGACGCGAGGCTGCCGCCCGCCAGCATCCGCGACAGCGCGCCCTCCGGCCCGACCAAGTGGTCCTGGCCCGCGACCTCCTCCAGAGCGCGCGGCCGCAGCCGGTCGGCGAGCGGACGGGGTCCGGCGTCCGCTGCCGCCGAGGGAGGCGGATCGCCGGGCGGCGGGCCGAACAGGTCGGCGTCGTCAGAAGCGGGGCGGCGTGCGGGCACGGCGGCGGCTCAGGCGTCCGAGCGTTCGCGGTAGGTCGAGGGCGTCAGGTCCCGCACCTGCCGCGCCCGCTTCTCCAGCCAATAGGCTTGCGGCGGCGGCACCAGGGCGAAGCGCGGGTCGGCGCCGAGCTTCTGCGCCGCGTCCATCGGCCAGTTCGGGTTGTAGAGCAGCTCCCGCGCCAGGGCGATCAGGTCGGCCTCGCCGCGCTGGAGGACGCCCTCGGCTTGGTCGGCGTGGACGATGAGGCCGACCGCCATGGTGGCGATCCCGGCCTCCCGCTTGATCCGCGCCGCGTAGGGCACTTGGTAGCCGTAGCCGATGGGGCCGGCGCCGACCACCGGCGCGCCGCGCATCCCGCCGGAAGAGCAGTCGATCACGTCAACGCCCTTCGGCCGCACCAGCTTCGCCAATTCCACGCTCTCCACCGGCCCCCAACCCGCGTCGTCCTCCACGGAAAGGCGCAGGAACAGCGGCTTGTTCGCCGGCCAATGGGCGCGCACCGCCTCCACGATCTCGACGCAGAACCGCATCCGGTTCAGGTCGGTGCCGCCGTAGTCGTCATTGCGGCGGTTGGAGAAGGGCGACAGGAACTCATGCACGAGGTAGCCGTGCGCGCCGTGGATCTCCAGCACCTCGAAGCCCGCTTCGTGGGCGCGGCGCGCGGCCTGCCCGAAGCGTTCCACCAGCGCCGGTATCTCGTCGCGCGAAAGGGCGCGCGGCAGCGGATCGGACTCCGGCGCGGCGAGCGCGCTCGGCGCCACCAATTCCCAATCGTCCCAGTCGTCGATCTCCGGCGTCCGCTCCAGCGGCCCGCCGCCTTCCCAGGGCCGGAACCGCCGCGCCTTGCGCCCGGAGTGGCCGAGTTGGATGCCCGGCACCGCGGCGTGCGCGCGGATGAAGGCGACGCAACGGGCGAGGCCGGGGATGAAGGCGTCGTCCCACAGGCCGAGGTCGCCGAGAGTCCCGCAGCCGCGCCGCTCCACCTTGGTGGACTCCATGATGACCAGCCCCGCCCCGCCCGCGGCGTAGCGGCCGGCGTTCATCAGGTGCCAATCGGTGGCGAAGCCGCGCTGCGCCGCGTACTGGTGCATCGGCGCCACCACCACGCGGTTCTTGAGCACGGTGTCGCGCAGCGTCGCGGGCGTGAACAGCATCGGCTCGGCCATGCGGGGCGGTCCCTGGATCGTTGCGCCCACCCTACAGCGCCGGGCGCCGCCGGGAACCCCGCCCGCCGGCCCGGCTTGGAAGGCCGGATCGGCGAGGAGGAGCGGCCGGGGCATGGCGGAAGCGCGGCGGGTGGCGCTGGTGACGGGCGGCGCGAAGGGCATCGGCCGGGCGGTCGCCGCCCGGCTGGCAGGGGACGGCTGGCGCGTGGTGATCGCCGACCGCGAGGCGGCGGCGACGCCGGACCACCCGGCGCGGTGCGTGCGGGCCGACGTTGCGGACGAAGCCGCCGTCGCCGCGCTGCTCGACGGCGTGCGGCGCGAGGAAGGCCGCCTCGACGCCCTGGTGTCCAACGCCGGTTTCATGGTCCGCAAACCCTTGCGCGAGCTGGCCCTCGCCGAGTGGAACGCGGTGCTCGCCACCAACCTGACCGCCACCTTCCTGCTGGTCCGCGCGGCGGAAGCGATGCTGCGCGACGCCGGCGGCGCCGTGGTGACGATGGCCTCCACCCGCGCCCGGCAATCGGAGCCGGACACCGAAAGCTATTCGGCGTCCAAGGGCGGCTTGGTGGCGCTGACCCACGCCCTCGCCGTCAGCCTCGGCCCGGCGGTGCGGGTGAACTGCATCAGCCCCGGCTGGATCGAAACGAAGGGCGAGGCGCTGCGCCCGGAAGACCACGCCCAGCACCCGGCGGGCCGCGTCGGCCGGCCGGAGGACGTGGCGGCGCTGGCGGCGTGGCTGCTCGGGCCGGAGAGCGGCTTCGTCACCGGCGCGGAGTTCGTGCTGGACGGCGGCATGACGCGGCGGATGATCTACGCCGAGTAGGGGTTGCGACACGAAAGGGGCGCGAGTGTCCGGTGCGGCAGAACGCAGCGGGATCATTTGTCCGTCTTCCCGTCCGTCAATCAATCCGTCCGGCTTTCCGGCTCGCTCTCGGGCATGGCGGACACCACCGTTCAATTCGGAAAGCTTTGAAGTTGCGGGCTTTTCGCTGCCGGACACTTAGAAATCTTCGTGTCGTGACCCCGAGTAGCCACAGACCCGTGACCGGCTTGGATAGATAGGCTTCGAGCGCGCTTCGACGGCTCAAGCTGCGCCGTCGCCACTGGCTGGGGCACATGCCGGGCCAGCATTTCGCCAGGATTACTACAGATGCCTAGGGTGTCTATATACGAGCTTGACCTAGCCGGTGGGGCGGGGTAGAACGGTCCTCTCAGTCGGGAGCGCCCGCCGTGTCAGCCTTCAACACCCTCAAGGAAGCGATGGACGCGATCCCCGATGAGGATGCGGCCATCGCCCACTTCACGCGGATCTGCTGGCGCGACGGCCCTTCCTGCCCCTACTGCAAGGGCAGCAAGATCTACACCTTCAAGGACGGGCGCACCCACAAGTGCGCCGCCAAGGGCTGCGGAAAGCGGTTCTCCATCAAAGTCGGGACGATCTTCGAGGGCACGAAGCTGCCGCTGCGGACGTGGATCCTCGCCATCTGGATGATCACCAGCCACAAAAAGGGCATCGCCTCCACCACGCTCGCGCGCGACCTCGGCATCACGCAGAAGTCGGCGTGGTTCGTGCTGCACCGGCTGCGGGAGGCGGCGGCGACCCGGAGTTTCAACGGCCCTTTGTCCGGCACCGTGGAGGCCGATGAGACCTTCGTGGGCGGCAGGAGCAAGAACAAGCACGCCTCCAAGCGCACGGGGATCCGCGGCCTGTCCGGCAAGGCCTTAGTGTTCGGCATTGTGGAGCGGGGAGGCGACCCCCGCATGGTCGCTGCGTCCGATCTCAAGGCGCGCACGGTCCAAGGCACCATAGCCGAGCACGTCGCGCCCGGGTCCACGGTGATGACGGACGAAGCCCCGGCTTTCGTCGGACTGCAAGGCCGTTACTCGCACCACTCCGTCAACCACGGCGCGGGCGAGTACGTGCGGCACTTCAACATCCACACCAACACGATCGAAGGCGCTTGGTCGCAACTCAAGCGCCAGATCGTCGGGGTCCACCACTTAGTCAGCGCCAAGCACCTGTCCCGCTACGCCGCCGAGTGCGGCTGGCGCTACAACCGGCGCAAGATGGCGGAGGGCGCGCGGGCCGACGCCCTGATCGCCGGATCCGACGGTCGGCTCACCTACAAGGCGCTGATCGCATGACCAAGAAGCAGAAGCAGGCACCCGCCGTTGACCTCGATTTCGACGAGGCATTGGCGCGGTTTGCGCAGACGGATCCAAGCGAGATGACCAACACCGGCGAAACCCCGGATGGCGGGGAGGTCCAACTTCCCAAAGCGACCCACCAGGGCAGCATGCAGGTCGGCGCGCTGGAACTGGACTGCTACGTCCTGGAGGACGGGCGCCGGGTCTTCCACAAGCGGGGCATGGCGAAGGCCCTGGGCATGAAGTCCGGCGGCGGCAACGTCTTCATGCGCGCGATGCAGCGCAAGGGGCTCGGATCCGCGCTCGGCACGGCGTTGCACGAGAAGATCGCAAACCCGATCAATTTCAAGCCGCTGACGCAGGATCTCGCCCACGGCTACGAAGCCGAAGTGCTCGTGGACGTGTGCAAGGCGATCATCCGGGCGGACGACGCGGGCAAGCTGCAACAAGGATCCCAAGCAGACCTCGCCGCGCAGGCGCGGATCCTCGAAAGGGCCTTTGCCAAGGTGGGCGTCGCCGCCCTCATCGACGAAGCGACGGGCTACCAGCAAGTCCGGGATCCGAACGCGCTGCGGATCCTTGTGCAGCAATACATCGAGGCCGAGAAGCGCGAATGGGAGAAGCAGTTTCCGGACGAATACTACGATGAGCTGAACCGGATTTACGGAAGCAAGCGGCTCACCATGACCGCTTCGGGCGCCGTTATACAGAACCGGCCGCAGCACTTCGCCAACTTCACGCGAAGCTACGTGTATCAGCCGCTTGAGAACGGCGCGGTATTGGACGAACTGGACCGCATCAACCCCAAGATCAACAGGCGAGGCACGCGAAAGGCGCGGTTCCACCAACACCTGTCGCTCGGCTACGGCATAGAGAAGCTGAAACGGCAGGTCCAAGAGGTGATGACGATTGCGAAGATCAGCCGCAGCGTGGGCGAGTTCAAGCGGCTGTTCGAGCGCCGCTTCCCGACCACCGGGTCGCAACCCGATCTCTTGGACAACTAGGATCCGTGGGGCGTAGCGCGGGCGGATCCAAGGTCCGCCCCACCGCCTAGGTCACATTCGTATATAAATGCCGATGCCTAGCATTACCTGTCATGCCTGGGTTTGCCCCTCCGCTCCCGCGGTGTTTGCCACCGGAGTTACAACAGCGGCAGGCCCCTGTTTACCAATAGCTCTATCAGGCCCTCGAAGCAGACGAACTTTCCCACGACACTCGAATGTTGCAAAAACCATTTTGTTCATGTTATGTTCGCATATTTGCAAGGCGAGATGGCCTGACCCATGCGACCGATCCTCCGCCCCCGGCCCGGCCATGTCACAGCAAACCGCCCGCGAACCCTCCCGCGTACCACGCCGCGCGCCTCATGCCTGCCGAGCGGGCATTTGTCCGAAAGCGCCCGCCCCACGCTCCGCCCCGCGCTTCCAGTCTTCCAAAGGCATGGCGACCGCACGGTTCCAGCCGCGCCGGAGACGCCGAAAGCAGCCGGCTCCCCGTCGAGCCTCTATTCGTCCGAAAACACCAAAACCAATCCCGGCTCCTTCCCCGATACGCCGACAGGCACAACGACCGCCCGTTTCCCAAACACGCACTCGACCAACCCGGCAGCCTTCCGGTCGCCAAATCCGTATTTGTCCGAATGCGCCACGCGCCACCCGATCCGGAGCGGCGACACTCCTTCCCGAACCGCATCCCCGGCGACCTTCCTGCGCCCGGACCATGGCCGCCGCGGCATTCGCCCGAATGCGCCAAACACCGCCGCCGCTCCGCGCTCCGATCCACGCCGGGCGCGGCGACGCTCCTTCCCGAACCACGTTCCCGGCGCCTGGACCGTGGTGGCGCCGGCATTTGTCCGAATGCGTCGCGCGCCTCCCGGTCCCGCGCGCCGGCCCGCCCGCCGGCGCGGCGATCTCTCCTTTCCGAACCGCGCCCCCGCGACCGCCCGGCGCCCGGACCGTGGCGGCCCCGGCATTTGTCCGAATGCAGCAAACGCCGCCGCCGCGCCACGCTCCGACCCGCGCCGGGCGAGGCGGCCGAACGGTCCCGGCCGCCCTCGCGGCAGCCCGCCGCCCCCTCCGCGTTTTCGGGCCAGGCACCCGCGCCCCGTGGCCGGACGCGGCCCGGCGCAACCCCGGCGGTGGCGGCTTGGCGCCGCCCGCCCGCCGCGCGATGCTCGCGCCGAACACCGGGAGGAAAAAATCGCCATGCTCGACAACCCGCCGCTGCTCACCGTCCACCGCGGGTTCCGCCGCGCGCCGCCCGAACTGCTGGAGCGCTTCCGCGGCGCCCAAACCTCGCATCTGGCGGACGCCATGGAAGGCCGCGGCGCGCTCGACTGGCGCGTCAAGCCGCTTGACCCGGCCAACGCGGCTTTCGTCGGCCCGGCGCTGACCGCCTTTGCCTACCCCGCGGACGTGGTCGGCGTGATGGGCGCCTTGGCGGAAGCGCGGTCGGGCGACGTGGTGGTGGTGGCGAACGACGGCTACCTCGGCACCGCCGTCCTCGGCGACCTCGTGGCCGGCATGATGAAGAACAAAGGCGTCGCCGCCTTCGTCACCGAAGGGCTGGCGCGCGACAAGGCCGGCATCCTGGCGACCGGCCTGCCCGTGTTCTGCGCCGGCGTGGTCCCCACCTCGCCCGCTGCCAACGGGCCCGGCACCGTCGGCGCCCCCGTCACCTGCGGCTGCATCCACGTCCGCCCCGGCGACATCGTGGTCGGCGACGCGGACGGCGTGGCGGTGGTGCCGCTCGACCGGGCGGAGGCGGTGCTGGCGAGCCTGGAGGCCGTGCGCGCCGCCGAGGCCAAGGCGGTCGCCGCGGTGGAGGGCGGCGCCACCGAGTCCGAGAAGGTGCGGCGCATCATGGCTTCGGCCCGGGTTCTGGGGGGCTAGCGCCCTCCGCCGCGGCGGCCGCCAGCGCCTCCCGTTCGTCCTCGTCGTCCGGCAGCTCGGATTCCGGCATCCCGGCCTGGCTGCCGCGCATGATCTCGTAGAAGCCGAACAGCAGCAGGAGTTGGCCCGACAACGCCTGCACCGTCGCCAGCAGCCGAATCCCGTCGTCGATGGGTTGGATGTCGCCGTAGCCGACCGTTGTGAGGGTCACGGCGCTGAAGTGCAACGCCCCTTGGAACCCGATGCGGATCGGCCCATCGGAGCCATGAAACAGCTCCTCGTGCGACAGTCCCTCCGCTATCCGGTACAGGCAGCCGAACGCCACAGTGAGCAGCGCCCAGAGGCTGCAATAGGCGGCCACCGGCACGGCGAGTAGGACGATGCGGCCCGTCATCTCGCGGAAGATCGCGGCGATATCGGCCAGCAGCCGCACCACCTCGCCCACCGTCGCCACGCTGATGGCGGAGATCAACGCCATGGCGCCGAGCAGCGCCAAGGTTTGGGTGCCGGGCGCCGCCCGGTTGAAGGGCAGCGCCAAGCTGAGCACCGCTACCGCCCCCATCGCGGCCAGCCAACCGGCGAAGCGCGGCAGGTGCGCCAGGTCCGGAGCGTGCGCTGCCGCGACCCAGGGCCGCAAGGCGCTCCGGAGCGTCCAGCACGCCCCGACGAAGGAGGCGATCGGCAACAGAAACGCGACCGGCCGCGCCCAATCCTCGGCGCCGGGGAAGGCGGAGCGCCCGACCACCGCGAAGAGGCAGGTGTACATGGCGAGGCCGTTGGCGGCGTTGAGCGCGAATTGCGGCCCCTGCGGGAAAAGCAGGTAGAGCGCCCCCACCGCCAGCCCGACACCGCAGAACGCGACGGCGGAGAGCACCCATCCCTCGTCGGCCACGCCGCCCGCCACGAGCAGCATCAGCACCAGCGCGGTCGCCTCGGACGTCAAAAAGCCGCGCGGCGTCCCGGAGCGGCGGCCGCGGCCGACCTGCTGATGCCCCTTCAACCCCGCCGCGCTTCCGACCCGGGTAGCGCCACGACGCCGGTGGTCTCCACCCGCCAAGCCGGGCCCACGAGCGGCGCCTGGACCGTCATCCGCGCGGGCTTGGCGGCCGGGTCCAGCCACCGGTCCCAGGCGCGGTTCATGGCGGGCGCGTCCGCGATGTCGGCGAGCAACACGGTCACGGACAGGAGCCGGCGCTTGTCGGTGCCGGCGTGGCGTAGCGACTCGTCCACTTGCCGGAGGATGTCGGCGGTTTGGCCTTCCGCGTCGAGGCCCGGGTCGTCAGCCACCTGCCCGGCGAGCCAAACCAACCCCCCATGCACCACCGCGCCCGACAGGCGTTGCTCCTCCGCCAACCTTTGGATCATCGAACATGCCCTCTCCCCAAGATCGCGGCGGGGACGCCGCGGTTTCGCTGCTCGCCACCCTGGGCCGCGCAATCCTGGCGACACGTTACGTGCTCATGGTCTTCTTCTTCGGCCTCGCGGCCAGCCTCGCCCTCTTCGCGGCCCGGTTCGTCGTGAAGCTCGGCGGGCTGGCGGCCGGCCTCTTCGACAAAGGCGAAGAGGACGTGCTGATCGCGGTCCTGCACTTGGTGGACTCCGCTCTGATCGCGTCGCTGGTCATGATCGTGGTGCTGTCGAGCTACGACAGCTTGGTGGACCGGCTGGCGCGAGAGGCCGATCAGGAAGACCTGGGCTGGGTCGGCCGCACCGACTACTCGAACCTCAAGATCAAGGTGGCGACGGCCATGGTCGCCATCTCGTCCATCCACCTTCTGCAGGTGTTCCTGAAGGTCGAGGACTACAGCCAGGAGGGCGTGATGTGGCGAGTAGTCATCCACGCCCTGTTCCTGGTGGGAGCGCTCATGCTGGGCCTGCTGGACCGCCTCACCCGTCACGGCGAGGCGGAGCAGAACGAAAGTGTCTAAAAAAGGCGGGGGCGCAACAGCCTTGCGCCCCCGCCCTGGCCTAAGGCCATCACCGCCTCGCCGATTCCGGAGGCGGGGGCGTGGCGGAAATCAGGTTCAGCTCCGGGTGTTCCGCGAGCATGCGCGCTCCGTTGAGCGGCTTGTAGGCGCCCTGGTGGCAGGTCGTGCAGTTGACCTTCAACGGGTCGCCCATCGGCCCGAGGCGGTTGGCAGGGAACACCGGCTTCAGCGGGTCGATGAAGGCCGTGTTGACGTCCCGCACCATCCGGATGCCGTGCCAAGCGTTCAGGCGCTGCGGGCTGCTCTGGCTCCAGTCGGCGAAGGCGCGGCTGTTGTGGCAATGCGTGCAGTTGACGTTCAACGCCTGAGAGAAGTGCATCATCAGGCCGTAGGTCCACTCCGTCTGCTTGATGGAGTGGCGATTCCCCTCCGGCAAGGGCGTGGTCCCGTTGACCCGGATGTCGCTCGCGCCCTCGAAGTACGGGCCGAAGATGTCGTAGGGCAGCGACGACATGCCCACGACGGGGGAGGCGAGGTTCTGGCTCGCCGGGTCTGCCGTGAAGCCACGGCCCCGCGACGGGTCGGGCGTCGGCGTCTGCGACCAGACGTTCAGCGGTACCGGGTTGCCGCGGTGGCAGGTGTAGCAGGTCACGCCCGCCTGGCCGACGTGGCTCGTCCAGTGCTCGTTGATGTGCTTGGTCATCTGCATCATCCGGCGCGCGACCACCTTGGTGTAGACGCTGTCCTCCGCCATGTTCTCCGGGTTGTGGCAGTAGTTGCAGCCGCGCTCCGGCGCGCCCGGCTCGGTCGGCCCGTCTATTTCGGGCGAGACCCATTCGGTGATGGATTGCATCAGGCGCCCGAACTGGCCGACGCTGAGGTTGCCCAGCACCTGCACGTTCTCGTAGACGTCCTTCGCTTTCGGACCGTCCGCGTCGGCCTGCTCGGGCGCCTCGGGGACGCCGTGGAGGTAGGCGTTCACCGCTACCGTGCGCGGGTTGTAGACCAGTTCCATCGCGGTGCCGCGGAAGCCCCTTTGGATGGCCGTGATCGGCGGCCGCTCGAAGCTGACCAGCGTGACGATGACGGCCGCCGTCGCCAGGCAGGCGATGGTCAGCCAGCTGTAGAAGCCCAGTCTCATCGGGGCGCTCCCATGGCTGCGGCGGCTGCGGGGTCGGGGATGGGCGGATACACGTCGGGGTAGCCCGGCGCGAAGCCCTGCTTGACCGCCCAAAGGTACCAGTTGTCCACCACCGTGCCGGTGAGCAGGATGCCGATGCCGCCCGTGATCGGGGTCAACACGGCGAACCACCACGCCCAGCGGTGGATGCTCTCGAAGGACGCGCAGAAGCCCATGGTCCAGCGCCAGAACAGGGCGCAGCGCTCGTGCGCCGTGCCGCGGTCGAGCGTCTGCTCCACCTCGCGCTCGGCGCCGAAGCGGCCCGCCGCCAGGATGGTGGCGCCGTGCATGGCGAAGAGCAGCGTCGAGCCGTAGAGGAAGACGATCGAGAGCGCGTGGAACGGGTTGTAGAAGAGGTTCCCGTAGCGCAGCGAGAAGGCCGCGGTCCAGTCGAGGTGCGGGAAGATGCCGAACGGCACCGCCTCCGACCAACTCCCCATCGCGATCGGCCTGATGAAGCCGAGCACGAGGTACAGCCAGATCGCCGCGCCGAAGGCCCAGGCGGTGTGGGTGCCCAGGCCCAACTGGCGCGCCCGCGTGTAGATCCGCACCCACCAGAGCAGGACCGAGATGGTCAGGAAGAGGCCGGCCAGCAGCCACCAGCCGCCCTTGTCCATCGGCGGTATGCTCAGGCCGTAGGAGGGCGCCGGCGGCTCCAGCGCCAGCCAGAAGAGCTGGCGCACGAACTGCACCGGGTCCCACCCCACCGAGGCCCACATGTTGAGCCCGATGATCTCGAAGGCCGCGAAGCCGAAGATCAGCGAGATGAGGCCGATCCAGCCCAGGTAGATCGGCCCGACCTGCGCGTCGCCGATCTGGCCGAAGACGTGCGAGAACGACGTCTTGCCCTGGCGGCCCGCAGGCTCGTGCGAGATCGCGACGCCGAGGTAGGCCGGGCCGCGCACCTGCACCCGCGTGAAGATGTTTTGGTATTCCAAGTCCAGCAAGGCCATCGCCGCGCGCTCCCCCTCGCTAGCTCCAGATGGGCAGGTTGAGCCACCAGCCCCACCATTCCGGCCAACCGCGTGTCCAGAAGGGGCCGCTGATGACGATGCACACCGCGCTCCAGAAGCCCGCGCTCAGGGCCGCGAAGAGGCCGAGGCGGTGGATGCCGAGGGTGCCGATCGAGTACCCGACGATGTCGCGGTAGAAGGTGTTCTCGTGCTCCGCCGTCTTCACCGGCTCGCCCTTGGGCGGGTTGAGGGCCGACAGCACCAAGGAGGCGTGCAGCGACAGGATCAGGGTAGTGCCGAAGAAGAAGCTGATGGCCAGCATGTGCGCCGGGTTGTAATGGAAGTGCAGGTACTGGTAGCCGGTGTTCGACACCCAATCGAGGTGGCTCCAGATCCCGTAGGGGAATCCGTGCCCCCAGGCGCCCATCAGCACCGGGCGGATCACCACCAGCGTCACGTAGGCGAAGATGGCGACGCTGAAGGCCACCGGGATGTGGTAGCCCATGCCCAGCTTGCGCGCGATCTCCGCCTGCCTGAGCGCCCAGGAGCAGAAGGCCCCGATGGCGCAGATGGTGATCGCCTGCCACAGCCCGCCTTCCTTGATCGGCGCGAAGCCGAGCCCGTATTTCAGGTCGGGCGGAGGGATGTTGATCAGCCAGATGTTGCCGGTGCCTTGCAAGGCGGCGCCGTAGATGATCAGCAGCGTCCCCAGCAGGGCGAAGAAGATCGTGGTGACGCCGAAGAAGCCGACGTAGAACGGCCCCACCCAGAAGTCGAACAGGTCGCCGCCGACCAGCGTCCCGCCGCGCACCCGGTACTTCTTCTCGTAGCTCAACATCGACATGGCGGCCCTCCCGACTCCCGCGGGTCGGCGGCGGTCGTCGACCGGCCCGCCCGAAGCGTTTCCTCCTCCGCCCGCGGACGGGACCGCGTCGCCACGGCCCCGTCCGCGGGCACTCCGCCGGCTGCGGCTACCGCGCGGGCGCCGGGGCCGGCAGCGGCGCGTTCTGCGCCGCGGGCGGGCTCACCGTGCCGCGCGGGCCTTCCAGCCAGTTGAACCGGTCGGTGCTGAGCAGGATGAAGTGGATCAGCAGCGCCAGCACCATCAGGAAGGTGAACAGCGCGATCAGCGTGCGCCGCGGGTCGAAGAGCAGCCAAACTCGCCACATGTACTGGGCCTCCCCTTAGGTGAGCATGGTCGCGACGGCGGTCGCGCCGTCGATCAGGTTGGACGAGTAGCCGCGCACGCCCGGCAGCCAGGGCCGCCACAACCAGACCAGGATGTGGGCGACGATGGCGATCACCGTGAAGACCACGAAGCTGGTGACGAAGATGCTGTGGAATTCCCTCGCTTCCGGCTCCGTCAGCCCCGACAGCGAGGCGTCCCGTCTGTCCCTCGTGTCGGACACCCTTACGTCAGACATGCAAGCACCTCTCTGGTAGCGGCCTCGCGGCCGTGGCCGCCGCGCCCTTCCCGCGCGGCCGGGACCGCCGCGGCGGGACGACGCCCGCCGCGCGCGATTGGTAGTGGCGGTCCGCACGGGGCGGGGACGGCGCGGCGGCCGCCGTCACGGCACGCCCTCCGCCGCCATGGAGCCGAGCGCACGGCGCGCGCGCTCCGCGGTCACGCGGGGTTCGGCGGCTTCGCGCGCCTCGCGCTCCACGCGGTCGCGCAGGCGCTTCGCCGCCGAGATGCGCAGCAGGAACGGCTCCGTGTCCACGCGCTCGTCGAGCAGCCGCGTCGCCTCGTCGTCCCACGCGGCCTCCTCCGGCCGCGCCGGCGTCGCCTCCACCCGGTCGAGGTCGGTGCCTAGCGGCAGGATGTGGAAGAGCGCGTCGAACAGCGCGTTGCAGTACTCCTGCAACACGTAGGTCGCGCCCGCGTAGCCCATGAAGGGCGTACCGGTGGAGCGGCGGATGATCGCGCCTGGGAAGGAAGCCGGGATGTAAACCGCCCGGCTGCGGCACTCGGCCGCGTACATCCGCTCGTTGTAGGAGCCGAAGAGCACCAGCGGCGCCTTGGTCCGCACCGCCTCCCGCACCGCCGCGTTGTCCGGCTTCATGCCGGCTTGGCGGGAGAAGGAGAAGGCGCAGGGAATGCCCAACTCCTCCTCCAGGTAGCGCTTCAGCCCGTGGACGTAGGTGCCAGTGGCCACCACGGCGAAGGAGGCGGAAGCGAAGAAGTCCTGCGTGACGCTCCGCCACAGGTCCCACACCGGCTTCAGCGTCGTGTGCCGCTCCCGCTCGATGAAGGGCTCAGGGTCGAGGCCGGTCAGCTCGCCGAGCTTGCGCAGGAAGTTGGTGGTGGCGAACACGCCTATCGGCGCCTGGAGGTAGGGCCTGTCCAGTTCCTCGCAGAGCCGGCGGCCGAACTCGCGGTACAGGCAGATGTTGACGTCCGCGTCTGGCAGCTTCGTGATGTCGTCCACGTGCGAGCCGAGCGGGAAGACCAGGTTGATCTCGCAGCCGATGCCTTCCACCAGCCGCCGGACCTCCGCGAGGTCGGAGGGCATGTTGAAGGTGCCGTAGATCGGCCCGATGATGTTGACGCGCGGCTTCGCGCCTTCCGGCCGCACCTTTCGCAACGCGGGTTTGGAGCGCTTGGCGCCGAACTCGGTCCACAGCCAGTAGATGGCGCGGTCGGCGCACTGCCACTGGTCCTCGTCGATGGTTCGCGGGATGAAGCGCAGCAGGTTCGAGCCCTCGGGCGTCACCCCCCCGCCGATCATCTCGGCGATCGAGCCGGTGACCACCACCGCGGGGAGGTCCGCGTCCTGCGTCGCGCTGGCGCGGCGCATCGAGCCTTCCGTGCCGTTCTGCGACAGCGAGTCCTCGTCCAGCCCCGTCACCACGATCGGCAGCTCGTGCGGCGGCAACCCGTCCGTGTAGTGCAGCACCGCCGTCACCGGCAGGTTTTCGCACCCCACCGGCCCGTCGATCACCACGCGCAGGCCGCGCATGGCGGTGAAGGCGTAGACGGCGCCCCAGTAGCCGCCGGCCCTGTCGTGGTCGAGCACGAGCATCGGCTCAGCTCCCCACCGCTTCGGCGGCCTTGGCGCGCATCGCTCGCAGCTTTCGCTGTCGGTCGCGGAAGCCCGGCGGCTCGACGGGTTTGCCCGTGAAGCCGTAGCCCGCGCCTTCCGACGTGCCGACGCCCTCGAAGAAGCCGACCATCCGCGCGAAGCGCTCGCGCCCCTTGGTTTGCGCCGCGACGATCCCGGCGAGCGAGGCGGCGCCCGCCGGCCCGAACAGCGGCCGGGCGGAGACCATGTTGGTGAAGTAGAGCGCCGGGACGCCCATCTCCTTGGCCGCCTGCACCAGCGGGGTGGTGCCGAGCGCGAGGTCCGGCTTCGCCTCGCGCATCGCCGCCATGTCCTGCTCCAAGGAGGCGCGGTACTGCACGTGCGTCCCGCGCGCCAGCAGCCACTCGCGGTCCGGGTCGCTCCATTCGGTGCGCGGGCAGGCGGTGCCGACATAAGGCACCTCCGCCCCCGCCTCGACCAGCAGCCGTGCGACCAGCAGCTCCGACCCCTCGTAACCGGAGACGGTCACGCGCGCGCGGATCGGGTTCGCCTCCAGCGCCGCGCGGATCGCCGGCAGCGCCTTCGCCTTGGCCGCGTCCGCAGGCACGCCGGCCGCGCGCCCGACCGCGTCCAGCCAAGCCGCCGTCCCGTCCACGCCCACCGGGCCCGACGCCACCACCGGCCGCCCGGCAGCGCGGAACTCGCGCACCGTGGCGGTGTAGAACGGATGCACCGCCGCCGCCGCCACGCAGTCCAGCGCGCCGTAGAGGTCGCGCCACTCCCGCGCCGGAAGCCCCGGCGCCAGCCGCAGCCCCATGGGCGCCAGCAGCGCACCGACGCCGGGCGGGTCGGCCGGGAACAGCTCGCCGATCAGCGCGACGCCCGGCTCGTCCGAGACGGCCCCGCGCGGCCGCGCCACCGGCCCCGCTTCCGCCTCCAGCCGCGCGTAGCGCAACATGGCGCCGGCCAGCACGTCTTTGGCCTCCGCGTGGGTCGGAACGCCGAAGCCGGGCACGTCGATGCCGATGATCCGCACGCCGTTGATCTGCTTCGGCAGGAGGTCGAGCGGCACGCCGGAGGCCGTGGGCACGCAGAGGTTGATCACCACCACCGCGTCGCATTCGTCGGGCCGAGCCGTCTGGTGGACCGCTTCGCGGATGTCCTCGAACAGCTTGCCCGTCACCAGCGTCTCGGAATTGAAGGGCACGTAGCCCACGCTCCGACGCGCGCCGTAGAAGTGCGAGGTGAAGGTCAGCCCGTACACGCAGCAGGCCGAGCCGGAGAGGATGGTGGACACCCGCCGCATCCGCAGCCCGACGCGCAAGGAACCGAACGCCGGGCACATGGATTGCGGCTGGTCGTGCGGCCCGCGCGGGTAATCGGCCATCAGCTTGGCCATGGCCCCGCCCTTGCCGGCCGCGCGCGCCGCTTCCTGCATCGTCTCGCGGCCGCCGTGGCAGCCGCTCGCAGCCGGGACGTCAGGCGCCGTCATAGACGACCTCGAGCGACGGCTTGTTGAGCACCTCGGCCGCGCACATGTCGTCCATGGTCGCCGGCTCTAGCACCACCCCGCGCCCGACGGCCTCGCCCTTGAACAGGTCGAGCAGCGCCTCGTGGCTGAGCGGCGTCGGCCGCCTGGGCGGCGCCTCCGCCACCTGCACCGCCAACGCCTCGAACAGCGGCGCCCAGCGCCCGCCCGGTCGGCCCACGATCTCGTAGGACGCGCTCTTGCGCCGGATGTCCTCGTCGGCCGGGATGGACGCCAACAGCGGGATGCCGGCCCTCTCGGCGAAGGCGGAAGCCTCACCGGTGCCGTCGTCCTTGTTCACCACCATCCCGGCCACCCCGACGTTGCCGCCGAGCTTCTTGAAGTACTCGACGGCGGAGCAGACGTTGTTGGCGACGTAGAGCGATTGCAGGTCGTTCGACCCGACCACGATCACCTTCTGGCACATGTCGCGCGCGATCGGCAGGCCGAAGCCGCCGCACACCACGTCGCCGAGGAAGTCGAGCAAAACGTAGTCGAAGTCCCAACTGTGGAAGCCGAGCTTCTCCAGCAGCTCGAAGCCGTGGATGATGCCCCTGCCGCCGCAGCCGCGCCCGACCTCCGGCCCGCCCAGCTCCATGGCGAACACGCCGTCGCGCTTGAAGCACACGTCGCCGATCGCAACCTGCTCGCCGGCGGCCTTCTTGCGCGACGAGGTCTCGATGATGGTCGGGCAGGAGCGCCCGCCGAACAGCAGCGAGGTGGTGTCGCTCTTGGGATCGCAGCCGATCAGCAGCACGCGCTTGCCTTGCTGCGCCATCATGTAGCTGAGGTTGGCCAAGGTGAAGGACTTGCCGATGCCGCCCTTGCCGTAGATGGCGATCACCTGCGCCTTCTTCGCCGCGTCGCCCGTAAGCACCGCGTCGGGACCGGCAGCGGCCTCCGCGCGCAGCCGTTCGTGCATGCTGGCCTGCGCCGAGGCGGGCGCGGGCGGCTTGCCGGCGGAAGCGTTCATGCCGTTCCCCTCCAATCCAAAACCATCTTGAGGCAGTCGGGATCGCCGAAGGCGGTGCGGTAGGCGTCCGGCGCCTGCTCCGCGCGGCGGCGGTGCGTGATGAGCCCGTCGAGCGAGAGCCGCCCGTCCGCGACGAAGCCCGCCACGGCGGCGAGGTCCGGTTCCCGCCACTCGGCGGCCACGCGGATGCGCGCCTCGCGCATGAAGGCTGGCGGAAAGGCGAAGCGCAGCGGCTCGGCGTAGAAGCCCGCCAACACCACCTCGCCGCCGGGCGCCAACCGCGCGATCAGCCCGTCCAGCGCGGCCGGGTCGCCGCTCGCGTCGTAGATGGCGCGGTAGTCGCGCCGCGGATCGGAGGCGGGATCGAGCACGGGATAGCCCAGCGCCCCCGCGGCCCGGCGCGCGTCCGTCTCCCACACGGCCGGCGCGGCGCCGCCGGCCAGCGGAGCTAGGCGCGCGAGCAGCCGCCCGAGCACGCCATGCCCGACGACGAGATCAGGCGGCGCGGCGCCCTGCGCGGAGACCGCGTGCCAAGCCGTGGCGGCCAGCGCCAGCAGCACGCCTCGCTCGCCCAACGACTCGCCCAGGGGCAAAGCCTTCGCGCCCGGCACCACCAGGCGAGACGCGGCGCCGCCGAACAGCCCGCGCACCGGGCCGAAGCACCGCGCGCCGGCGACGAACACCCGCTCGCCGACCCGCCGCCCCGCCTCCGGCCCTGCGTCCACGACGCGGCCGACCGACTCGTAGCCGGGCACCAGCGGGTAGCCCATGCCGGGGAAGTCCGGCATCCGCCCCGACCAGAGCAGCCGCTCCGTCCCGGTGCTGATGCCGCTCCACTCGACGGCCACGACCACGTCCGCCGCGCCGGGCGCCGACAGGTCGAGGCGGCCGAGTTCCAGCCGCTCGGGCTCGCGCAGCAGGACGGCTAAGGCGTCCACATCAAACTCCACTCGCTTTGAACCGTCAGGCTAGACTTACATTCGGCCATGTCAAGCAAAACTGACACAACCTGCGATCACGCCGCACGCGCGGTCATGAGGCCGGTGAGCAGGGGCGTGCTGGTGCGCCGCGGCCGCGTGTCCGCGAACCCGGCCGCGCGCAGCAGCGCGCCGATCTCGGCCGGAGTCCGCGGCCGCCCCCGGCCCATGGCGAGCAGGTAGAAGCCGAAATACGCCTCCCCCACCGGCTCCGCCCCGGGCGTGCCTGACATCGGTTCGGCCAGCAGCAGCGTCCCGCCCGGCGGCAAGGCGCGGCGCACCGCGCGGAGCAGGGCGAGCGCTCCGTCCTCGTCGTGGTCGTGCAGCACCCGCACCAAGGACACGATGTCGGCGCCCGTCGGCAGCGCGTCCGCCAGGAAGTCGCCGCCCGCGACGGTCGCGCGACTCGACAGCCCCGCCGCGTCCAGCCGCGCCCGGGCGCGCTCCGCCACGGCCGGCAGATCGAAGAGCACCAACCGCAGATCCGGCGCGGCCGCGCCCGCGGCGCACAGGAAGCCGCCCTCGCCGCCGCCCACGTCGAGCAAACAGCGGTGCCGGCGCAGGTCGTAGGCGCCGAGCACCTCCTCCGCCACCAACGGCTGCGAAGCCGCCATTAGCGCGCTGTACGCCGTCACCTCCAAAGGCCCGAGTCCCGCCGCCGCGCCGCCGGTCGCGTAGGGCCAGTACCGGGCGAGGCCGGTCCCCGTCGCGCCGCGCAGCAGCGCCACCGGATCGCGCAGGTCCGCGTAGAAGACGGCGTGGTGCTCCACCATCGCCGCCAAACCGGGGTTGCCTACCATCGCCGCGCCCAGCGGCCCGAGCCCGTAGCGGCCGCCGGACCGCCGAGCCGCCAAGCCGAGGGCCGCCGCCGCTTCGAGCAGCCGCACCGCGGCTTCGGGCGGCAGATCGGTGCGCGCCGCCACGGCTTGCGAGGTCTTCGGCCCGTCGCTCAGCAGGTCGAACACGCGCAGCCGCACGCAAGCGGCCAGCACCTGCGAGTAGACGAAGCCCGCGCACAGGTCGAACAGCGCCCGCGCCCGCCGCCGCGCCACCGGACGGGTGAGCGGGAAGCGCGCCGCCCAACTCCGGAACATCGGGTCCGCCACCATCCGGTCGCGCCAGTCGCGCACCCGGTCGAGCAGGGAAGCGCCGGACGCGGGACCGAAGCCCCTGCCCTCGCCTGGCGCCGCCTGCGCCGTGGACCCCGCCGCCACGCGCCGCTCAGGCCGCCGCGACGGCGCGCGCCGCCAGACTCGCCGGCATCAGCCGCTTGGCCTCCGACCGGATCAGCCCGCGCAGTTCCGCCGCGCCTCGGCACGGCGGGACAGCGGCCATCGCCTCCGCAGCCAGCGCTTCCAGCCGAGTAACCGCCCCGGAAACGCCGTAGGAAGTGGCGGCGCTGGGCCGCCCGAGGGCGACGTCGCGCCCGGCCGGCTTGCCCATCTCCTCCGGCTCCGCCGCCGCGTCGCGGATGTCGTCCGCAACTTGGTAGGCTTCGCCGAGCCGTTCGCCGAGCAAGCGCCACGGCCCGCCTTCCGCCCCTGCCGAAACCGCGCCGGCCATCGCCGCTGCCGCGAACAGGATGCCGGTCTTGGAGCGCTGGTAATGGCCGAGGTCCACCGTCTCCGGCGGCTCGCACTCCCAGGCCTGCCCGGCCGCGATCCCCGCCGGCGCGCCCACCGCCGCGCCCACCACCTCCAGCAAGGGTCCGAGGCGCCGCGGCGCGGCGCCGGCGCCGCGCGCGATGGTCTGGAACGCCAGCACGATCAGCGCGTCGCCCGCCAGCACCGCAAGCGGCTCGCCGAAGGCCCGGTGGACGGACGGGCGCCCGCGCCGCACGTCCGCGTTGTCGAAGCAGGGGAGGTCGTCGTGGACCAGCGAAGCGCAATGCAGCAGTTCGATCGCCGCCGCCGCCGCGTCCGCCGCCGCCGGGTCGTCCTCGCCGCACGCCGCCGCCACCGCCAGGCACAGCCGGGGCCGCACCCGCGCCCCGCGCGGGAAAACGGCGTGCTCCATGGCCTTGCCGAGCCGGGGTGGCCCGCCTGCTTTTCCGGCATGGGACAGGGCCGCGGAAAGGGCACGTTCGATGCGCGATACGGCGTCCATCCTCGGTGTTCCCTCCGGCGGAGGCGCGGACGGCGACGCTTGCCACCGCGCTATGTCAGGATACATTGACATGCAGCGCCGACGGATGTGTCAACAATTATTTACAGGACCGAAGCATGGTGCAGCGCGGGACAGGGCGCGTCGTCGTGGTCGGCGCCGGCATCGGCGGCTTGGCCGCAGCGCTCGACTTGGCCGCGCGCGGCTTCGAAGTGCTCGTGCTCGAACGCGCCGCCGCCCCGGGCGGCAAGATGCGCGAGGTCGCGGTCGGCGGGGAGGGCGGCGCGCGCTTGGACGCCGGGCCCACCGTGTTCACCATGCGCTGGGTGTTCGAGGACCTGTTCGACGCCGCCAGCGCGTCCATCGCCGATCACCTGACCCTCAAACCGGCCACAGTCCTCGCCCGCCACGCCTGGGATGGCGGCGGTGGCCGGCTCGACCTCTTCGCCGATGTCGCCCGTTCCGCCGACGCCATCGGCGCCTTCGCCGGCGCTGCGGAGGCGCGCGGCTTCCGAGCCTTCTGCGACCGCGCCCGTCGCGTGTATCGCGCCCTTGAAGGCCCCTTCATCCGCGCCGCGCGCCCGACGCCCTTCTCGCTTGCCGCCGCCGCCGGCCCCTCCGGCCTGGCCGGCCTGATGGGCGCATCGCCCTTCACCACGCTCTGGCGCGCCCTCGGCGACCACTTCCGCGACCCGCGCCTGCGGCAGTTGTTCGCCCGCTACGCCACCTATTGCGGCTCCTCGCCCTTCCTGGCGCCGGCGACGCTGATGCTGGTCGCGCACGTCGAGCAGGAAGGCGTTTGGCTGGTCGAGGGCGGGATGCACCGGCTCGCCCGCTCGATGGAGGAACTCGCGCGGGCCCGCGGCGCCACCTTCCGCTACGGCGCCGAGGTGGCCGAGATCCGCGTCGAGAGCGGCCGCGCCGCCGGCGTCGCGCTCTCCACCGGCGAGCGCTTGGACGCCGCCGCCGTGCTGGTCAACGCCGACGCCGCGGCGGTGGCCTCCGGCCTGTTCGGGCCGGCCGCGCGCGGCGCGTTGCCGCCGGCGGAAAGGCGCGACCGCTCCCTCTCCGCCCTCACCTGGGCCATGCTCGCGGAGGTCGAGGGCTTCCCCCTCCTGCGCCACACGGTCTTCTTCTCGGACGACTACCCGTCCGAATTCGAAGCCCTGTTCGGCCGCCGCCGCCTCCCCGCCGCGCCCACCACGTACGTTTGCGCCCAGGACCGCGGCGCGGCGGAGGACGACCTCGCGCCTTCCGGCCCGGAGCGCCTGCTCTGCCTCGTCAACGCACCGGCCACCGGCGACACCACCCCCCCTTCGCAAGCGGAGATCGAACGATGCGAGACGGCGACCTTCCGGCTGCTGGAGCGCTGCGGCCTGACCCTGCGGCGCCGGGACTCGGTGCTGACGGGGCCGGCAGGGTTCGAGAAGCTCTTCCCGGCGACGGGCGGGGCGCTCTACGGCCGGGCTTCGCACGGCTGGGCGGCGAGCTTCGCCCGACCTGGGGCGCGGACAGCGCTGCCGGGCCTGTACCTGGCGGGGGGCAGCGCGCACCCGGGCGCGGGGGTGCCGATGGCGGCGCTGTCGGGCCGGTTGGCGTCCTCCAGCATCGCGTCGGACCTAGCGAAGGCGACGGCCGCGAACACCCGCGCTTCGACCGCCCGGTCGCGCGCAACGGCTACGCCTGGTGGTACCTGGACGCGCTGAGCGACGACGGCCGCCACGGCCTCACGGTCATCGCCTTCCTCGGCAGCGTCTTCTCCCCCTGGTACGCCTGGGCGCGGCGCCGTCCGGGCGGCGCCGACCCGATGGAGCACTGCGCCGTCAACGTCGCCCTCTACGGCGGGCGCGGCCGCTGGGCGATGACCGAGCGTCCGTCCTCCGTGGTGGAACGCGGCCCCGACACGCTCAACATCGGCCCGAGCGCGCTGCACTGGGACGGCGACTCGCTCCGCGTCCAGGTGCGCGAAGTGACCGCGCCGGTGCCGAGGCGCCTGCGTGGCGAAATCCGCCTCCGCCCCGCCGGCGCCACCAACGACCGGGGTTTCATCCTCGACCCGGCCACCCGGCGCCACCGCTGGACGCCCATCGCCCCCGCCGCGCGCGTCGAGGTTTCGTTGGAGGAACCGGCCCTGCGTTGGTCCGGCCCCGCCTACTTCGACACCAACGACGGCGACGCGCCGCTCGAGCAGGACTTCGCGCGCTGGGATTGGTGCCGCGCCCCGCTGTGCGACGGCGGTGCCGGCGTGCTCTACAACGTCGAACCCCGAGACGGCGACGCGCACTCCTTGGCGCTGCGCGTCCGGCCTGGCGGCGAGGTCGAGGACGCCCCGCCCGCCCCGCGACCCGCCCGCTTGGCGCCGACCAGAGTGTGGCGGATGCCGCGCCCCTTCCGTGCCGAGGAGGGCGCCGAACCCTCCGTGGTCCGGACGTTGGAGGACACCCCTTTCTACGCCCGCTCGGTGGTTTCCACCCGCATGTTCGGCGAGACGGCGCAAGCGGTCCACGAGAGCCTGTCCCTCGACCGCTTCCGAACGCCCTGGGTGCAAGCGATGCTGCCCTTCCGCGTCCCCCGCGCGCGGCGCTGAACCGGGGATTTCGGTGGAGCCGGGGCAGGCGGACAGGCTACATTGGGCGAGCCAACGCCCGCCCCGCGTCTTTTGTCCCAAAAGCACACGAGACGCCAGGTGAGAGGGTAAAGAAGCGGGGTCCGACGCCTACCCTGTCCCTACCGGGCCGGGTCCGACAAAGCCGCGTCGCGCACTCCCGTGCTGCCGCCCCGCCGCGCCGGAACCAACGGTTCGCCCCTCACGGCGCGCCGCTTGTCCCGCCGCAGCATGATCAACTCCAGCGCCGCCAAGCCGAGAAGCGGACCGAAGACCAAGAAGAGCTTGAGCGCGGCGAAATACGCGTTCTCCTGCTCCACGGCGTCACCCTCCGATGCGTCCGGTGCCGGGTTCAACTGGGCCGGCTCCGCATGGCGGCAAGGCGCCGAGGGAACGAAGTACATCAGAACTTGAACATTGTATCCTGCGATCCGCCCTAGGAGGGTGGTAGCCTCCTCGCGAGATCCCGACCCGAGCCTGGCGCGACGCCGCCAAGGTCGCGCGCGCGCCGCCTCCGGTCGCGGTTCGTCAGGAGGATCGAACATGGCCGAAACCTGGACTTCCCGGCACGGCGCGCCGGCCACCACGGGGGCGCCCGTCGGGGCGCAGGCAGGGGCGTCGGCGGCCGCGGAACCGGCCATCCGGCGCATCGCCGTTTCCGACATCGGCGACGCCTTGCGCCTGGGCTGGCAGGACTTCCTGGCAGCGCCCACGCAGTTGCTGTTCCTGGGCCTGCTCTATCCGTTGATCGGCTTCATCGCCGCGCGGGCGACGGCCGGCGGCGATCTGATGCCGCTGTTCTACCCGCTGCTCGCCGGCCTCTCGATCATGGGCCCGGTCGCCGCGCTCGGGATCTACGAGATCAGCCGGCGGCGCGAACGGGGCTGGGCCGTCTCCTGGCTCGACGCCTTCGCGGTGCTCCGGTCGCCGGCGATCCTGTCCATCGTGGCGCTCGGGCTGATGCTGCTGGTCATTTTCGGCCTGTGGGTGCTGGCCGCGCAGTGGATCTACGACGCGACCCTCGGCGCCGTGGCCCGACCCTCCTCCGTCGAGGAGTTCACGAACCTCGTCTTCAACACGCCCGAGGGATGGCGGCTCATCCTGATCGGCAATGCCGTGGGCTTCCTGTTCGCGGTGGCCGTGCTGGCGCTGACCGTGGTGTCCTTCCCGCTGTTGCTGGACCGCGATGTCGGGCCCGGCGTGGCCGTGCGCACCTCGCTTCGCGCCGTGGCGGCCAACCCTGTCCCGATGGCCGCGTGGGGCCTCACGGTCGCGGTCCTGCTGTTCGCGGGCAGTTTGCCGATCTTCATCGGCCTTGCCGTGGTGATGCCGCTGCTCGGCCACGGCACTTGGCACCTCTACCGCAAGGTCGTCGAATCCTAGCGGGAGCGGAGGCGGGCCGTCGGGTCAGCGCGGCGGGGTGCCGTCGCCCGGCGGCCCCTTTTCCGCCGGCGGGTGGCTGACGTGGCCGGCCTCGCCGCGCTTTTCGCGGCTGCGCTTGATCGATCGCAACTGCCAGATGCCTATCGCCAAGGCCGCCAGCAACGTCATGCCGAACTGCCAGCTCAGGAAGAATTCCCAGTTCATTCTGCGCTTCTCCGCGTCGCGCACGCCCCGGCGCGCCGCCATCCAACGTGAGCGCGGACGGCAGTTGCAGGCCGCCTCATGGCGAAAGCGTGATCGGGCTCTTCACCCCCGATACGTTCGGACGCGGTGGGCCACCTTGGCCTTCACCCAAACGCCGTAGCCGAACAGCAGGGCCAGGAAGCCGGCCAAGTCGAACATGGAAAAGACGCCGCCCCCGCCGGTTAGGAGGAAGGCGAGCGCCGCTTGGCCACCGGCGACGAACAGGCCGAAGACGATGATCGGCGGGCCGATGTCGGCCAGTGGCACTAGCGAAGGGTGGAGCGGCGGCGGCGCCTCGCCGCGCGCCGCGGCCTCCTTGGCAAAGCGGCGGCGGAGCGCGGCGAGCCACACCAGCCCGAGGCCCGCCGACGCCATGATCGCCCCCGCCCAGTGCCGGAACACCTCCCGTTACCCGCCGACACGCGTCGCGGGCGCGGGCGCCGTGGCATCGCGGTCCCGGCGCTCCAGGCGCGCGAACAGGTCGATCACCCACACCGCGCGCGCCTCCAAACCCCACCCGGACGAGCCAGAAGCGGGCGGAGGCGCCGGCGCCGTTTCGGGGACGGCGTCCACCAGGAACCGCGTCGCTGGCGAGGGAAGCGCCGTTGCCTCCCGCGCGGAACGGCCGACGCCCATCGGCAGCGCCGCGCGCAACACCAGGGCGGCCTTGCGCGAGGCCGGCACGCGGGCACGCGCGCTCACCGAGTCGAAGCCTTTCCGCTCCACCTCCCGCCCGATGCCCGCGTAGAGCAGCCCGGCGGCGCGGATGCCGGGCCGGCACTCCGCGGGCAGCGCCGCGATGCCCGCCCCGCCGCGGAGGTACAGGCCCTCCGCCGCCCGGAGCAGTCGTCGCACCACGGCCGCCACCGCTGGATCGAAGGACGGCCGCGCGAGCCAAGCGTCCGGGTCGAGCCCCGCCTCTCGCAGCCAGCGCAGCGGCAAGTAGAGGCGGCCGGCGCGCGCGTCCTCGCCGACGTCGCGGGCGATGTTGGTCAGTTGCATCGCAACGCCGAGGTCGCAGGCGCGCCCCAACGCGTCCCGGTCCCTCACGCCCATGAGCACCGCCATCATGCAGCCCACGGAACCGGCCACCCGCGCGGCGTAGGCCTCTAGCGCCGGAAGGTCTTCGTAGCGCCGGCCGCCCTCGGCGTCCCAGGCGAGCCCTTCCAGCAGCGCTTCGGGCAGCGCGGGGGGGATGCCGTGCCGCGACACGACGGCAGCGAAGGCGCGGTCGGCCGGTATGGGCAGCGGCCGGCCCTCGTAGGCCCGCGCCAGGCGCTCGCGCAACCGCGCCACCGCCGCCGCTCGGCCGCCCTCGAGGTCGACCGCGTCGTCGGCCAGGCGGCAGAAGGCGTAGAGCGCCGAGGCCGGCGCCCGCACCCGCGCCGGGAGCAGCAACGACGCCGCGTGGAAGGAGCGCGACCCGCCGCGCAGCAGCGCCCGGCACGCCGCGAGGTCGGCCGCGTGCTCCGCCGCGTCAAACGGCGCGCGCATGGGGCACCAACGCGTCGAGCACCTTGGCCGAGGACAGCACGCCGGGGATGCCGGCGCCTGGGTGGGTGCCGGCGCCCACCAGGTAGAGGTTCTCCAATTCCTCGCTCCTGTTGTGCGGACGGAACCAAGCGCTCTGCCACAGCACCGGCTCCAGTCCGAAGCCGGCGCCGCGCGGCGAAAGGAGGTCGTCGCGGAAGTCGAGCGGCGTCGCCACGCGCGACGTCACGACCGCCTCCTCCAGCCCCGGCAGCAGCGTTTCCGACAGGTGCCGCGCGATGGCGCGCCGGTAGGGCGCAGCCGCCGCCTCCCAGTCGAGGTTGGCGGCGTCGAGGTTCGGCACCGGCGACAGCACGTAGAAGCAATCGCACCCCGGCGGCGCCATCGAAGGGTCGGTCGCGGTCGGCCGGTGCAGGTACAGGCTGAAGTCCGGGGGAAGCACCTTGCGGGAGAAGATGTCGCGCAGCAGCCCGCGGTAGCGCGGGCCGAGCAGGATGGTGTGGTGCCCGACGTTCTCGTAGCGGCGCTTGGTGCCGAAGTACCAGACGAAGAGGCCCATGGAATGCCGCGCGCGCCGCAGCCGCCCAGCGGTCCAGCGCCGCCGCCGGTGCTCCGGGGGCAGCATCCGCTCGTAGGTCCAAGCGGAGTCGGCGTTTGAGACCACCACCTCGGCCGCCACCGCCTCGCCGGAGGCGAGCACAACGCCCGTCGCCCGGCCGTCCCGCGCGGTGATGCGCCGGACCTCGGCGCCGAGCCGCACCCGGCCGCCCTGCCCTTCGACCAACCCGACCAGCCCGCGCACGAGGCTGCCGGTGCCGCCCATGGCCCACCACACGCCCCAGCGCCGCTCCAGGTGCGCGATCAGCGCGTAGAGGCCGCTCGCCGAGAAGGGGTTGCCGCCGATCAGCAGCGGGTGGAAGGACAACGCCACGCGCAACCGCTCGTCGCGCACGTGGCGCGCGACGAGGCCGTGGACGCTCCGCAGCCCGCCCAAGCGCAGCAGGTCCGGCGCCACGCGCGCCATGGACGCCACGGAGCAGAACGGCGCGTGGCCGAGTTCCTCGAAGCCGACGCGGCACATCCGCTCGCTCAGCCGCATGAAGCGCTCGTACCCACCGACGTCGCCGGGGCTGAGCCGCGCCACCTCGGCACGCATCGCCGCCGGGTCGGCGGAGCAGTCGAAGGTGGAGCCGTCCGCGAAGCGCAACCGGTAGAAGGGCGACGAGGGCACCAGTTCGACGTCGTCGGCGAGCCGCCGGCCGCAGAGCGCCCAAAGCTCCTCGAACAGGAACGGCGCGGTGACGATGGTGGGGCCGGCGTCGAAGGTGAAGCCGTCCTGCCGATGGACCCGGGCGCGGCCGCCCGGCGCATCCAACCGCTCCAGCACCGTCACGCGGTAGCCGCGCGCGCCGAGTCGCACCGCGGCGGCGAGTCCGCCGAAGCCGCTGCCGATCACCACGGCGTGCGGACGCCGATCGTGCCGTTGCGGTGCGGCGGCGTCGGCGCGCGGCGCCAGCGGCCTCGCTGCTGTCAATCCATCCATACAATCTGCATTGTAAGTCAGACTTGACAGTCGCTGCCAAGCGGGAATCGACGGTTCAACGCCCCGGTCCGGACCAAGCGGCTCATCTTGCCTTCACATGGGCGAGGATGTTGAGGAGCCGGCCGAATGGATCGCGCACGAAGAACCGCCTGACGCCCCAAGGCTCATCGGCGGGGCAGTACTCCACGCCGAAGCCGCGGCCAGCCGACCGCTCTTACACTCCGTTCAGATCGTCCACCCCGATCGGGATGTCCGAGAGCAATGTGCCGGACCCACTTTCGGTCGCCACGCTCACCCGCGGCGTCGTGCGCGCGCCGGACGAGAACGTCACGCTTCAGCCAAGGGCAGTTGCGACCTCCATACCCAGAAGGCCGCCGTAGAACGCCCGCGCCGGCCCGACGGCATCGGCCACGATGTTCGCCACCACCCGCATCACCGCCATGCGGACCCCCTTCGGCGCGACGGCCACAGCCGGAGGCCCGGCGGTTCCCGGCGATGACGCCCGAGCCCGCGGCCGGCCGGAAGACCCCGACCCGGCGCGCGCCCGCACCGTCCTCAATCACCCCTGCGTTCGAGGCCGCGCCGCACGCGACGCAAGCCGAGCGCCACCAGCCCCGCCACGACCGGCACGGCGACGCCCACCGCGACGTCCGGCTCCACGCGCCACGCGCCCGCCGCCTTCGCGGCCTTTGCCGCGTAGCCGACCAGCCCGACCACGTAGTAGGTGATCGCCGCCACCGACAGGCCCTCCACGGTCTGCTGCAAGCGGAGTTGCAACCGCGCCCGCCGGTCCATGGAGGCCAGGACGGCGAAGGCCTGCCGCTCGCGGGAAATCTCGACGCGGGTGGACAGGAGCTGCGTCACCCGCGCGACACGCGCCGACAACGCCTCCTGCCGCCGCGCCACCGCCGCGCAGGTGGCGATGGCGGGGGCCAAGCGCCGTTCGGTGAACTCCTCGAAGGTCGGCAACCCCTCGATCCGCGTTTCGCGCAGCTCGGCGATGCGGCGGCGCACCAGGTCGTAGTAGGCCGCCGCCGCGCCGAAGCGGAACAGCGTCGCGGCTTCGCGGCTCTCTATCTCGGCGGCCAAGCGGGTGAGCCGCTCGTGCAGCGCCGCCTCGTCCGCCTCGCCGGCGCCGATCAAGGCGGTGGCGACCTCGGCCAAGGCGCGCTCCCGCCCGCCGAGGAAAGGCGCGAGGTCCTTGGCCACCGGGAAGGCGAGCAGCGCCAGGATGCGGTAGGTCTCGATCTCGAACAGCCGCTGCAGCATGCGGCCGGCCTGCCAGGGCGCCATGCCGCGGTCGAGCACCAGCAGGCGCCCGAAGCCGTCCGGGTGGATGCGGAAGTCGGTGTAGGCCTCGCCCCGGCCGCCGACGATGCCGCCGCCGATGAGCTGGTTCCCGCCGAAGTGGCGCCCCGAAAGCGCGTCGAGGTCCGGCGCCGGCCCCTCGCCGGCGCTCGGCACCAGTGCGGCATGCACGGCCGCGACCACCTCGCCCGGCACCGCGGCGAGCCAACCGTCCGGGAGGGCGCCGATCGCCGGCTCGGCGAAGGGGTCGTCGCCGCCAATGCCGGGCGCGACCACCATGCAGCGCGTGAACTCGCCGTGCCGCTCCCAGCGGAGGCGGAACGCCCCGAAATCGGCGCTGTAATGGCTGGCGCCCGGCTCGGGCAGCGTCCGGGCGCCGGAGCGCCGGGCGAGGTCGCGCACGGCGTCCAGCGCCGCTTCCCGCTGGGCGGCGTCGCCGAGCAGCGCGACGTAGGAGGCGCGCAGCGGCCCGGCCAGCGGTTCGGGCGGCCGGGCGTGGACCTCGTCGTTCAGCGCTTGCCGCTGCGGGTGGTCGCGCGGCAGCGGCGCCGCCACGGCGCCGGCGGCGCTTCGGCCCGCCCGCCCGGGGGCCTCCACCGCCGGGGGATGCTGCGCCGCCATCGGCCCCTCCCACGCTACCCCGCGGCGCCGTCAGGCGGACGCGGGCGCCACCGCCGCCGTTTCCGCCGCGACCCGCCGCACGATCTCCGCCACCTGCTCCGGCCGCTCCTCGTGGGCGAGGTGGCCGAGGCCCGGCAGGATCACAATTCGGGCGGAGCGCAGCACCTCCTTGACCCGCTGCGCGTCGGACGGCGGGATGGTGCGGTCGCGGGTGCCGACCACCAGCGTCAAAGGCGGCCGGAGCCGCGGCAGGTCGCGCAGCAGCGGCCGCAGATCCCAGTTCGCCATCATGCCGAGCGCCGCCGACAGGTGGCCGGAATGCCGGAACAGCCGCGCGTACAGCTCCACCCCGCGCCCGTCGATCGCCGAACCGGTGTCGCGCAGCAGCCGTTCCGCCACCGATCGGTTGGACGCGCCCCAGGCGAAGACCTTCGGCACGAAGGACAGGCCGGCGAGGAACCTCGCCGTGCGCGTGAAGAACTCGGCGTGCTCCCGGCCGATCGGCATCAGGGCGGCGTTCAGCCCGACCACCGCGTCCGGGGCGATGCGCCCGTCGAGCGCCATGCGCAGCAGCACGGCGGTCCCCGCGGAATGGCCGGCGGCGAAGGCGGGCGCGACGCCGAGCGCGCGCACCAGCGCGCCGAGCGACTCGGCCATGCCGGGCAGCGACAGGCCCCGGGCGGGGGCAGCCGGCATGGAGGTGAAGCCGTGGCCCGGCAGGTCGGGCGCCACGACGGTGAAGCTCCGCGTGAGCAGCGGCAGCAACGCCCGCCAGGAATGCGTGGAAGCCGCGGTGCCGTGGGCCAGCAGCAGCACCGGCCCCTGCCCCGCCACCTGCAAATGCCAGCGCAGCCCCCCGGCCTCGACGAAGCGGCTCGCCTCGCGGTTCGGCCAATCGCGGCCGTCGCGCGACCAGACGGGCCGGTCGCTCACCGGACCGCAGCTTTCGGGATAGGGCCGCCGCACACCGCGCGCATGGGGGAGAGATGGGCGGCGGAGCCCCGCGGGCAACGCCCCGTCACGGCGCGGCGGGCCGCCGCACCGCGCCCGCCAGGGCATCGGCGGTCCCGCTCCCGGCGGGAAGCGGCAGGTACCGTCCCCCCATCTCCGCCGCCAGTTGCCGGGCGAAGGGGCGCGGGCGCGGCGCGGTGTCCACCAGCACCGCCGGCACCCCGGCCGCGCGCGCGAGACGCGCCGCGGCCAGCGCATCCGCCTCGGCGCGCGCCCGGTCGCCGCCCGCCGTGCCGTCGCGGGCCACGTTGG
>NZ_BAAAFZ010000014.1:62218-63242 GCF_039523795.1 Craurococcus roseus | reverse complement strand
AAAGCCGACCCAAGCGCCCCAGGGCAGGCCAGGGTTTCAACAGAGCAAAAGTGCATCACTCCAACGCCTTCCTGATCCGCCCGATGTCGAGCACCGCCTTCTTGCCCCACCCTTCGACACCCTCCGGCACCTCCGGGCGGAAGCGCTCGTAGAGCCGGAAACCCACCCTGTTGAGTTCGTCCGGGGGCAGCGACGCCGCCAGCGCCTCCATGGCGGACCGGACCTCGCCCAGTCGGTCGCCGAAGGCGCGCGCCAGATAAGTCCTCACGGAGGCGGGCGACTGCGGGCGCTCCTCGTGCGCCGCGAGCAGCACGCCGCCGTCGGAGCGCGACACCAAGATTTCGCGCCCCAGGAGCCGGACGGCGCGGCTCCCCTCAGCGGCGTCTCCACGTCGACGCTGGCCGTCGTCCTCCGAACGGTCCTCCGCGATCCCCAGCCGACGCGCCTTGGCGCGGGCGGCGGTGCCCGCTACGGCGCTGCCCAGCGTCAGCGCCGTCTCCTCGGGGTGGCCCAGGCGCTCCGCCACCACGGCGGCCCAGAGCGTCAGCACGGGCGCGCGGTTGACGCGGAGCGGCGGAGGCGAGTCGGTCGGCGGCACGCGGCGACGATAGAGTCCGCGCTTGCGGCGGCAAATCCCCGCGCGGCGCGGGATCGTGCGGCGCCGCCCCGGGCGCGGCGGTGCTAAGGGGGCGCATGGAGCTTCGTGACTTCGCCATCGGCCGCGTCTTCGCCAACAACGGCCATTCCCTGTGGCTCTGCACCGACATCGGCACCCGCGTGGTGGTGGCGATCCGGATCGACAGCACGGAGTTCGCGGAGGTGAAGGTCCGCCGTGGGAGGCGCGGGCCGGAGACCCGGACCGCCATCGATCCCCGGAAGGACCCAAGCTGGTTCGACGGGCCGCCCTACGCGCTGGCGAAGACGGTGTTCGACGAGTACGACCACCCGACGTGCATGCCTGTCGCCGAGGAGGACGTGGCGGCCTGGACCCCTGAGCGCGAACGGGACCGGTGGCGGTAGCCGA
>NZ_BAAAFZ010000014.1:48340-62191 GCF_039523795.1 Craurococcus roseus | reverse complement strand
GACCCGCCCCCTCGCGCGACCCGCCCCCTCGCGCGACCCGCCCCCTCGCGCGACCCGCCCCTTGCGGCGGAGGGCCGTTGTTCTACTTTTGTCCAGCCATGGACCCCGCCTACAGCTACACGGTGGCCGACCTCGCGCGCGACGAGGCGGTGCGGCTGCGCTGCGACTGCCGCGTCCGGACCTACAGTCGCGCCGACCTCGCGGTGCTGGTCGGCAGGGACGCGCGGCTCCACCTCGTGGGGCTGCACCGGAGCCTGTGGTGCGGCGAATGCGGGGAGCCGCCGTTTACCGGCTGGGTGGCGTCGGCGGTGCCGGGCCGCTAGAGGCAGGACAGGCGGAAGAGCGCCGCGTCCTCCAGGCGCGAGAAGCGGAAGCGGCGCCCGGTGTCTTGCCGCGTCGCCGGGTCGCGGATCGGCTCGACCGAGAAGGCTCCTTCGCGGTGCTCGCGGCACCAGCGCTTGAGGCGGTGCAGTTCGGCGCCGAAGATCGGTCCGAGGTCGTGGACCGTGACGCCTTCGCAGTCGACCCCGTGGGGCATGGCCGCGCGCTGGGCGTCCGTCGGGTCGGTGACCTCCGGCCAGATGCGCGTGGCCCGCGCGGCTCTGATGCCTCCCAGGAGCTTGCGCAAGCCCGCGGCTCCGGCCGACGCCGCGGAGCGGCCGTACGACGGGGCGATCAACGCCGCACCACCCGGGCGTCGCCGCCTCGCTCTCCCGCGGCGAGGAGCCGGTCGACCACCCGTTCCTGGAGGTCCGCCTGCCGCAGTTCCCCCAGGCGCCGGTGCAGTCGCAGCAGCGCGTCGGCGCTGCACCGCTCCAGCCCCGTGTCGGCCGCGTAGTTGGGAGCCTTTCCCAAGAACCGGGTGGAGAAGTGGCGCAACGAACGCGTGAGGCCGCGTGCCTTCGTGGTTTCGTAGATGTCGTCGAGTGTCATGCCGGACTCCTTCTGGTCTGGTCCGGCGGTATTTATCTCCAGCGGTCGGCGGGCCGATCGCCAACACCCAAATGGGCACTTTCCCGCTTGGTCGGCCCTCCTGGCGCGGCTACACAGGCGAGCGGTATGGGACCGCATTTGTTCATCACTCATGCGGCTCTTCAGCCTCGGACCATCACCGGAACAGCATCTTGGAATTGACGCCCGGCCAAGTCAGGGCCGCCGGAGCTTGCGGTTGCGTGCTCACCCCCGCGACGGACGATCAGGTCCGGCGCCTCGGCATGCAGCGCCGCATCTTCCTCGTCCGCGGAGAGCCGTTCGTCGCGGCGCGCGACGGCTTCTTCGAGACCTGGGGCACGCTGGCCGCGCTGATCGAGGCGCACCGGCCCGCCGCGCCGACACACAAGGCCGAAGCCGACGCGGCACCCGGGCCGGGGCACGACGTGCGGAGCGGCGCCGAACCGCCGCCCGGCCCGACCGAGCCCGAGACGGAGCAGGGCCGACGCGGAGCGGCGGTGGCCCCCCGGCGAAGGGACAGGGCGCCGCGGCGGCGACCGGCACCGGCCGATGCCGACGCGGCGCCCGCCATCGAGGCCGGGGCAGGGCCGTCCGAGGCCGAGGAGACGCTGGCCGGGGTCGCGGCGGCGCAGACCGGCGCACCTGGGGCGCGCGTGGTGAGGCAGTGGCGCGCGGGCCAGCCGCCGACGCCGCGGTGGATGGTCGCGGGGAAGGCGCGGCGCGGCAGGCTGAAGTAGCGCGTCGGGCCTACAGGCCGACCGCCGCGTCATGCCCTTCCGCACCGGCGGCCATCTCAGAAGGCGACCGGCATGGGCTCCATCCACCCCGCCGCGTCGGCCACCTCGATGCTGCCGTGCTCCCCCGCATGCGCCGCCCGTTGAGGCAGCACGACGATGCGCAGCGGTTCGACGCCCCTGCGGATGCGCGCGAGTTCGGCGGCGTCCTCGGTCGACATCGCCTAGGAGGGCTCCAGCGCGCCCACCTCGACGATCTCCACCCCGGGCCAGCGCTTGCGCAGGGCGGCGGCGGCCTCCGGGCGCGCGACATCGGGGTGGCTGATCAGCACGACTGCCACGCCGTCGCCGGTCGCCAGCCCCGCCATTGCGACGCCGCACCACGATGGCCGCCGCCTCGCGGTGCGGTCTCGGACGTCCCGCAGCGCACGACGCAAGCGTTGCACGGCGGCGCGAAGCTCGCCCGGGCGGTGCGGCCAAGGCAGGACGGCGAGGCTGGCCGGAGTGCCCTCCGAGGTGGCCCAGCGGCGCAAGCCGACCCACCATCGGCGCGCCCTGGTCTTGCCGCACCAAGTGCACCCGGCGCCGCGGCAGGTCCAGGGATAGCCGCCGCCGTTGCGCCGCGTCGTCCTCGCCGCCATGCAGCGCAGGAGACGGTCGGCCACGTGCGGGTGGCTCGTGGTCAATGCCGCGATGACGCGCTCCTGGGCGGCCGCCGCCTCCAGCGTACGGCGGCGGACGGTCACCGATGACGGCGCGAACCGCGCGAGGGCACAGCCGACGGGCGGCTTTTCCGCGGACCGGCCTGCCCGCCGCGTGCGTCACGGCCGCCCTCCGGTAGGCAGTCGGCTCCGTGCGGCCGGGCCGTCGCGCGCAGAGGCGCGCCTGCGTTCCGGATGCGGCGGTCGTGAATCCGGGTCATGAACTCGCTGGCGCGCATCGGCGCTCCTCCCGTTACTGCTGCTGGCTATTTATGCCGCCGTGTGGCGGGGACTCCCGCGCGGTGGGCCGCCTTGGCGTCTCCGGCGCCTCCGGCCCGCCCGCCCGTCGATGGCGCGTGGAGCCGATCGCCTAGCCGCTTCCGGATCGTCCGCGCGTGGCCGGGGTCGAGTTCGACCAGGACGGCGTTCCTGCCGTGCTGCACGGCGGCCATCCCCGTCGTACCCGTCCCGGCGAAGGGGTCGAGCACCCACGAGCCCGGCGGCGCGCCCGCCAGCACGCACTTCGCCGCCAACTCCACCGGGAATGCGGAGGTGTGGTCGCCCTTCCAGGTGCTGGGCCGGACCGCCCACACGTCCCGGCCCGGCCGCTGCCGCCCGTCAGCCGACCGCTCGCGCAGCGCCGAAGCGTCGAACCAGTAGCGCTTGCTCTTGCTGAGCAGCAGCACCGTCTCGTGCCCGTGGACCGGCCGGTCGTCGGCCGGGGAGGGCGCGAAGTTCGGCTTCGTCCAGACGATGGCCGAGCGCACCCACCAGCCATCGGCCTGGAGCGCGAAGGCGAGGCGCGCCGGGAGCAGCATCAAATCCTTTTCTTTAAGCCCGTGCTTGGCCATCCGGCTGCTGTACATGGCGCGCCCCTCCGCCGCCGCCTCGCTCCACTTCGCCTGGGTGTTCCGGCCCGTGGCCATGTCGCGGGCGACGCTGCGCTTGCCGTCCTTCCGGATGACGCGGCGGGTGCAGTAGGTGTCGTCGATGACGATCCACAGCGTGCCCTGCGGGTGCAGCACGCGCCGGACCTGCCGGAACACGCCGACCAGCGCCGCCACATAGGCGGCGGGCGATTCCTCCACGCCGATCTCGTCGGCGTGCCCGTTGCTGCGCACGAAGTAGTGGGGCGGGCTCGTCACGCAGGCGCGGAAGCGGTCCCTGGGCAGGCGGCGGAGCACGGCGCGGCAGTCGCCCACGTGCGGCACCGCGCGGCCACCGCCCTTCGCCGCCGCGGGCGCCGTCGGCCTCGTCGACGCCGCAGGTCTCGCGCCCCCCGCCGGTGCGCCCTCGATCCACGCCTCGACTTCCGGCAGGGACATGGCGAAGCCGTCGCCGGATGGCCGCGGTCCGGCCGTTGGGACGATCCTGTAGAGGCCGAAGTCGGAGGCGCGCGGGTCGCGGCGGGGCGACTTCTCCAGCCTGTGGCCCATGCGGCCGAGCGCGCGCCTACAGCGGTTTTCGCGGACTTTGAAGGCGGTCGTCGCCGCGTCGCGCATGGGGCGCCGTTCCTGTGGGGCGGCGCTTATACCCGGCCCGATGCCCGAAGCCATGCCGGGAGGGATGCTGCTCTCCTGGACACCTCCAGGCGTCCGCCTCGCCCGGCGTCAGGGGTTTTCGACCCGCTGCGTGGAAGGCATGGCGGATGCCGGGCGCAGTGGCCGAACGGCCGGGGGCCTGCAAACAGGCAGCCGCGATCACGCCCTCGCGGCGTCCACCATCACCGAGCGCCATACCCGGGCTGGCAGCCCGCCGCCGGAGACGCCGTTCATGCGGGTGCCCGACGCCGCGTTGCCCAGCCACACGCCCGCCACCAAGCGCCCGGTGAAGCCGACGAACCACGCGTCGCGGTTCCCGCTGGTGGTGCCCGTCTTGCCCGCCGCCCAGAAAGCCCGGATCGGCGGCCCGGCCGGTGCCCTCGCGCACCGCCGCCGCCAGCATGCGCCGCATCCCGGTGGCGTGCTCGGCGCCGTGGGCGGCGCCGCGACGGCGTTCCGGCGACGCCACGGCTCCGCCGCGAAGGCCGCGGCGCCCCGCGCGGCTTCAGTAGTAGTAGTGCCCCTTGCGGCGGCCGCGGTGGTGGCCGGGGGGCGGCCCGTAGCCGCCCCGGTACGGCGCGGTGACGGCGCCGCCCACCGCGCCGGGGCCGCCGCCGAGCAGCGCGCCGGTCAGGGGGTCGCCGCCCGCGATGGCGCTCACGCCAGCGCCCGCCCCGGCGCCGATCAGGCCGCCCGTGAGCGCCCGCTCGCCGGGGCTCCGGCCGCAGGCGGAAAGGCTGAGGGCGGCGAGGAGGACGGCGGCGGTGGCGGGGGCGCTGCGGCGCATGGGGACCTCAGGTGGTGGGCGGTTCCGGGGTGCGGCGCCGCTCGTCGGCGCACGCCCATTCGCTACAACATCCCAGATGTTGTTTCAATTTATGATTGAGAAGTGGCCTGCTTTCCCGTTCCGGCTCTATGCGCTCGTGGCCGGTCCGCCCCCTCGGCGCCCGTCCGGCCTGGCACCACCCCACGCCGGGCGGCAGGACCGCGAGGTGAAGGTGCGGGGCAGCAGCCACGCGGCACGTTTAGCCCTGCTGCACGGTCGGGAAACCTCGCTTCCGACCTGCCGATGGCCGAGGTGGCGCTGCGGGCGGGCTTCGGCAGCCTGCGCCGCTTCAACGCGGTGTTCGCGGAGGTGTACCGTAGGCCGCCGACGGCGATCCGCCGCCGCCGACCCGCTCCTTGAGGTACGCCCGGATGAACGGCGGCAGGACAGGCTCGGCCAGGAGCGCTTGAGGGTCGACGAACCGCGCCGCCACGACCTCGCGGTTGTCGACCCGGAGCACCGGCTCCTCGTCCAGCCGCAGTTCGAACACGCGCACGCGCTCGCGCCGGTGGTCCCAGTCGACCTCCATCTCCCGCGCCAGCACGAGGTCGTCCGGGGCGACCTCCAGCCCAAGCTCCTCCCGTAGTTCGCGCCGCGCCGCCTCCCGCGGGTCTTCTCCGCGGCGTATGCCGCCGCCGGGCCAGGACGGGCTGGCGCGGTAGGACTGCTGGACGACGAGGACGCGGCCGCCGCACCAGACCGCCACCACCGCGCCGTCGTGGGCGGGACGGCGCAGCCGCCACCATAGGCGGGCGGCGCGGAAGCCGACCCGGTAGGCGAGGCGCCAAAGGAGGTCCACCATCGCGGCCGGTCCGGTGTCCACGCGCGGTCCTCCCGATGGTTGGCCCTTGTTGGCTGCCGGTCGGCTTCGCCGGGCACCGCGGAAGCAATCAGGAGGAGTCTGCGCCATGACCGCACCGACGCGCGCCCTGCTCGGCTTCGCCGCCGCCGTCCTGTCCGTGCTGACCTTCCACCAAGGCATGTGGGCGCTGCTGCACGCCGCCGGGATCATGCCGCCGGCGCCCTACCCGACCAGACCGGTGCCGCCGCTCGGGGTGCCCTTGATCGCCAGCCTGTGCTTCTGGGGCGGGCTTTACGGCGCCGCCTTCGGCCTCGCGCTGCCGCGTCTGCCGCGCGCGCCGGTGTGGCTGCTGGGGCTCGGGCTCGGCATGCTCGCCGCTGCCGTCGGCTGGTTCGTCGTGGCGCCGCTCAAGGGCCAGCCGGTGGCGGGCGGCTTCGTCCCGCTCCGCATGCTGGTTTCGGTCCTGATCAACGGGGCGTGGGGGATCGGCGTCGGCCTGATCCTCCCGCCGCTGCTGGCGAGGACGCCCGCCGCCCGCGCGTGAGCGGCGGCGGGGCGGCGGCCTGCGATGGCCCGGGCCGCCGGGCGCCTAGCGCCGGTCGCGGTCCGTGCGCCGACGCTCCTCGTCGAACGGGCGGCGCTCGTCGTCGAGGCGCCGCCGACGGTCGTCGTAGCCGCGGTCCGAGTCCGCGGCGGCGGGGCGGCGGTCATCGCCTTCCCGCCCGCCACGGCGATCCATGTCCCGGTCGTCGCGCCGCCGGTCCGCGTCGCGGTAGCCCCTGTCGTCGCGCCGCCGGTCTTCGTCGCGGTAGCTTCTGTCGTCGCGGCGGCGGTCCTCGTCGCGGTAGCCCCTGTCGTCCCGGCGGCGGTCCTCGTCGCGGTAGCCGCCGCGGTCGTCGCGCCGCTGGTCCTGCTGGCCCCCCTGCAATCCTTCCAGCACCCGGCCCAGGGTGTCCTGGGCGGTCTGCGCCCGGGCATCGGCGGCGGACATCGCGCCGAGGGCGGTAGCGGCGAGTAAGGCGATCGTGGCTCTTCGCATGGGTGTTCCCTTCGTCGAATTCGGGGGGAGCGCCCCGCGGAGGCATTGGTTCGCCTACCACGCGCCACGCAGCGTCCGCCGCTACCCGCGCGGCCCTTGCGATCAGACGGCGACGTTCCCGTTAACGTGACGGGCACACCCCTCCCAGACCTCCGCGACGACCGCGGTCTCGGCCCCGCAGCGACGCGCGTGTCCGTCGACGTGCTCGTCGCGCGGCCACATGTCGCCATGACGCCCTCGGGCAGAAACCAGACCCTCCGCCGGACCGGGCGGGACAGCGGCGACGGGGGCGCTGAGCGGCCGGGTGCGGTCAGCCGCGCGTGGATGGCTGCCCCGCGGGGTGCGCGCCTCCGCGCATGTACCGCCGCTCCGGCCGGTAGCGCCGCCCCGCCGTCCACCACCGGCGCAACGCGGCCAAGGCTGCGGCGAACGCGCCCCGTGGCGACGCCGCCAACACCGACCGATGTGCATCCCGGCCGCCCTTCGCGTGCGACGCGGCCATCACCAACTCCGGTACCCGTAGGCCGGTCCGTACCCGTGCTGCCCGCGCATGGCGCGCCGCCACGCCCGGCGCTCCTCGCGCTCGCGCTCGATCCGCCACGCCTCGCGGCGCGCTGCCTCCTCGATGCGCCTCTCGTCGCGCTCCCGGCGCCATTCCCTCCGGTGCCGCCGCCGCTCCCAATCGTCGCCCTGGTACGGCCCGCCGCCGTAGAACTGAGCGGGCTGGAAGAGATCGCGAGCCGTGAAAGGCGCCAAGCTCCTCCCGGCCGCGGGGGCCGGTGTCGAGGCCAGCGTGGCGACGCCGACCAGCACGGCCGCGAACGTCGTGGCGATGATCCGATGCATCGACGCACTCTCTCCTGTGCCCATTACTTCAATGCGACATCGCGGTGTGTCGGTTGCCCGGCCGCGCGATGGCGCCGATGTGGCAGGAGCCGAAGAGTCGGCGCGCCAAGCGCGTCCGCGCTTCACCTGCGCGCGAGGGCCGAGCGCGACGTGTTCGGCGGTGAACGGCCGATCACGTCCGCTCGCGATGCATCACGACCCCTCGCGAACAGCCCGATCCGCGGCGCCGATGCCGCATGATGCCGCCATGACGCGACGGCGGTGCTGCACACCACGACGGCGCCCCGATGCCCACGACGCCGGAGACCTCAACCTTGCCCACGATCATGCGTTCCATCGACCAGATCATGGCCGACGCCAAGCGCGACATGTTCTTCGTCCAGTTCGGCACGTCGCCGTTCGATTTCGACCGCGACCACCCGTCGAGGAAGCGGCACTTCGACTGGTTCAAAAACCACGGCCTGCGCTGGGAGACGGCCGCGCCGCGGTGCTGGCTGGAGGGCGACCCGGGCATCCACGCCGTGCATTTCGACGGCCCCGACGACGCGCGCGTCGCGCTGTACGAGGCCGAATTCGAGGACGGGACCGGCAAGAGTCTGAGCCCGGACGCCTACCAGATGTACGTGATCCCCTACGCTTCGTGGCTGGAGAAGCGCGGGACGAGCGGTGAGGAGGACTGGCTCGACGAGGACGGCGTGCCCTAGCCGCGGGGAGGACACGCCTCGCCGTCGCAGGCGGAGCACCCTGGCGGTCGCTGTCGGGAGTGCGAGGATGCGCGCGGTGCGGGGCGAGGTCCCGCGAGGCCGGGTGCCCCGGCAGGACGGGGGAGGTTTCCTTGAAGCAAGCCCCGGTGACGCCGCCTGAACGTGCGGAGGCGGTTGCGATCGCGTCGACGCCGTGCCCGCGGACGCGCGAGGGCCTGGGCGCCGACCTGCGCCGCCTCGGCCTCAGCGCGGGCGATACCGTGCTCGTCCACTGCTCGCTGCATGCCATCGGTTGGGTGTCGGGCGGCGCCGTCGCGGTCGTCGAGGCGCTGCGTGACGCGCTGGGCGGGCGGGCACCTTGGTCATGCCCGCGCAGTCCTCGGGCCTGAAGGACCCGGCAGACTGGGTGGAGCCCGCCATCCCCGCCGCGTGGCACGAGGCGGTTCGCGCCAGCATGCCCGCTTACGACCCGAGGACCACGCCGACGCGACGCATGGGCGCGGTGGCGGAGCACTTCCGAACGTGGCCCGGCGCGCTGCGCGGCCCGCACCCGACCCGCTCCTTCGCGGCGCGCGGACCCGAGGCGGAGCGGATCGCCGGTCGGCAGTCGTTGGATGACCCGTTCGGCGAGGACTCGCCGCTCGGCCGCCTATACGAGATCGGGGCGCAAGTGCTGCTGCTCGGGGTGGGGTTCGACCGCTGCACGGCGCTCCACCTCGCCGAGCGCCGGGCTTGGCCGGACCGGCCCGCGGTGGAGCAAGGCTCGCCGGTGCTGGTGGATGGCGAGCGCCGTTGGGTGCGCTACCGGGTGCCGCCCTTCGGGTCCTGGCGCTTCCCGGAGGTCGGCCGTTTGCTGGCGGAGGCGGGCGTGATCAGGACGGGGATGGTCGGCTCCGCGCGCTGCCACCTCTTCCCGATCCGGGCGGCCGTCGATGCCGCGGTCGATCTGTGGCGCGCCGATCGCGCCGCCGAGCCTTGACGATCCATCGGTCCTTCCCGCAGGGACCCTCGGCATGCACGACGATCAAGACGACCGGCTCGCGGCGGCCTGCGCCCGGTTGGCGCGCGAGAAGGGCTGGCCCGACGAGGAGCGGGAACGGCTGATCGCATTGCTGGCCGACGAGGAGCGCCGCCGGGCGCTGTACGACCACCCGCGGCGCATGGAGTTCCTGGGGCGCGCTCTGGCGGAGATGCTGGGCGGGCAGGGCGGCACGGGCCGGACGACGGTCGCTGACCCGGACGAGGTGGAGGCGCGGGTCGTCGCGCTGATGATGGCCGACGGGCTGGCGCCGCCCGGATGAGGCCCGCGGTCCGGGGGCGAGCGAGGCAGGGGCGCACCCATGGACCCGCGGTGGCACCAGGAGGTCTACCGCGTGGCCGCGACCGTCCTGGGCTCGCTAGTCGCCAGCCAAATCCCGGCGAACACGGCGACCAGCCCGAGCACTAGGTTGAGCGTTATGGGCTCGCCGACGAGCAGGGCCGCCAGGGAGGCCGCCGCGACCGGATTCACTGTCATGGTGTTGGCCACGCGCGTCGGGCTCGCGTGGTTGAGCGCCACGACCCAGAGGACGAAGGCGAGCGCGCCGCCACCAGCGCCGAGGTAAAGGCCCGCGACCCATTTTCGGGCGCCGAAGCCGTGCAGGGCCGCGAGGCCGCCCGACAGGGACACCGCAGCCACCAGCGCCGCCGCGCCGAAGCCCATGCCGACCGTCAGGAAACCCAGGGCGCTCGAACGCCGGATGCACGGCCGCGACCAGACATTGTAGAACGCCATGCAGAGCACCGCCCCGGCCATGGTGAGTTCGCCGCGCCACGCGCCGGGCGGCGCGTCCGCAAGACCGGACGCGAGCGCGAGCGCCACGCCCGCCACGGCCAGCGCGACGCCCGCCGCCTTGCGCCAGCCCAGCGGCTCCACGCCGAGGTCGGCGCCGACGACCATCGTCTGCAACGGAAGGGTGGCGAGCGCGAGGCTGGCGCGGGCCGCGGTCGTGTAGCCCACCGCGATGTTGTAGAGCACGAAGAACACCGCGAAGAGGGCGACGCCAAGGGCTGCGACCTTCGGCCAGTCAGCCCGCGGCGGCCAGCGCACGCGGAGCAGCAGCGCGACCGGGAGCACGCACAGGAAGCCGATGCCGAACCGCAGGACCGCCAACGTCACCGGGTCCGCGCTGCCCACGAGGTAGCGCGTCACCGCCGCCGCTGTACCCCCGAGGGCGCTGGACGCGAGCGCCACGCCGACCCCGAACCGCTCGCCCATGCCTTTCGCCCTCCCTGGGCGCAGGGGAACCTGCGAACATGCCGGTCCGCAACTACATGGCAAGTAGTCGTGGCGGCAGCAGGATCGGACTTCCCGTCGAGGCTGCGTCGGTGGCGGGAGCGGCGCGGGATGTCGCAACTCGCGCTCGCCAACGCCGCCGAGGTGTCGCAGCGGCACGTCAGCTTTCTGGAACTCGGGCGCACCGCGCCGAGCCGCGAGATGGTGCTGCGCCTCGCGGCGGCGCTGGACCTCCCCTACCGGCAGCAGAACGCGCTGCTGCTGACGGCCGGGTTCGCGCCGGTTTGGCGCGAGAGCGCCCTCGGGGCGCCGGAAGCCGCCACGGTGGACCGGGCGCTCGGCTTCATGCTCGGGCAGCAGGAGCCCTTCCCGGCGTTCGCGTTCGACCGCCGCTGGAACCTGCTCCGGGCCAACACGGGCGCGCGGCGCATGGTCGGGTTCTTGACGGGCGGCCCGCCGTTCGAACCGGACCCGGCGCGGCCGCTCAACCTCGCCGACGCACTGCTTGCGCCCGACGGCCTGCGCCCGCTGGTGGCGAACTGGCGGGAGGTCGCGCTGCACTTCGTGCGCGGGGTCCGGGCCGACGCGCTCCACGACGGAACCGCGGAGACGGCCGCGTTGCTGGACCGGCTGCTGGGCTACCCGGACGTGCCGGGCGTCGCGGCCCTGCCCGCCGCAGAGGGCGAGGGCGAACCGGTGCTCGCCATGCGCGTCGTGAAGGGCGAGACGGCCCTCAACCTGTTCACAACGATCTCGACCCTGGGCACGCCGCAGGACGTGGCGGCGCAGGAGGTGCGCGTCGAGTGCTTCTTCCCCGCGGACGAGGCCACCGCAAATGCCTTCCGGGGATGGGCCGCGAGTCGCTGAAAAGCGCGGAGATCGGCCGATGCCAAGCGAAGGTGGCGCGGCGCCGACCATTCCGGACCGGCGGCCCTCCCCGGCCGGGGAGGGCGGGCGTCCGCTCCTCCATCTGCTCCCGGTGCCGCGGTGCTGGCCGGTGCCGCCGCGTTTGCGGTTCCTGTCGGCACGGGCCACAACGCCTCGGGTTTCAGAGGGAAGGTCGCATGCCCACCGGCACCGTGAAATGGTTCAACCCCGACAAGGGCTTCGGCTTCATCCAGCCCGAGGACGGCGGCAAGGACGTGTTCGTCCACATCACCGCCGTGCAGGCGGCGGGCCTGAACGGGCTCGACGAGAACCAGAGGGTCACCTACGAGGTGGTGACGGAGCGGGGCAAGCAGGCGGCGGCGAACCTCCGGCTCGCCTGAGTCGGCGCTCGCTGACGGGATGGTCGATGCCCGCCTGCCCGAGCCCGAGCCACGGCCGCGCCCACGCTGACGGTCAGGTGATGCGGGCGCGGCCCCGACGCCGTTCGCGGCCGTGGTATGCTCGGCGCCATGCAGAACGACAGCGATGGACGAACCGCCGGGGCGGGGACGACCGGCCATGCCGCCGCGAAGCGGGCCGAGGCGGGGCGCGCGCGCTTCCACGTCGCCGCGCAGAAGGACGCCGCCCTGGCCGCTGGCGGCAAGCCGGACGAGGCCGACGCGGCGCGCATGGTCGCCGAGTTCCACGCCAGGGGCGGTCGGGTCACCGTCTGCCCCCCGGCCGACGAGCCACCGCCCGGCGGCGAGGGCGACCGCGGCGAGACCTCCTGACGCGCCGAAGCCGACACCGGTCCGGCGAGATCGGCCTCGCATCGACGATGCGGAACGGCGGCCAGGCGTGGCCTAGGCGCGGCGGCCGCGAGTTCCCCAGCGGCGGCTGAGCGCCCACACTGGCGGCGCGACCGGGAGGACACGGGATGACGCTGGTTCTGATCGTCGTGGTGCTGCTGCTGCTGTTCGGGGGCGGCGGCTTCTACGGCTACCGGTCGGGCTACTACGGCCGCGGCGGCTTCGGCGGCATCCTCGGCCTGCTCTTGGTGGTGCTGGTCCTGTACCTGATCTTCGGCGGCGGGCTCGGCGGCGTCCGCGGCCTCTAGCATGGCCCGGCCACCGGCACCGGCACCGGGACGACGGACCGGTCCATCGGCGCCGCCCGACGCCGCCGCGCTGGGGCGGGTGGCTGCCCTGTGATCCGGGGCGGTTGGCGCGTACCGGTGCCACGGTCCAAGGGGATCGGCGCGCCTGCGCCCTGCCATCGCCGCCTCGCTCTGGCATGCTCGGCCGCGCGGCGGACGACGGGCGGTCCGGAAACGCGGTGGAGGAGCGCATGACCCTGAGGCTCGTTTCTTCGGGCGACGACCGCGCGCTGGCGATCCGCGACCGCCTCCTGCCGCTCGTCCGCGAACACGGCACCCTGGAGCTTCAGCGCGGCGCCGTGCGGCTGGTCGCCCTGCGGGTCGATCGCTGGACGATCGAGCACTGGACGCCCTTTGGCGAGTTGTCGCCAGACGAGGCGTCCTCGCCCGGCTACCGGCACGCCGTGGAGCGGCAGCGCACGCGGCCGGACCTGCCCTACGGACTCGACCTGCGGCACGACGGCGCGCGGGTGCTCGGCGTGCTGTGGTCCGACGACGGGGCGTACGAGGTGGCCGCCTTCGTCCGAGGACCCTGGGAGGACGAGGCGCTGGCGTTGGCGCTGTGAGGAGGCCGCGGCCGCCGCTGCCGATGCGACCGGCGCCTCCGCGGCGCCGCCGTGACGATCCGCCGACGACGGGGCTCAAGGCGACGGCCGCCGTGGCGGTCCCGCTCCCGCCGTCCCGCCGCGCCGTGCGGGGCCGCGATCAGAATGCACGAGGGAGGAGCCGCGTGGACCTGACCCGGGAGCAAGTCGCGGCCGCGGAGGCGTGCGGCTGCGCGTTCCTCCCCGCGACGGATGCGGAGGTCGCCCGCCTGTCGATGCAGCGCCGCGTCTTCACGCTGGACGGGAGGCCGTTCCTGGCGACGCGCGATGGCGGCGGCTTCCACGAGACGCACGCCACGCTGGCGCGGCTGATCGAAGGCCACGGGCGCGGCGGGGCGCCCGGCGAGCAGGAGACGGTGCAGGAGGCGGCGGCGGCCGATGCTGCCTCCGAAAGGGAGATCGCGGGGGAGCGCCGCGCCGGGGGCGCGCAGGAGGTTCGGCGCCGCGGCGCCGCGGCGCGGCCGAACGCGCGGCGGGGCTGAACGGCCCCGGTGACGGCCAGCGAGCCACGCACGAAGTGGCCGAGGAGCGCGGCCAGGAAACGGCGGCGGACACCGAGCGCGCCGGAGGGCGCGTCCCCTGTGGCCCTGACCCTGCCGGACCGGCATCGAACCGCGGCGATGCACCCGCGTTCCATGCTCCTCGTCGCGGAGGGACGCCATGCCGGAGGAAGCTCCGCCCCGAAGTCCTCCGTCTCCCGGCCCGGCCGAAACGGCGCACCTCGCCATGTTTGGCACGTGCCCTCCGGCGCCTCCCGGCGGCTTCGCATCGACGCCCAAGACGATGCGGCGGGGCGGCCGGGTC